>JBAQMJ010000001.1:0-6272 GCA_049302695.1 Minisyncoccales bacterium
TAATAGTGTTGATAGATTAATTCTTTGCGATGCTGCGATTGTGAGGGAAGAGAGATTGAGTTTTAGGCAAAAGGCCTCAAAGTTATTTGCTAAAGTCGGTTCGAAGATAGTTCCTAAGGGTTTGCCGGGATATCGCTTTTTAGAAAAAATGATTTATAGGCTGGCAGGAGCAGGCGACTATTATCGAGCCAATCCAGTCATGAAAGATGTTTTTAAAAAGGTGATCAATGAAGATTTAAGTTTTTTGCTTAATAAGGTGAGCCAGCCGTGTTTGATAATCTGGGGAGAGGAGGATAAGGCTACTCCTTTGGTAGACGCATATTTTTTAAGCAAAGAAGTTAAAGGTTCTGAGTTAAAAATAATCAGCGGGGCGAGGCACAATCCATACAAAACTCATTCTAAGGAAACAACCGATGCCATTATTAATTTTTTAAGCAAATAATATGTTTTCAATTGAACCATGGATGCCGATAACGCTAGGTTTAACAGTTCTCTTTTTTTGGTTATTCAAAGAGATAAAATCTTTTTTGTTCTGGACTTATCTATGGCAATTGAAGAATTATCATATCGGAAGATTCTTGGCCCATTTTGATACATCTGCTGGCAAGAAGATTTTTAATGGCTGGACGTCATATTTTAAATACATTATTTTTATCGCCCTATTCTTGATGATGGGTTCGTCAAGCTATGCTTATCCCGAGCCATTCAATTCATATTTAATCCAATACAGCACATATATTATCGGATTGATTCCTTTGCTGTTCTTGGTCTATTTTGCCGAAGGATTGGCCTCGATTTGGGGCATGATCAGGAGGAAGATAAAAATTCCTCAAATGACTTCGAAGATTTCTTTCCTTCTGCCTATTATTTTCATTCCTCTTGCTGTAATTACGGTTGTTTTTTCTAAATTATTTATCGATGATTATTTGAATCCAACCAAGTGGATTAGTTTTGATTTGATTCCTTTCGCCATGAGCATTCTTTCTTTTGATATTTTAACGCCTTTGATAGTTTCCTTTATCATTCTTCTATTCCAGCCGATTACAGTTTTAATGAGGAATAGAATGATTAAAAAGGCGATTAAGAAAAGGGAGTCTTTGGAGAATCTTTTGGTTATTGGAATAACTGGAAGCTATGGCAAGAGTTCGACTAAGGAATTTTTAAAATTCATACTTGAGAAGGAGTTTAAGGTTGTTGCAACCGAAAAGAATGAGAATTCGGAGGTGGGAATATCCCAGTGTATTTTAAACAGTATTAATCCAGAGCACGAAGTTTTTATCTGTGAAATGGGAGCATATAATCGAGGGGGTATTAAATTCTTGTGCAATATTGCTAAGCCGAAGATAGGGGTGTTGACTGGAATAAACAATCAGCATTTGGCTACTTTTGGATCGCAAAAGAATATTGTTCAAGCTAAATTTGAATTGATCAACTCTTTGCCTGTGGAAGGGCTGGCAGTTTTGAACTGGGACAGTCAATTGATAAAAGATAATTTCAAGTCGTCGATTAATAGCATTAAATATTCTGTTTCAGAAAAGCAGGACATCTGGGCTGAAGACATTAAAGGAGGCAAAGAAGGAATTTCCTTTAAATTGATTTTCAAGTCCGGAGATTCTTATGACTTGAATCTTAATATTAATGGAATCCAAAATGTTCCCAATGTTTTGGCTGCCGTTGCTGTAGCTAAAAAGCTGGGCATGGAAACAGAGGCTATTATTGAAAGATTGAAAGAGATGGATTCTTCTGTTGGCGGAATGAAATTTAAGAAGTTTAACGGATTTGATGTTGTTAATGCCACCTATTCTTCTAATTTTAATGGAATCATTTCTCATTTAGATTATTTGAAGAATTGGGAAGGCAAGAAAGTATTAGTCATGCCATGCTTGATTGAACTTGGTTCCGATGGAAGAAAAGCTCATGAAGAAATAGGGAAGAAAATAGGAGAAGTTTGTGATTTGGCGATTATCACTTCTAAGGATTATTCTAAAGAATTGATAAAGGGAAGCGGAATGAAAAAAGACCAAATGATTTTCATGGACAACGGAGATAAGATATTCAAGAAGATTTCTTCTTTTGCCAAAGAAGGAGATGTCATTTTATTAGAATCAAGAGTTCCTTTGAAGCTGATTGATAAGCTATTAAAATAATGAAAAAAGTAATTTCGGTTTCCTTATCACCCAATACAGAAAGAGACGACGTTTCTTTGGCTTTAGATTTGCTTTTAAAGCCGTGGAAGTGGAGAAAGGGAAGGGAATTGGAGAGGATGTTCAGGAACTTTTTCGGATTTGCCAATGCTTTCAGTTTTAATTCTGGAAGAAGCTCTTTAATTGCAATCTTGAAAGCAATGGAGATAGGAAAGGGAGACGAGGTCATTGTCCAGGCTTTTACCTGCAATGCAGCTGTTAATCCGATTATTCACGTGGGAGCAAGGCCAGTTTTTGTTGATATCGATGATACTTTGAACATATCAGTGAAAGAAATTATTTCTAAAATAACTTCCAAGACAAAAGCGATAATGGTCCAGCATACTTTCGGCTATCCAGCTGAAGTAGAAGAGGTCAAAAAGATTTGTTTATTAAAAGGGATTTACTTGATTGAAGATTGCGCCCACGCCTTAGGGGCTAAGTTTAAAGATTCGTATTGCGGATCTTTCGGAGATGCTTCTTTCTTCAGTTTTGGAAGGGACAAGATAATTTCTTCCGTTTACGGAGGAATGGTTGTTGTCAATAACGATTCTTTAATTGAAAAAGTTTCTGATTTCCAAAAAGTCTTAGATTATCCTTCTTGTTGTTGGACGATTCAGCAATTATTGCATCCTATTTTAATGAATAAAATTATTCTTCCTTTCTATGATTCTAAATTTGGAAGGGGATTGCTGGCTTTATTCCTTAATCTTAATATTTTGTCCAAGGCTGTAACTAAAAAAGAAAATAAGGGAGAGCTTCCTTCATATTTTCCCATGAGAATGCCTGATGCTTTGGCAATATTGGCAATGCATCAACTGAAGAAGATTAATAAATTCAATGATCATAGGAAGGAAATGGCTGAGCTGTATGAAAAAGAGTTTATCAAAAGAAAGATTAATTTTGTTTTTAAGAAAGACAAGAATAAGGAAGCAGTGTTTTTAAAGTATCCAGTTTTAGTAATCAACCCTGCAAAGGTTGTCTCTGAAGCCAGAAAGAAGGGGATATATTTGAATGATGGCTGGAGCGGTTCTCCTGTTGTTCCTCCTTTAACTGCTTTAGAAAGCGTCTGCTACGCCGTTTCCAGCTGTCCTAAAGCTGAAGAAGCAGCCAAGAGAATTGTTTGTTTGCCAACGCATATCAATGTTTCGAGAGGGGACATTAAGAAAGTAGTTGACTGTTTTTAATGTTTAAGGCAAAATGAAGAGGTAATAATTAATATAAAAAAGAAATGTTTGATAAATTAAAGGATTTAAAGAAATTGAAAGACTTAGAGAGCGCTTTAGGCAAAGAAATGCTGGAAAAAGAGAAAGAAGGCATCAAGGTTATTGTTAATGGCCGTGCGGAAATAGTGAGCATCTCCTTGAATAGTAGCTTGGAAAAAGAAAGACAGGAGCAGATTTTAAAAGAATTAATTAATGATGTCTCTCGAGAAGCTAAAATGCTGATGGCCAGAAAGGCTTCCGAGATAACTGGATTCGGCTTTTAATTATGAAATTCATTCCAACAATTACAACTACCAATAATTCTAACTGGAAAGACAAGCTAAGGGAGATTGAGACTTTAAAAACAGAAGAAGTTGCTCTTTTCTTGACTGGCTTAACCAAAGAACAAAGAAAGAATCTTTATGATGCTTTGAAGACTTCTTCAATCAAGAGGATTCCTTTTGTTCATTTAAGAAGCGATATGGATGTTTCTGAGTTGGAATTTTTAGCTAAGACGTATGATACCAGGATTTTTAATACTCATTCAGAAAGATTGTTTCCAATTGATAATGAATGGCTGGTGAAATACAGAGAATTGATTTGTATTGAAAATACTTACGATGCTCCTTTAAGCGAAGAAGAGATTAAGAAGTATGGAGGGATTTGCTTAGATTTTACCCATTTAGAAAATCTTAGAATATTGGAAACTGAAAGATACAAAAAAGAAATAGAAGTTTTATCCAAGTTTCCTATAAAATGCAATCATGTTTCTGCTATTAAGAAAGAATTTTCTTTTGTTGACAGCAAGACCAGGAAGTTGCAATATGACAGCCATCACTTGAATGATTTGTCAGAATTGGATTATTTGAAAAATTATCCTATCCAGTATTTTTCTGATTATTGCGCGATTGAATTGGATAACAAGATTTCTGAACAGCTCGAAGCTATTGATTATATTAATGGTTTTATGGGATCGCGTGATCGATTTATCAATAACATGATGGAATACTAGGATGAATAAGCTTCTCTTGTCATTTTTATGTCTTTTAGCGATATCCTTCGGGGTATTTCTTTTTATTCCTAAAGAAAGCTTGAAAGAGAGTATTCCAGAAGTTGTTAAGAAAGAAAAAGCTGTCGCTCCAAAAGAAGTTATCGGCGTCTATCTGACTAGCTGGTCAGCAGCTGACACCGACAAGGTAGATTATATTATAGATTTGTCTAAAAGAACTGGAGTCAATACAGTTATTATTGATATTAAAGATTGGTCTGGTCATGTTCCCTATAATACCGAAGTTGAGGGAATGGAAAAAGCAGAGAGAATAATTATTAAAGACATTTCCAAGCTGGTGGATAAATTACATAACAATGGCTTGTATGTTGTTGGAAGAATAACTGTTTTCCAGGATCCAATATTGGCTGCCTCAAGAGAAGACTTAGCGGTTAAATCTAGAAGCGGAGGATTGTGGTATGATTTTAACGGATTGTCTTGGATTGATCCTTCAAAAAAAGAAGGATGGGATTATAATATTTCTTTAGCTAAGGATGCTTTGGACAATGGCTTTGATGAAATTAATTTTGATTATATCCGTTTTCCTTCTGACGGTGTCTTGCAAGACATGGATTTAAATATTGATTCGGAAAGGGAAGTAATCAAAAGCTTTTTTGCATATTTAAGGCAGAGCATTCCTGATGATAATATTTCGGTTGATTTGTTTGGATTGACTACGGTTAATAAAGATGATTTGGGAATCGGACAGGTTCTGGAAGACGCCTATGAGTATTTTGATTTTGTTTGTCCGATGGTTTATCCCTCCCACTACGCCTCAGGCTTTATCGGTTTTGAAAATCCAGCTGACTATCCATTCGAAGTGGTTGCTTATTCAATGGCAAAAGCGAAGGTTCGTTTGGAAGGTTATAATTCTAAATTAAGGCCGTGGCTTCAAGATTTTAATTTGGGAGCCGAATATGATACTTCAAAAGTATATCTTCAAATTAAAGCAGTTAAAGAGATTCTAGGCGAAGATTATTCAGGATATATGCTTTGGAATCCAAGCAATTGGTATAATGAAGAGGCGATAGTCAAAGATTGACATGGAATTCTTTTGACTATATATTGTTATCAGCTTCTGTATCTACAGAAGGAGGTATTAATGAATCAAAAAAAAGTAGTTCTTTTAATTGCGCTGGTTTTAATCGGCGTAATGATTGGCGGAGCTTCTGCCGTAGTGTTCGATGATAAGGCAAAAGAAGGGCAGATGATTACTGTCTCGGGCAACATCACAGATGTTCGCTTTGAGTACCAGTCCCATGTTCGTTCGGCAGCATTTCTCTTTTTTATCGACGATGAAGAATGGGTGACCTTGTCAGATGCAAAAATGTACGGAATCAGTTCCTACGCCGACTGGGAGACTGTCCAGCAAATAAAGAAAGGTCATTTCTATGATCTCCATTTTGTAAAAAAGATGGGGCGATGGGAGCTTGTCCAGGTTGATGAAATATTAACATAACTTGGATAACTCCCTCTTTTTTATACTTAATTTTGCTTTTTTCTATTTTTGGAATATAATAAAGTAATGACAATAAGAGAAATCACTGAAAAGAATGAGTGGGAGCAATTTCTTGAAAGATGCCCAGAAAAAAGTTTCTTGAATTCATGGAATTGGGGCGAGTTTCAAATCGCTCGAGGATTTAAAATTTGGCGATTGGCGATAGCGGATGGCCAGGGCTTGCAAGGAGTCGCATTAGCAGTTAAAATAAAAGCAAGAAGAGGGACTTATTTATTGATCCAGCATGGTCCGACAATATTAAGTTTGGATATTGGAATCAAGTCTCAAGTTTTAAAATTGTTTATTGAAGAATTGGCTAGGATTGGAAAGGATGAGGG
>JBAQMJ010000002.1:0-17700 GCA_049302695.1 Minisyncoccales bacterium
CTATACTCGTTCTGGTCCAGAAATAGCCGTTGCTTCAACTAAGGCTTTCTTGGGCCAGCTGACTACTTTAGCTATGATTACCGTTTATCTAGGGAGACAAAGAGATATGGCTTTAGTTATGGGCAAGAGAATTGTTTCTGAATTAATGAATATTCCTGAACTAGCTAAAGAAGTTTTGGAACAAAAAGAAGAAATTAAAAAGATTGCTGAGAAATACAAAAAGTACAGAGACTTTTGGTTTATTGGAAGGAAATACAATTATCCAATTGCATTAGAAGGAGCTTTGAAATTGAAAGAGGTTTCATATGTTCATGCTGAAGGTGTAGCCGGGGGAGAATTGAAGCATGGACCTTTGGCTTTGGTTGATGAGAATTGTCCGACTATTGCTATTTGTCCATCCGATTCAGTTTACGAAAAGATGATTGCCAATATTGAAGAGATAAAGGCGAGAAAAGGACCGGTTATTGCTATTGCAACTAAGGGAAATGAAGAAATTAAGAAGATAGTTGACGATGTAATATACATTCCCAAGACTTTAGAAATGTTAACGCCAATATTGTCAGTAATTCCCCTTCATCTATTTGCCTATTATTTTGCCGATTCTTTAGAGAGGGATATTGATAAGCCTAAGAATTTAGCTAAGAGTGTGACAGTAGAATAATTTGTGTTAAAATATAAGCATGGAAAACAAGAAAGACTACTCAATCGTAATCGGAGGAGCTGCTGGACAAGGATCAAGAAAGGCAGGCCTAATTATTGCCAAGCTTTTTAATAATCTCGGCTATAATGTTTTTATCTGTGAAGACTATCAATCTTTAATTAAGGGCGGACACAATTTTTCAGTAATCAGGGTTTCTGAAGAAAAGCGTGCTTCGATAAAAGAGAAGGCTGATTTTCTTTTAGCTTTGGATTCAAACACGATTGAAAAACATGAAAAGTTATTAAATAAGAAAGCTTTAGTTGTCTTTAACGGCGATAAAATTAAAAGAGATGGAGGGGTTGGAATAGCTTCTGAGACTATTACTAAAGAATTGGGAGGTATTCCTGTTATGAGTAATACCGCTTTGATTGCAGGATTTAGCAAGGCGGTAGGAATAGAGTGGAAAGTTTTAGAAGATGTTTTAAGGAAAGAATTAGGCAAGGGCATTGAAAAGAATTTAGAAATAGCCAAGAGAGCATATGAAGAAGCAAGTAATATTTTAAAGATAGAAAAGTTGAAAGAAGAACCCGATCCTCTTTTAACTGGAAATGAAGCAATAGCTTTGGGAGCGGTAAAGGCTGGATTAAATATTTACTATGCCTATCCCATGACCCCAGCCACTAGTATTCTTCATTATTTAGCCGAGCATGCAGAAGATTTTAATATAGTTGTTGCTCAATTGGAAAATGAGATAGCGGTAATCAATTCAGCTATCGGTTCATCATATGCTGGAAAGCGTTCTATGGTTGCAACCTCAGGAGGAGGCTTTGCTTTAATGACTGAGGGAATATCTTTGGCTGCTCAAGCCGAAACGCCTGTTTTAATTGTTAATAGCCAGCGATCCGGTCCGGCTACCGGAGTTCCAACCTATGGAAGCCAGTCTGATTTGCTTTTTACCCTTAATTCTGGACACGGAGATTTTGTCAGATTTGTAGTCGCTCCTGGCGATGCCAATGAATCTTGTTATTGGTCTGGTAAATTAATGAATTTAGCTTGGAAGTACCAGACTCCAGCAATATTGTTAGTTGATAAGGAATTGTCGGAAAGCACTTTTGAATTCGATAAAAAGGTTTTAGACAAGATTGAAATAGAAAAGCCTGTTCTATGGAATGGCAAGGGCGAGTATTCAAGATATGCTAATTCAAAAGACGGAATTTCTCCTTTAGCTTTTCCTGGAGACAAAGCAGTTGTTAAAGCTACTAGCTATGAACACGATGAAGACGGCATCTCAGTTGAAGATACGGAAACAATTATTTTAATGCAGGAGAAAAGATTGAGAAAGTTTAAAGAGATGGAAAAGGAAGTTGATACTTTAGAAGCTGTTAAGGTTTATGGCAATAAGAATTCTAAAAAAGCTGTCGTAGCTTGGGGCTCAACTAAAGGGCCAGTTCTAGAGGCGGCTGAAAGATTAGGATTGAAATTTATCCAGCCTTTATTTATTCAGCCGTTTCCCAAGAAACAGTTTGATAGGGCAATGAAAGGAGTTGATAAATTAATATCAGTTGAATGCAGTGCAATGGGGCAGATGGAAAAAGTTCTTGGTTGCCATGGGATCAAAGTTGATAAAAGAATTCTCAAATATGATATGCGTCCTTTTACTGCAGACGAATTGGAAAAGAAATTAAAAAGTATTTAATATGGAAAACTTAGAAACAAATTCTATAAATACGTGGTGTCCTGGTTGCGGTAATTTCGGCATTCTTCAGGCGGTTAAATTGGCGATCAATGATTTGATTGCCAAGGGAACACCGAAAGAAAATATCGTTGTCGTTTCTGATATCGGTTGCAATTCAAAAATAGCAGACTATTTAAATATTAATAGTTTCTATTCTCTGCATGGACGATCGATTGCCACAGCTATGGGAATTAAAATGGCTAATCCTAATTTAAAGATATTGGTATTTTTAGGGGATGGAGCGGCTTTAGATGAGGGTATCTCCCATTTAATTCATGCCGCCAAGAGGAATTCAGATATTAATGTGATTATGCACAATAATCGACTGTTTGCTTTGACTACAGGCCAATTTACCGCTGTCTCTCCAAAAGGATTGAAGGGTAAATCAACCCCAGAAGGATCGATTGAAGAGCCAATTAATCCCTTAGAATTAATGCTAGCAGCCAACTCTTCCTTTATTGCCAGAGGTTTTTCGTCAAAGATTGAACATCTAAAGAACTTGATTCTTGAGGCGGTCAATCATAAAGGATTTTCTTTTGTCGAGGTTATGCAGCCTTGCGTTTCCTTCTTTAATAATATCCAGTTTTACAATGAGAAAGTTTATGAGGCTGTTAATCCTGAGTTAGAATCAAGAGAGAAGGCAATGACTTTAATTAAAGAATGGAATTATAATGGAGAGGGGAAGATTCCTTTGGGGATTTTATACAAGAAAGACAGAGCTCTTTTTGAAGAAGAATCGAACAAGCATATTTTGAAGGATAAGAAAATAGATTTGGAAAAATGTTTAAAAATCCATTTATAAAAAAGAAGATAGTTTGTATTGGAGGAGGAAATGCTATGCCTAAGGCTGTTCTTCCTGGCTTGAAATACAAGAATACTGAACTGACTGTTGTCTCAGCTGTTTTGGATTCGGGCGGTTCTTCAGGAAGGCTCAGAAAAGATTATGATGTTATTTCTCCTGGAGATGTAAGGAGGGCATTTCTAGCATTATGCAATCTATCAGAAGAAGATAAGTCTTTAATGGATTATCGATTTACTGATGGAGATTTGCATGAACACAATTTATGGAATATCGCTTTTGTGGCAATGGCTTTAGAAAAAGGAGGTTACCGATCTTTATTTGAAAAGATCAACAGTATGCTTATTGCAAACCATCGCATCTTGCCTTCCACAGTTCACAAGGCCGATTTGGTAGCCGTTTTAGAGAACGGACAAGAGGTTGTCGGAGAGTCAGATATCGATGTTCCTAAGCATGACACTAAATTAAAGATTACCAAATTATTCTTGAGGCCGGCAGTCAAAGCTTGTCCGCAAACGGTCAAAAGAATAGGAAGGGCGGATATGGTTGTAATTGGACCAGGAGACATTTTCTCTTCTTTGATGCAGGTTTTATTAGTCGACGGAACTTCGGAGGCAATTAAAGCTAGTAAAGCTAAGAAAGTATATGTTTGCAATTTAATGACTAAGGATGGGGAATCGAATGGCTACAAGGTTGATGATTTTGTTTGGCAGATAGAGAGTTGTTTGAAATGCCCGCTTGATTATGTTATCTTCAATACAAACATTCCTTCTAGAGAAAAACTAGATTCATACAGAAAAGAAAAGCCGCAATTTATAGAAATGGTCAAGTTTGATCATTTGCCTAAGAATAAGAAATATATCGGAGCGGATTTGCTGGGAGGAGAAGGAATCAATCACGACACAGAGAAAATAGCTAAAATATTATTAAGCTTATAACATGCAAGCAGTCATACTCG
This sequence comes from Minisyncoccales bacterium, assembly GCA_049302695.1. Lineage (GTDB taxonomy): Bacteria > Patescibacteriota > Minisyncoccia > Minisyncoccales > Minisyncoccaceae > UBA2211. The sequence goes on from JBAQMJ010000002.1 coordinate 4,133, forward strand.
CAGCAGGAAATGGAACGAGATTTTTACCTCTTTCGGAGACTAAACCGAAACCCCTTTTCAGTTTATTCGGAAAGAGCATTTTAGAATATAATTTAGATGAATTAGAGGGCTTGGTTAAAGAAGTTATTATCATTGTCGGATACAAGAAGGAGATGATAATGGAAAAAATAGGAAAGAAGTACGGTTCAATTAAAATTATTTATCTTGAGGATAAGATTGAAGGAACTGGTTCAGCCGCTCTATTGTCTTATCCTTTATTGAAAGACAAATTTCTATTATTAAACGGAGACGATTTTTATACCCACGAAGACATTGTGAAGGCGATTGATAAGTTTCCTTCAATTTTGGTCAAGGAGCATGAAAATCCTTCCTGTTTTGGAGTGATTGATGAAGAAGAAGGCTATGCTAAGAATATTATTGAAAAGCCGAGCAATCCTCCATCAAAATTAGTTAACGCAGCGCTTTATTGTTTGCCTAAAGATATTTTTGATTACAAAATTAAAAAGTCAACTCGAGGAGAATATGAATTTACCGACTATATCAGAAAGTTCATCCAAGATAAAAGATTGCACATTTGCGAAGCTTCTTTCTGGGTCCCCACTTCATATCCTTGGGATATTTTTAATGCAGTTCCCTATTTGTTTAAAAAACAAAAAAAAGAAAAGAAGGGAAAAATAGAAAAAGGAGCTATTTTGAAAGGGGACGTGATTGTTAAAGAGGGAACTTTGATAAAGAGCGGAGTATATATAGAAGGGCCTGTTTATATCGGCAAGAATTGCTTAATCGGCCCCAATTGTTTCTTAAGGCCAGGAACTGTTATTGAGGATGGTTGCAGAATTGGACAAGCAGTTGAGGTTAAGAATTCTTTAATTGGAAAGGGAACTTTTGCCAGCCATTTAGCCTATATCGGCGATTCAATCATTGGAGAGAATTGTAATTTTGGAGCAGGAACTATTACTGCTAACTTTAGACATGACAAGCAAAGCATTAAGGCCATGGTTAGAGGCGAGTTAATCGATACAAAAAGGATTAAATTGGGGACTGTGATGGGTGACAATGTTAAAACAGGAATCCATACCATTATTTATCCAGGCAGAAAGATCAGCTCTAATAAAACTACTTTGCCTGGAGAAAAAGTTGAAAAAGATATCTAATTTTGTGTAAAAAATAACCCGCAGGAACAGATTTTCTGTTTGCGGGAATTGGGGAATTAGAGGTTTTTTAATAGTTTTGTTGAAACTACCTTATTCCCATCGATTGTGAGAATTAATCCCTCGCATTGTTCGAGGGCAGTGTTCATGGCTAGCAGGCCATTTTTGGTTGCTGCGGCGCCAATGGCGGGGATAAGCACCTCATGACCGACTACAAGAACGTGGCTTCTTTCGGTAAGGGCACTTCGTGGCAAACTCCATCCGTTCTTTCCGTAGTCGGAGAGTATTTGCTTGGCATTATCTACGGTGAAATATTTAACCAGGGGGACATTGCCAAGCAAGGAGAAATACTTGATAATCTCCTTTGAATACTTTCGCGGGATGCCGACTTCGTCAGCAATCATCGCTGGGCAAGAATGGCAGGTTACAATATCGCCTGTCTGACGAGCTCTTTCTTCCGGAGAAGAAATCAGCAGGTCGACTGAGGGATATCGTTTTTTTAAGTTGTTGCCGAATTTCCTTGCCAGCAATTTTCCTTCTTCAGTCAAGGCACCGTCGGTGCCTTTGAGACTATGCCTCATTAACGTGACATACTTTAACTTTTTCATCAACAAACCTCCATGTCTTGTTGTGGTCTTAATATAAGGTGCTTGATTTGTTTTGTCAACAGTTTGACCAGCTGAATTAAAAAAGTTATTATATATAAAATAAACATATAAGCATGGACAAAATGACTAAACAGCAGCGATTAGAGGTTTTATCTAAAGAAGCATCAATTATCCAAAGTATAATAAAAAGAAAGTCAACCGATTCTTTTATGATAAAAGGGTGGACGGTTACTTTGATTGTCGCTACTTTAATTTTGCAGGGAGAAAAACTTCAGGTCTTAGTTGCTTTTATTCCCTTATTATCTTTTTGGTTTTTAGATGCCTATTATCAGCAGCAAATGAGTATGTATAAAAAATTATATCAGTGGGATATCACTAATAGAATCAATACAGATGAATATCTTTTTGATATGAATGCTAAGGGAAGATTCAAAGACAAGGTTCCTTCAAGACCGCAAATCATGCTTGCGGATAAATTGATTTCTTTCTATGGATCGATGATTATTCTAACGGTTGCTTATTTAGCTTGTGCTTTTTACAAGTAAGATGTGCCGAAGGTGGGATTTGAACCCACACAGAATTGCTTCTATAGCGTTCTGAACGCTACGCGTCTGCCAGTTCCGCCACTTCGGCTGATAATATAAAAGGCATTGATGTGTGCCGAAGGAGAGACTTGAACTCTCACGGGGTTGCCCCCATAGCATTTTGAGTGCTACGCGTCTGCCAGTTCCGCCACTTCGGCAATACATATTATTTAGCATATTATTTATTGTTTGTAAATTTAAAGTGCTTATGGTAAAATTGATTTAATGAGCAGAGTAATTGCTATAGCTAATCAAAAAGGAGGAGTGGGAAAAACAGCCATCGCTGTGAATTTGCCCGTCTTTTTGACGGCTTATGGAAAGAAAGTTCTTTTGGTTGATATCGACCCTCAAGCTAATGCTTCTTTTTCTATGGGAATAAAGCCGAGAGAATTGTCAGCTTCAGTCTATGAAGCTATTTTAGGCCAGGTTGATCCAAGGGATATTATTAAAAAAACCCCTTTTTTAGCATTTGATATCATGCCCACTTCGTATAATTTAGCTGGAGCTAATATCGAATTGGTTAATATGGAAAAAAGAGAGTTTAAATTAAAGGAAGTTTTGGACAGTGTCAAAGATCAATACGATTTTATTTTGATCGATTGTCCTCCTAGCTTAGGATTATTAACACTAAATGCTTTGATTGCTGCCGATGAAGTTTTAATTCCAGTTCAATGCGAATATTTAGCCTTGGAAGGATTAGGACAATTATTGCACAATGTTAAATTGATCAATGAGAATCTAGAAATGAATATTAAAATCTTGGGAGCAGTAATGACGATGTATAATAGGAAGAACGTAGTCAGCCAGAAGATAGCCAAGGATTTAAGAAGAACGTTTCCAGGATATGTTTTTGATACAGTCATTCCTCGAGTGGTTGCTTTATCAGAATCTCCAGTGACTGGAAAAACAATATTAAGGCATTCTCCCAACTCTCGCGCTGTTCATGCTTTTAGAGAGTTGGCTCGTGAAATAATAGCAAAAGGTTAAATAATACAATATGATCGGAAAAGGAATTGAATCATTAATACCAAAAAAGGATACATCAATACCAGAAGACAAAACCCGTAAGGATTTCATTTTTTGGATAGAAATAGAGAAAATAAAGCCCAACCCCTATCAACCCAGGCATGAGTTTGATGAGGCCGCTTTAGATTCTTTAAGCGAATCAATTAAAAAGTATGGCATTCTTCAGCCAATCATAGTTAATAAGCTTGAAAAGAAGACAGAGAGAGGTATTTCATATGAATATCAGATTGTTGCTGGAGAGAGAAGATGGAGGGCAGCTCAGAGAATTGGCTTGAAACAGGTTCCAGTTATCATTCGCGAACAATCAAATAGAGAGAAGCTGGAAATTGCTTTAATTGAAAACGTTCAGAGAAGAAATTTGAATCCGATTGATAAAGCAGAAGCTTTTGATAGGCTAAGAGTCGAGTTCGGCTTATTAGAAAAAGAAATTGCCAAGATTGCTGGAACAAGCAGAGAGGCAATTGCTAACAGTTTAAGAATATTATCATTGCCCCACGAAGTTAAAAAAGCTTTAAAAGAAGGAACTGTTTCCGAGGGTCATGCAAGAGCCTTATTGGGATGCAGTGATAGCAAAATAATCAAAGAATTATTAGAAGAAGTTATCGCTAATGGTTATTCAGTTAGAGAGACAGAAAGAAGAGTCAAGGAAAGAAACGCTGGAGCTGGACCTAAAAAGAGTCTTGTTAAAAAGATTCCTCAAATGGTTTCAGAATTCTTAGAAAGGAAAGTTAGGCAGATATTGAATTCAGACAACATTAAGATTGAAAAAAAGAAAGACAATATTCAAGTGATTGTTAATTTTAAGTCAGAAGAAGAAATGAATGAATGGCTTAAAAAATTAAGAAGTTAATTTTTAGAATATATTAAATAAAAAACTGCAAGATAATAATTATTTGCAGTTTTTGTTTGAACACTTTGTTTTCTTTCCTTTTTCTACCATTAAAGCTCCACAGGTCGGACATTTTTCTCCGGTTGGCTTATCCCAGAGAGCATAGGTGCAGTCTGGCCATTTTGTGCAGCTATAGAAGATCCTTCCTTTTTTAGATTTCTTTTGGACTATTTCTCCTTGGTCGCAAGCTGGACAGATTATTCCAGTTTTTGTATTCTTGTCTTCTATTGTTTTAGTGCTCTTGCATTCAGGGAATCCAGTACAAGCTAAGAATTTTCCGAACCTTCCTGTTTTTATCACCATTGGTTTTCCACATTTGGGGCATTTTTCATCAGTTGGAATATCTTCCTGCTTTTTCTTTTGAACTTCTCTATCTTTCCTTTCCAAGTTTTCACTAAAGGGAACATAGAAGTCTTTTAAAATGGTTTTCCAGTTTTCGTTTCCTTCAGCTATTTCGTCTAGCTCTTTTTCCATATTAGCAGTGAACTTGATGTCAACTATTTCAGGGAAGTGTTCTACTAGAATGTCATTAACATTAGTTCCTATTTCTGTTGGCTGGAATCTTCTTTCTTTGTTTTTTTCAACATAGTTTCTAGCCTGAATAGTTGAAATAATCGGAGCATAGGTTGAAGGTCTGCCAATTTCATTTTCTTCTAATTCTTTAATTAGACTGGCTTCGGTGTATCTGGCTGGGGGCTGGGTAAAGTGTTGCTCGGGTTTTATCTCAATCAAATTGACTTTTTCTTGTTCTGTTAAGTTGGGAAGAGTTTTTTCTTCGAACTTCATCGGGTATACTTTTAAGAATCCGTCGAATTTCAAAGTCGAACCATTGCTTTGTAATGTATAATTATTATCCGTTTCTATCTCAACTTTAATTGAATCAAAGATAGCTTCTGTCATTTGAGAAGCGATAAATTTAGTCCAGATTAGTTTGTATAGCTTTTTATACTTATCTTCTATTTTTAAACTATCAGGTTCTTTTTCAACGGTAGTTGGCCTAATAGCTTCATGGGCCTCTTGAGCCCTGCCTTTAGTTTTGAATTTTCTTACCTGGTGGTAGTTTTTTCCGAATTTATCAGTGATATAGCTGCTGGCGGCAGCAATAGCTTGATCGGAAAGATTTAAAGAGTCAGTTCGGTGATAGGTGATAAGACCTTTTTCATACAAGGTTTGAGCAATAGACATGGTCATCTTGGCAGGGTATCTTAATTTCTTTGATGCTTCCTGCTGTAATGATGAGGTGGTGAATGGAGCGGAAGGAGATCTTTTCACCTCTTTTTTTTCAATTGAAAATATTTGATATTTAGCTTTTTCTAGGTCTTCTTTTATCTTTTCTCCTTCTTCTTTGGTTTTAATTCCCATTTTGGAAATAGACTTTTTATCTTTTTTAGTTAGAAGAGCTTCAAACTGTTCTTTTGAATCTTTTTCGAGAATGGCTAAAATACTCCAGTATTCTTCTGGTTTAAAGTTTTTGATTTCATTCTCTCGATCAACAATCAATCTTACCGCAACTGATTGAACTCTTCCAGCTGACAATCCTCTCATTACTTTTTTCCAAAGGAAAGGGGATAGCTTGTATCCAACGATTCGGTCAAGAGCTCTTCTTGCTTGCTGAGCATCAACGACGTCTTGATTGAGTTCGGTAGGATTCTTTAGAGCGTCTTCAATGGCTGATTTGGTAATTTCATGGAAAGAAATTCTCTTATATCGTTCTTTTTTTAAATCAAGAACTTGAATGAGATGCCAAGCAATTGCTTCTCCTTCTCGATCAGGGTCGGTAGCGACATATACGATATCAGCTTTTTCAACCTCTTTTTTTAGCAGGTTTACATTTTTCTTGGCTTTTGTTGGAATAATGTATTTTATCTCAAAGTCTTTTTCTGGATCTATTCCAAATGTGCTTTTAGGTAAATCCCTGATATGGCCATATGAAGAAAGAACGCTCGTATCAGCGCCTAAGAATTTTTTAATAGTATTTGCTTTTGTCGGACTCTCAACAATGACTAATGATTTCATGCTTCTTTCATATCATTTTTAAAAACTAAAGGCAAATATCGTCTGATTTTAAAACTGGAATTGCTCCGTTTAAAATTAAATAATCGCAGCCCTCTGAACCGGGAACAGCGTAAATTGTTTTTTCTTGTTCTCTAGCAAAGTTGACAGTGTGCATCGTTCCCGATTTCATTTGTGCTTCAACAACTAAAACAGCTAAAGAAAGCCCGGCGGTAATTCTATTTCTTTGGACAAAGGAGAATTTAGTCGGTCTGGTTTTGCTTGGGTATTCAGAAATCAAGAGCCCTTCTTTTTCAATTATTTTCCTAGCAAGATTTTCATTTTCTTTAGGATAGATTCTTTCTATACCTGAAGGGAGGACGGCAATAGTCCTTTTGTTGCTTTTTAGAGCACTAGCATGGGCGATAGCATCAATGCCTTTAGCTAACCCGGAAACGATAACAATTTGCGAAGGCAAGCCATTAATTATTTTTATAGCAAGTTTTTTGCTTTCTATTGAACAATTTCTTGAGCCGATAACAGCTAAACAAGGCTGGTTCCAAATTATTTTTCCATTGTAATAAATATTTTTCGGAGGATTTTTAATTTCTCTCAATGACTTCGGATATTTCTTGTCTTCAAAAGAAATTATTCCTTCCATACCATTTCAACAGCTTTTTTAATAGTTTCTTCGACTACAGGCTTTTCTTCTTTGCTGAAGTCTCTCAATACAGCGTCTCCCAACTCTTTGTTTTTAAAAGAAGGATCTTCTGATTCAATGCCCATTTTCAATCTTTTGAATTTATTAGTCTTTAATTCATCTATTATTGATCTGACTCCATTGTGCCCAGCAGCGCTTCTGCCTTCAACTATTTTTATTTCTCCTAAATCAGTTTCTGAATCATCGTGAATGATTAAAATATTCTTTGGTTCTATCTTGTAGTACGAGGCGATGCTTTTAACTGCTTGGCCAGAAAGGTTCATATATGTCTGAGGCTTGGCTAAGATGATGTCCTTTTCCATAGAAATTAAAGCTTGATGTTCTTTTGATAACTTAAAAGCGGGGAAATTGTATTCCTTAGCTATTTCATCAATAACCATGAAGCCATAGTTATGTCTGGTTTTTTCATATTCAGGGCCATAGTTGCCCAATCCAACAATTAATTTCATATTTCTATTATATGGCTATTTTCTTTCATTGACAATACTTTTTTATTGAGTAGAGTGGGAGTTAGCTCATTAACATATAATGAGCCTACAAAGGAGTAGGATTTACAATGATTGACTTAATCCAGGTTATGCATGTTGAGGATGATGAACTCGTAGCAGATGTTACAAAGGATTTTTTTGACAGCACTAAAGAGTTTGTTCTTGTGACAGTTTCAAGCCCAAAAGAAGCTGTTGAGGTTGCTAAAACAAATAAATTCGATGTAATTATTTGCGACTATCAAATGCCTGAAATGAATGGAATTGAACTTCTTGGAATTTTAAGATCTGGTCCATCAAAGAACGTCCCTTTTATTCTCTTTACCGGAAAAATTAAAGAAATGTCGGTGAGCGAAGCAGTTAAGAATGAAATCTTTTACTATGTTCCAAAGGGAAATGAAGATTCTTTGGATGAATTAGTGTATGTAAGCAAGGCTGCTGCCGCTAAAAAGAAGTCTGTCGACTTCCCGGTTAATGTTCTTGAAAAGATGCAACTATTGAACAGTACCACTCTGCACGACTGGAGAAACATTGACTCGGCTCTCGTTAATTATATCGGATTAATAGAGAACAGTTTAAATGATCAAAAGTCGATAAAAGCGATGTGCGACAAGATGAACAGTATCATCAATAAAAGTACAAGACTAAGGAATGAATCTAAAATTTTCCATCAAGTTGGTTCGGAAAATGAATGGTATCTATTAAAAGAGGTTATTCCAATATTGCCCAACGATTACGGTTTTGAAATTTTCAATGAAATTCCTGAGAATATAGAAATTTTTGTCAATCTTTCCATGCTTAAAACCGTGTTCGAAATATTGCTCGATAATAGCCATAGGCATGGGCAAAGAGTAACCAAAATTAATTTTTCTTTTATCAAGGAAGATGAGAGGGTTCTATTTGTCTATAAAGACAATGGAGTCGGGATTGTTCCTGGGAATAAGAGTAAGATTTTTACCCGTGGATTCGGGAGTAATACCGGACTAGGTCTATTTTTAGGGAGAGAGCTCGTGAGAATGTCTAGAGGAGACATTGAAGAAACCGGAACGTTCGGCGAAGGAGCTTGTTTTGAAATCATTGTTCCTTTCTGGAGATACAGAGGTAGGTTCAAAAAACAATAGCCACCTTATTTTTTTATTAGGTGGTTTTTCTATATAAGATTTGCGCTTAAAGTCAAGTTGGTGTAATATATTGATATGGAATTAAAAGAATTTGGCATTTTCCTTTTAGATTCGTTAAAAATACTCTTAATCGCTCTGGCAATAGTCGTTCCCGTGAGAATGTTCCTATTTCAGCCTTTTGTGGTTAAGGGAGATTCAATGGAGCCCAATTATCATTCGGGTGATTATTTGATTATTGACGAACTTTCATACAGACTAAGAGAACCACAAAGAGGAGAGGTGGTTGTTTTCAAGTACCCTTTGAATCCTTCATATAGATACATTAAAAGAATAATCGCTTTGCCCGGTGAAATTATTGAATTGGTGGATGGAGAAGTATATGTGACTAAAACCGATGGAGAAAAGCAAAAGATCGATGAAGATTTGTATATCACTGAAGAAACCAGGGAAGCTTGGAAGACCATGCTTACCTACAGCCCTATAACCCTAAAGAGCAATGAATATTTCGTCATGGGAGACAATAGGAACTACTCTTCTGATTCAAGAAGATGGGGAGTCCTGCCTCTTGAGAACATGACAGGAAAGGTTCTCTTGAGAATTTCTCTTTTTGAAGTATTGCTTAATACAATGAATTCTGTAAATTCAACAAATTAAAACATATGAGTAAACCAAAGTTTCAAACAGTAACAGGGATGCACGATATCTTGCCTCAAGATCAAGTGTATTATGAAAGAATTCAAGAAGTCTTGAAAAAGGTTTCTTCTTTCTATGATTTTGAAAAAATAGACACTCCCATCTTGGAAGATGCCAATCTTTTTGTTAAAAGTATTGGAGAAAGCACTGATATTGTTGAAAAAGAAATGTTTACCTTGAGAACCAAAGGAAAGGATTTTTTGGTTTTGCGTCCAGAGGGAACTGCCTCGGTAATGAGATCATATATTGAACATGGGTTCTTTTCTCTACCTCAACCAGTTCGTCTTTGGTACTACGGACCATTCTTTAGATATGAAAAACCTCAAGCTGGAAGATATAGGCAATTCAATCAATTAGGAATTGAAATTATTGGAGAGAAAGATCCGATTGTCGATGTCCAGGCTATTCTAGTTATGTACAGCATTCTTCACGACTTAGGATTAAAGAATCTAATGGTCAGGATTAATTCAATCGGAGAAGATAATTGCCGTCCCTTATACAGGAAAGCCTTGGTTAAATATTTAAGAGAAAAGAAATCAACCTTGTGCGGTGATTGTCAGAGAAGAATGAAAGTTAATCCCTTGAGAGTTTTGGACTGCAAGAATGAAAAGTGCCAGGAAACATTATCGCAGGCTCCTCAAAGCGTCGATTATCTCTGTGAAGACTGCAAAAAGCACTTAAAAGATGTTTTAGAATACTTAGATGAGCTGAAAGTCCCTTATTGTTTAGACAGCAGATTGGTTCGCGGGCTCGATTATTATACCAGAACTGTTTTTGAGATTGTTTCTAATCGTGAAGGGGAAAATACTGGAGATGCCTTGGCAGGAGGCGGAAGATATGATAACTTGTCAAAGATGCTCGGAGGGGGAGAAACACCCGCTTGTGGGGCTGCTGCCGGAGTTGAAAGAATAGTTGCGGAGATGAAGGAAATTAAGGCTAAGGTCAATTTCCCTCCTGTTCCAGAAATATTCTTCGCTCAAATCGGACCATTGGCCAAAAAGAAGAGTCTACCTATTTTAGAGGACTTGCGTAAGGCAGGAATCAAGGTGGGCGAGGCATTTGGCAAAGATGCTTTGAAAGCTCAATTAGGCAAAGCTAGTCGTTTGGGAGCTAAAGTGGTTCTGATTTTAGGACAGAGAGAAGCATTGAACAATATGATATTGGTCAGAAATATGCAAACAGCTAAACAGGTCGAAGTTAGCCAAGAAGATATAATTAAAGAGGTTAAGAATATATTAAAAGATAAATAGTATGAAGATACAGAAGCAATTGAGAGAAACTTCTCAATCTTTAGTCTATCGTTTCACTAAAGCCGTTCAAAAAAGCGGAGTTTTGATTGAGGCAAGGAAAAGAAGGTTCGTTGACAGAACTAAAAGCGAAAACATGCAAAAGAGAGCAGCCTTGGTCAAAGTAGAAAAAAAGAAGGTATACGAGAAGGCTAAGAAAATGGGAATTAAAATTAAAAAATAATATGATAGTTGAAGAAATTAAAAAAGATTTAATTTCTGCGCTAAAAGAAAAGAACGAATCGACCGTCTCTACCTTGAGAATGGTTTCTTCTTCTATTTTTAACAAAGAAATGGAGAAGAGAGTGAAGATAGTAGAGAAAGAAGCGGGGTTAACTGAAGAACAATTGAAAGAGAGGGCAAAATTGACCGATGAAGAAGTGATAGAAGTTTTAGCTTCAGAAGTTAAAAAAAGAAGGGACAGCATTAGTCAATTCGAACAAGGAGGAAGGCCAGAATTGGCTGCTAGCGAAAAGCTAGAGATGGAGATCTTAATGAAGTACATGCCTAAAGAATTAACCGAAGATGAAATACGAAAGATTGTGAAAGATGCGGTTACTAAATCAGGAGCGACAGACATGAAAGGAATTGGATTAGTGATGAAAGAAGTTTCTCCGCAAACTAAGGGTAGGGCCGATGGAAATTTGGTGGCGAAGATAGTTAGAGAAGAATTAGGGAGTTGAACAAGGAAGTTTAAGGCTTCCTTGTTGTTTAAGATATAAAATATGTCGGTTTTAATAAATTTTAAAATTTGTGATAATGCCGAGGAGTGCAATGGAATAGCTGTTTGTCCAACTGGCACTCTTTCTTGGAACAAAAAGAAAAAAAGAATAGTTGTAAATAATAAAAAGTGCATCAGCTGCGGAAAATGCAAAAAAGCTTGTGAAGTCGGAGCGATAGAAGTTGCCAAGACAAAAGAAAAATACGATAAAATAAAGAAAGAAATAAACGACGATCCTCGCCGAGTCGCCGATTTATTCGTTGAAAGATATGGAGCTCAACCGCTTTATACGCCGTTTTTCATAGCAGAAAAAGATTTTGAAGTCCACGTTCTTAAAGCCAATAAACTGACCGTTGTAGAACTTTTTACCAATGAATCAATTAAGTGTTTATTACATTCTATACAAATTAAAAATTTGTTTAAGGGAACAGATATAAAATACCGCAAGATGGAGATAAAAGGAGGAGATGAAATGTTTAAGAAGTATAAATTATCAAAAATGCCAGCATTGTTATTTTTTAAATCCAGCAAGCTTATTGGAAAAATAGAGGGATATTATAGGGATGATGAAAAGGAAAAAATTATTAAAAAAATATCGAAAGTAATTGCGAACAGTAGAATCAATGAGTAATCTTTTTATTCAAAATAGGAAAGAGCTAAATATAGCTGTTTCGATTAATGAATCTGAAAATCAAAGAAGTTTAGTTTTTTTGATGCACGGGTTCCTTGGATTCAAAGAACAGCCACTATTATTAGAAGTTGGCAAAATATTCAAAGAAAACAATTTTACAACGGTTTCTTTTGATACGACCAACAGTCTTGGCGAGAGTGATGGAAAAATGGAAGACGGAACAATGACAGGATATTTTGAAGATTTGGAGGATGTGATCAGTTGGGCCAAGTCGCAGAAATTTTATTTCGAACCATTCTTTTTGGTTGGTCACAGTTTGGGAGGATATTGTGTCGCTAACTACGCTGTTAAAAATAAAAATGTTAAAAGTTTAATTTTATTATGTCCCGTTGTCTCTGGAGAACTTTTTCAGCAAACCAACGATATAAAAGAAATACTCGAAGAATGGAAAGAGACAGGAATGAGAACTTGGAATAGTCGTAGTAATCCGGGGGGTAATTAAAAAATCAAGCTATAGATTTATAGAAGATGGGAAAAACCATGATTTATTAAAAACAGCACAAAATATAAAATGTCCGGTGTTGATGATTGGAGGAGATATTGATGAAGTTATTCCATTGGAACATCAAAAAATGCTTTTTGATAAAATTAAAACTGAGAAAATTATGCATATTATAAAAGATGGAGATCATAATTTAGAAAGTGTAGAAAATTTTAAAGAAATAAACAACATCGTCAACAAATGGATAAAAGATTAAATTGTTTAAAATACTTTATATTTTTTATAACAATTATTCTTGTTGTGTTTTTGATTTTTGAAGAAAATAAAGAATCTGAAAAACCTAATGATGAAAAAGTTAATCAAGTTATTAGTTATGTCAAAAAAGAAATCGATCAATCTGATTGGAGAGAATACATTAATGAGCGACTGGGTTTTTCAATTAAAATTCCTAAAGAGATAAGTTTGTTAAATAGATGCTCTGCCGATGCTGGTGATTTTGTTGCAGTCAAGGTTTTTGAAGACAAGGAGAATAATTCGGTTTATATCATTCCGGAATATTATTATGATTGGAAAGAAGACTCGCAAAAATGCGAAAAAATAGAATACAGCCTTGCCTTAATAAAAGAAGAGGGAGGGCGGAAGCCATTTTTAGGATGGAAGATTGATGTGGTCGAGATAAATAATTCAGAAGAATTGACCAAGTTCATTAAAAGTAATTTCGGAGAAGCGTGTATTGTCGGAGATAAAAAAGATGAGGGGGGTGGTATTTATAATGTCAAAATAATTGGTGAGGATTGGACTAATCAAAGAACAGAATCAACTTGTCCGTGGGAAATGCACTATAAAATAATATATTTACCGGAAAAGCATAAACTGTTATCGGTTAGGCTTGGAATAGACTATGATTTTTTCGTATACGATAGCGAAGTCCAAGGGGGATTGATTGATTATGGACAAGAAATGCTCAAAAGTTTGAAAATACAGTAGTTTGAACGATTTTTTGGGGCCGTTTCGGCCTCTTTTGCATTAAACTGTCTAGGTTCAGATACATATGATACACCCTAGGTTTGCAAACTAATTATTTCTCTTCTTCGTATCCCATTGTTTTGTATCCTCTTTAGGTATTCATTCGGAGTTAAATAATTGAGAGCGGCATGA
>JBAQMJ010000003.1:0-1863 GCA_049302695.1 Minisyncoccales bacterium
ATAATACATCTACAATTTAAAAAGCGACTATACGAATTAGCGGCTTGACATACACATTATGAGTGTGTATTATAAAGACATGATAAATCAAAATACAACAGTTAAATATAGGAGAGTTAACATGACTCTTCCTGATAAAACAATAAAACTTCTTGATAGTGTTTCTGAAAAAGGAGAAAGAAGTTCTTTCGTGGACAAGGCTGTACATTTTTATATCGAAGAAATCGGCAAAGCTAATCTAAATAAGCAACTCCGCGAAGGAGCGATAAAGCGCTCTTCAAGAGATTTGTCGGTTGCAGAAGATTGGTTTTTAATTGAAGAACAATCATGGCAGAAAAACAATTAATCGTAAAAAGGGGAGAAGTATATGTTGTTAACTTTGATCCTGTTATAGGTTCAGAAATAAACAAGAGCAGACCCGCTCTTGTTTTGCAAAACAATATTGCCAATCATTATAGTCCTGTAACTATAGTCGCCGCCATTAGTTCATCTTTTGATGATTGCATATATCCAACTGAAGTTTTAATTAATTCGCCTGAAGGCGGACTTTCAGAAAATTCAGTTGTTCTTCTTAATCAAATCAGATCTATAGACAAGAGAAGGATTATTAAAAGATTGGGGGTATTAAATTCTAAAACCATGGAAAATGTTGATAAAGCAATAGCCATTAGTTTGGATATTTTTTAAATAATAAAAAATTAGACAATTATAAAATAAAAAAGTATAATTAAATTAAGAAAAGTCGGTATATGTGCGGATAGCCTTGGCCGATTTTTTTATACTTAAACTAGTATTTCAAATATAAATAAACACACAATGATAACGGTTAATAATATGTTGGGTGTATGGTTTATGGTTGATAGTTTATAGTAAACCATGAACCATGGGAATATGTGTTTTAGCGAGGTAAATTAGCGAGGTAAATCTTGACAAAATCAATAATAGTAATATAATTAAATTAATGGATCGAGGTGTCCTCGGTCGGTAAAAGGTCCCATTGGGGGACTTTTTTCTTTTACGGAAATATTTTTAATCCATAACCATCTACTTTCCCTTCTCTGCTTTTTCTTAATTTATTCTCAATAATCTTGAATGGAATATATGGTTCTCCTGTATTTAAAACATGTCTAGCGAGAGGATATGCACATAAATCAGAGATTTGAAGTCCGATATCATTATCTTTTTTGAATCTCATAATAAAATCACTAATGCGCTGCTTGAATCGTTGAGGAGAAACATGATACGTTCCCTGATCAATAATACTATTGTAGTGACTTAATAATTGGTTATCTTCTTTTTTTCCTCGTTTTTCGATTGTAATAATAACCATGCTTGGACTATCATTGTCGGTACAGAATATGAGTCTTTCTAAGATATAAGAAAGACAGATTGAATAAGGATCTCCTGCGCGTTTTCCGTATTTTTCTATATGTTTTTTCTTGTCTATAGCAACAGAGATTATAGTAAACTCTCCTTTTGATATGATAGCGTTTAGTTTTTCGTAAAATCTTTTCTTTATATCTAAATCAAAAAGGATTTGAAATGATCCGTCGCACTTTCTTATATCTCTTGAATGTAATATTACGCCGTTTGTTTTAAAAAATTCTTTTTTAAATTTTTCTATTTCTATGGATATTTTTTCATATGAAGATTTTTCAAACAGACAATCAGCCAAAAGAAATATTGGAAATTTTTCATCAATAAAGCTTAATCCATGGTCTCCCGTTTCATCTAAGAAAAAATAGTATGTTTTTGTTTGTTTTTGTCCGTTTTCCATTATTTATTTTTTTGTTACTTTATTCTATTTTAAGCCTTGTCCAATACAACACCGGCATGAAATGAAGACCGCTTTCTAATACAAAA
>JBAQMJ010000004.1:0-9467 GCA_049302695.1 Minisyncoccales bacterium
ACCCTGACTCGAACAGGGGGCCTTTACGATGTCAACGTAACGCTCTAACCAACTGAGCTATACGCCCTTTTGTATTGGAAGAGCTCCTTTTTATATTAGGCGATTTAAGGCTTTTAGTCAACAAAAATAAACTACCAGAAAAAAGACAACTTGGCAATATATAAAAAAAGATGGGTAATGGATATTACCCGAGAACTTTGATGATTTTTTCATGAAGCTCTATCTTCTTGCTTCTTTCGAAGCATTTGCATAAAGTTTCTCATGCAATTCTCTTGGGAATTAATTCCCCTTCTTTGCAAGATACTCCTTGCCCTTTCCCAGATTGGTATTGACGCGGACGCCTTTTGCGCAAAGAGGACATTTCTCCTCTGTCCAGGTCTTAACGTCGATATCAATAAGAGCGAAGAACTTGGGAAGATCTGCTACATTAGTCGAGGTAACGCCTCCCCTATTACAGAGAGTACCCAGACCAACAACGATCCCGCCATGAACTCGAACAAGCTCAACGACTTTCTTCACCGATCCGCCGGTGGTAAGAATATCCTCAACCACCAGAATCCTTTTTCCTTTAATGGCTTTCTCATACCCTCTCTTAATAACGAATCCTCCAGCTTCATCTTTCTCAGCATATATGGCCAAGATTTCTTTCCTAGTTATCTTTGAAAGATGATAGGCAACCCACTGAGAGAGAATTACTCCTCCTGTCGCGGGAGCAACTATTACTTCAATGTCATCTTTAGCGAAATGACCGGCAATGTACCTGCAAAGCAAGGATATCTTCCTTGGATACATGTACACGGCATCCTTGTTGATGTATGTCTCTGCATGCAACAGCGAGGCCAAAACGAAGTGGCCTGTAACTATGGCAGAGACGCTCCGAAGAATGCCTAAAGATCTTTCCTGTATAGTTTTCACTTGATCAACTCCTTGTAAAGAACAGCAACGCTGTCTGGCCATAAAATACAATAAAGCCAAACAAAAAGCAAGGATTGAAAAATCCTCGCCAAATAGTGCGCGTGGATGGACTCGAACCATCGAACCTACCGATTATAAGTCGGTCGCTCTAACCAACTGAGCTACACGCGCATTTCAAACTCTACCATATTTATCAGAAATCACTTTCAAGCTCATAAAAATCTTTTGAGCAAGAAAAACATTGTTTATTCTAGCATTACATGTTCCGTGACCAAAACTACCTTTATGATTTATCCTTTCGCTAGAATTCTTTTTAACATATGGCTTAGTAAACTGCAATAATGGTATTTTTGTTTCTTTAGACCAAAATTTCATTTCTTTATCTATATCCATATCCGAATAAAGCTGTAAGGCAATCTTTATTTTTTCTTTTGGTACTCCTAATGTTTTATTAAGCCAACAAATAAAAAATTTGATAATAGCTGGGTCTGTGTTGGAAACAGAAAGTCCGTCTTGCCTACACTTTGTTCCCTCTCCCCAATAAAGACCTAAGCCCATCATAAAAAATTCGCGAGTCTTTAAGGGTAAAAGAATTTTTCTTTGAGCTTGATAAATTTCCTTAAGTTTTTTCTCTCTCTTTTCTCTCATCGCCTCGCGAAACTTTTCAATCCTAAATTCATTACAATCTCTAAGCTCTCTAATCCTATCCTTAGAAAGAGGATAATTTCTAAGCCAAGAACTCAGAGTACTTTTACTAAGTCCTAATTCTTTCTTTATTTGGCTATAACTCATTCCTTCTTTTCTAAGAGATAAAGCCTTTTCTCTATCTTTAATTCTTGCCATAATTGAACCTATGAATTATCTTATCTGTGTTTATTCTTTGGTTCATTATAACATCATCATTTTAAAAGTCCAGACATCTTACTTCCCTATCAACTCCTCAAACTCCTCTCTTTCAATTGTTTCCTTCTCAATTAAAGTCTTGGCAATCTTGGCTAACAATTCTTTATTATCTTTCAATATTACCTCTGCTTCCTTCTGCGCTTTTAATATTATCCTTTCCACCTCGTCATCAATCTTTACCGCAACACCCTCTGAATAATTCTTGCTTTCGCTTTCACTATCCAAGAAGATCTCTCTTTCTCTATCTCCAAAAACAATCGGCCCCAAAGAAGACATGCCATATTTCTTAACAATGCTTCTGGCTAATTGAGAGCATTTATTTAAATCGTCGGAAGCTCCAGTAGTCATATCTCCGAATATCATCTTCTCAGAACAATACCCGCCTAATAAAACAGACAGCTCGGCTTCGAATTCTTTTTTGGTTCGAAGCATTCTTTCTTCCTTCTGGACTTTTAAAGTATATCCAGCGGCCATTCCTCTAGAAATAATGGAAATCTTTCTAACTGGTTCGGCACTAGAACTCTTTGCTGCAATCAAAGCGTGACCAGCTTCGTGATAGGCAGTAATTTCTTTTTCCTTATCAGTCATGATATGGCTCCTTCTCTCTGGTCCGAGTAAAACTTTCTCAATCGAATCTAATAAATCCTGCTGAACAACTTCTTTGGCATCTTTCTTAGCCGCTAGAATAGCTGACTCATTAAAAACATTCTCTAGGTCAGCTCCAGAAAATCCTGGAGTCCTTTCTGCCACTTCTCTTAATTTAATATTTGCAGACAAAGGCTTTCCTCTTGAGTGTATTTGCAATATTTCTTCCCTCTCTTTAATGTCGGGAAGATTGATAACCACTTTTCGATCAAACCTGCCTGGCCTCAACAAAGCAGGATCTAAAACATCAGGCCTGTTGGTAGCAGCTAAAATAATAATCTTGTCATTCTTTTCAAATCCATCCATCTCAGTTAGCAATTGATTCAAGGTCTGTTCCCTTTCTTCGTGTCCTCCAGTTATGGCCGGACCTCTAGATTTTCCTATGCTGTCTAGCTCATCGATAAAAACCAAGCAAGGTTGCTGTTTCTTGGCGGCAGCGAATAAGCTTCTCACTCTGCCTGAACCGACTCCCACGAACATTTCAACAAAAGAAGAACCAGCTACAGAAAAGAAAGGAACATTGCTTTCCCCTGCCACTGCTCTGGCTAATAATGTCTTTCCGCATCCGGCTGGACCAACCAATAAAACTCCCTTAGGAATTCTAGCTCCCATTTTTAAATACTTTTGGGGATTCTTTAAAAAATCAACAATCTCTTCTAGTTCTTGTTTTTCTTCTTTCAATCCTGCGACATCCTTAAAGGTAATCTTTTCTTTAGGATGGCCTTCGGCTCCGAATAATGTAGCCTTGGCTTTAGTAAAGTCAAAACTCTGAGCTGCTCCTGATTTAGCATTCTTAAAAATCATGAAAAAGAAAACTGCCATCAAAAGCAAGGGGAGGATAACCATCAATAAGAATGTCCCGATCCAATCCCAGGAAGTATCGGGTTCTTCAAAAACAAAGGAGACATTTTTAATCTTGTCTGTTGTAGCTCCGTAATTGATTAAAGACTGGCTCAAGGTGTCCCCTGTCTCCTTATTGCTCTCAGCCTTATTCCCATCGCTGTATTCAACAGAGATGTCATTGTTTAATATCTTGATTTCTTTTACCTTTCCATCGTTAACGTCCTGAGCTAGCTGAGTGATAGAAATTTTATTAACTGTTTCTTCTGGAGTATTGAACATTCCAAAAACAATTCCGAGTATCGAAAAGACTATAATAATCAAAAAGATATTCTTAATGAGACCTTTGATAGGGCTCTTCTTCATATGTTTTTTATTTTATTCTTAAAGACATCCAATGTCTTTGAGGCTGGAAGCTCAATATCTGGAATTCGTATTCCTTGTTTAATTCGAGCTTTTCTTTCATTTTAACTTCTGAACCGAATTCAGAAATGTGGATAAGTCCTTGTATTTTAGTGTCGTTTTCTTTGCTTCCATCAACTACCTGGACAAAAGCCCCGAAAGGATTAAATCTAACAATAACTCCCTTGATAGTATCGCTAGTCTTGTAGTTCAAGTTCTGCCAAGGATCTTTCTTTAAACTCTTAAGAGATAAAGAAACTCTGCCTTGAGAAATATCAATAACCTGGGCTTTGACCTCTTGTCCAACTTCAACTACCTGGGCCGGGTCTTCAATCAGCTGCCAATCCAATTCAGAAATATGAACCAATCCCTCCAAGGCCTGATCGTCAGCTTTTGAGTCGGGCAAGTTGAATTTTATGAAAGCTCCGAAATTAACGATTCCAGAAACATGGCCTTCAACAATATCCCCTACTTTAATAGTTTTAATAGCTTTCTGTAATGACTCGCTCTCTTTTGATTCTTCAGTCAAAATAACCTGTCCTGTCTTTTCATCAAAATCAAGAATCTTTACCTTGATTTCTTGACCGATAAAGGTCTGCAGTTTTCTTAATATCTTTGACTTGTCTCCTTCTGGCACTCTGGGGTAGTTATCAGGTGACAATTGAGATGTCGGCAAGAAAGCAGGAATACCTGCGACTTCGGTAATCAATCCTCCCTTGTTTACCTTTGATATCTTTACTCCGAATTCCAAGTTCTGATCTTTCTTTTCTTTAATTGTAGACCAAGCCAATTCTTTTTCGGCTTCTCTCAATGACAATTCAACGAACCCTTCTTCGTTTTCAGGAGTGACAACCTTAACTGAGATAGTGTCCCCTACCTTTATATTCTTTAGAACGTTTTTAGCGCTCTGATATTCTAAGCCATAGATAATTCCTGTTTTTCTTGGTCCGATGTCCAAGTACATAGCAGAATTCTCGATAGCGAGAATCTTTCCGTCCACAATTTCGCCATTTCTGGGAATCTGAACGTTGTCGGTTAGTTTTTGTAATGTTTCGTTTTGCATACCATTCTTATATCACAAAGATTTAAGATTATCAAGTCAAAAAAAAGGACGCCACCACTGAGCGCCAAAAACTAATTCAAGATGACTTTCGTCTCTTGATCTAATACCATCGCCTTATTCGATGGTATGTGGTTACCCCTGAGAAAGATCCTTCCTCCACTTTGGAATGTTTCTCTCACGAAGAAGTGAAAGGTGGAGTCGGTCCTGCTATGACCTTTCTTCTTCTTAGGGTCGATCAACAACAATGTCCCTGCCGAAATCATTGCATTAGCAACAATTTCTCTAATTGTTCCGCTTTTAATTGTCAAAAACGATTCCTCTATATATTCTTTACCTCAAAATACCACATAAATCAACCCTCAATCAGGAAAAGATTCTGTGGACAAAATCGTTGACAAAAAGACCTTTATAGGTTAGGATATGCCTATTCCCGTTAGGCGGGATTTTAATTATGCTTAACAAGCAAAATTTGACAATCGTACTTCTAGCGGCCATTGTTTTCTCTTTCTCGGCCCTGGTTCTAACTATTGATGCCAAAGCGGATAATACTAACTTGGCTAAAAGTTATGAGTCAGAAAAGAGTTATTCCTTGGAGAATAACGCATTAGCGCTATTTTCAGAAAAGGAAGACAGAGATGGGGGCAGTGATCAAAAGACGTATCGAAAAATCAAGGTTATCGTTACAGCATACTCTTCTACGCCTTGGCAGACAGACGATACTCCCCTTATTACCGCAAATGGATCAACGGTAAGGGATGGGATCGTAGCCAATAATATGTTGCCTTTCGGAACAGCAATCAAATTGCCCGAATTATACGGAAACAAAGTATTCACGGTAGAAGATAGGATGCACTCAAGAAAAAGCAATTACCAAATTGATATATGGTTCCCTACCCTAGAGGAAGCTCAAGAGTTCGGGGTAAAGGAAACCTATATTGAAGTTTTAGAGATATAAAAATACATCGAGAAATCGATGTGTTTTTTTATATTAGATTAAATACAAGCTCTCTTTTTCTTTGAGATTCGTCCAATACAACATGAGCATGAAACCATGCCCATCTTGCAAAAGCGTGTGAATCAAACATGGTTGATGTATGGCAATAACAATGAATGACTCACGCATGGTTAGTTTAGAGCAAATTAAGGATTTTGCAAAGCTTGATTTTACTGTGATTTTACTGTGCCTCGGGTGGGACTTGAACCCACAAGGGTGTTTACCCGCAGCATTTTAAGTGCTGTATGTTTGCCAATTTCATCACCGAGGCATGCGTGAGGCGTGGGCGGGAATTGCACCCGCGTGTGAGAGTTTTGCAGACTCTTGCCTTACTGCTTGGCCACCACGCCCTGCCACAAAGAAACAATAACAAGATTATTCAGTTTTTTCAATATCCTCATTCTTTATCTTAAACAGCAGCTCGTCTATCCTTCCTGCTTCAGCTGTTTTTTTTTCTTTAAAAAACTCTATCTTCGGAACTGGCCTCATTTGCATCTTCTTATTTAAAAACTGCTGCAAGGCATAGATGTGCCTATTGAGAAGAGCTAAGACTTCTTCAAACTTATCTTCAGGAATAACCGATATGTACACTTTGCATTGGAACATGTTGTTCGAACACTCTACTCTGGTAATAGTTAAAAGCGTTCCAGGGAATATATCAATCTCCCTCAATATTATTGTTCCTAATTCTTGCTGTATTATACTGTTGACCTTTTCTATTCTAAACATATTACAATTCTTCTTGTATATACTCTTCCTTGTACACAACTAATTCATCTCCCTCTTTTATCCTTTCGCTTCCTTGATACAAGATGCCGCTCTCTCTTCCCTTCTTAACCACATCGAAATCTTTTTTATTAGACTGTAATTCAATTATTCTTCCTTGCCCTACCTTTTCTCCATTTCTAAATATTTCTAAAGATGCTCCTTTCTGGACTTCACCATCAATAACATTGCCTCCGACAATCTGCCTATTCTTCTCTGTCCTGAAGATAGCCAACACTTCAACTTTTCCCAAGTCCGTCCTTTCTTTAGCTTTAATCAGCTTTCTCTCCATCAATTCCCTTACCTTCTGAGCTAATTCATAGATAATACTGAAATCGTACACTCTAGTCTTATTATTCTCGGCGGTAATCTCGGCCACCTTGTCTTTCTTGACTCTGAAGGCGATAATAACTGCCTCGCTATTTTTGGCCATTCTAACATCGGCTTCGGTTATATCCCCCACTTCTGACTTAATGACCCTCACACAAACATTTTCTTGCGGCAATGTTTTTAAAACTTCTCCGATTCCTTCAAGCGAACCCTGAGCATCTCCTTTAATTATTAAATTCAAACATTTTTTGCTCGGATCAACTTCAGCAATATCGGTTTTCAATTCTCTGACTTTCACATTGCTCTTAGCTTCATCATATGAAGCATAGACATGAAACTTTTCTCCAACTGCAGGAACAGTTTCAAATCCGACAATAACGGCTGGGTCGGAAGGATTAGCCTCTTTCATTTCTTTTCCCAAGAAATCTCCTAGATTCTTAAGCTTGCCTACAGCTGAATCAGTTCCTATAAAATCAGATTGCTTTAAAGTCCCATTCTCAATTAAAACTGTTGAAGTCGGTCCCCTCTTCGGATCAAGATATGATTCTATGATTGTTCCTTCAGCCATAACTCCAACCTCTGCTTTTAAATCCTCTACATCGGCCACTAATTGAATCATATCTAATAAATCTGTGATGCCTTGCCCAGTCTTGGCTGACAATTCAACTGAGGGAACTTTTCCTCCAAATGATTCCACCCAGATGTCTTCCTTAGTCAGCTGTTGCTTAACCATTTCCGGATTAGCTCCCGGCTTATCTATTTTATTAAATGCAACTATCAAAGAAATTCCTGCGGCCTTAATGTGAGCAATGGCTTCTTTAGTCTGTTTCTTAACTCCTTCGGCAGCGTCAATAACTAAAACGGCTATATCAGCTAATTTAGACCCTCTGCTCCTAATTGCCGAAAAAGACTCATGCCCCGGAGTATCGATAAAAGTAATTTTGTTGCCCTGGTGTTCAATTTGATAGGCACCGACGTGCTGAGTAATTCCGCCCGATTCTTTCTCTAAAACTTTAAAATCTCTAATGGCCATCAAAAGGGACGTTTTACCGTGGTCAATGTGCCCCAAAACAACCACCACTGGCGGACGCGTTACCACATCAGATTGTTTCTTGTTTTCTGCCATATAGTTCTAGTTATCAAAGCGGAGAGAGTGAGATTCGAACTCACGGTAGGAATGACCCTACAATGGTTTTCGAAACCATCCCCTTAAACCGCTCAGGCATCTCTCCTAAAGATGTTTAAAGACTATCACTTTTTACGCTTAAAAGCAATTGAAAAAGATGGGAAGTCATTATCATATTCCATCTCTTTAGGAAGAAAGTTGGTAAATCTTTTGCCAACAGTCTGGACTAAATGATTAGATATTTGCCCTTTTAATATTTTAAATTTAAAAAACTTAACTGTTTCCTTTCTGTATCTGTTAAAATCAGGAAATGTTTTAATTAAAATATCGGCAGCGTGGAGGCCCCAAATTATCCCTCCCCCGCTCCATGGCTTAGTTAATCCCATTGCGTCACCGCAGAGGGTGATGTTCTTTTCTTTGGGAAAAATCAATCCTGCATTAAATAAAGGAAAATGAGGAGAAGGGACAGCCGCAGCTGAAAAAGAATCCTTTTCAACATCCTTTATTTCCATTATTTTATCTGCTTTCTTTTTAACCTCTTCTTGAGTTCCTAGTGCTCCATATTCAATCATGTTTCCCTTGGGAATCTTCCAAGAAAATCCAAAAATCTCCGAATCGGTAAACGTCTCGGTAATATGCGAGTTGTTTTTTATCAAAGAATAGGCCTGGATTCCATATTTAATCTTAGGATTAGGCAATCCCAAGCTTCTTCTAATAACAGAAAGGGCGCCATCGCATCCAATAACTCGATCAAACCCTGGCGGCACCTTTTTAATATCTTGGCCGAGGATAATTCTTGTTCCAACTTTCTTGTTCAAATTAAGAAGCGTACTAATCAACATTTCCCTATTTAAGGCTAAATGCTTGGGACTAAAATTAAGCTTAACTTTTCCTTTAGGAAAATTAATAATACAGGAAGATATTGTATTTTCTATACAGCTATCGTCAAAAGGAATAAATTTTCTAATTCTTTCTGAGACTAAAGCCGAACAGCATTTCTTTCCTAATGCGTCCTCTTTTTTCCTATCGAAAAGAGAGACCTCATGTCCTGCTTCTCCTAATTTCCAAGAAATATACAGTCCCATCACTCCCCCGCCAATGACAGCAACTTTTAAGCTTTTATTTTCCATTATTTAATTTTTATAAAGTTTGACGAAAAACTCTATTTTACTACAATAACAATACAAAGTACCACAAGGCTCCGAGAGACCCACTAAAAGCGGATTTCGATTTTACAAAATCATTCAATTTAATCTTCCTATGGAGCGAGTGAAGGGAATCGAACCCTCATGTATAGCTTGGAAGGCTATCGCTCTACCATTGAGCTACACTCGCAACTTCTCCTTTCGGGGCACTGAGATTCGAACTCAGAATAAATCCTCCCAAAGGACTCGTGATAGCCGTTTCACTATGCCCCGGCTTCTTTCTTTTTATATCATCTTTCTTATTTTCAGTCAAAAATTTATCCTTGCTTTTTAGTGATA
>JBAQMJ010000005.1:0-1577 GCA_049302695.1 Minisyncoccales bacterium
CCTTTTTCCCATCTAGCGACAATATCTTTAGTGGAGCCAATTTTTTTAGAGGCATTCTGAGAACTAATGCCTATATTTTCACGAGCTATTTTTAGATTCTCTTTGTTTATAAATTTTACAGAATTCATAAAGTTATGCTTTCTTATATTATACCGTTATTTTTAAAACATGTCTATGAATAACTGATATGAAACTATTTTAAATAATCCTCAATCTGTGAATCTGATCCTCCAAAAGACTTGTATTTAGTGTAGCACTCTTGGGTTTTGGCTTTGTCATTAGAATACATCCAGTTGCTGCAAATGTAGTAATACATTCCCCAGTATTGCTCTTCTCCAAAGGTGTCAATTATCTTCTGGTAGTATTTTAATCATTAAGTTTAAAATCTTCTCCGAACCCTTCTCCGAACTTTTCTCCGAAGTCTTCTCAGAACTCTTTTAATTATCCATTCTGTGTTATTTTTTGCATTATTCCGAAAAGATTATTCTTTAAAACATTTGAAGAAAAAGGTGGCAAGGAATAAAATATAACTTCTGTCCGTTGACGATTCTTTCTCCTATGTCTTTTTTCGACACCACGACTCCATAAGGAATCTTTTTATCAATCAGATATTCAACCATTGGCTTTAATTCTTTCAAAGAAATATTATTAGAAAATTTAACTTCCACAGGAACCCTTTCTTTTCCTTTTGAAACGATAAAATCTATTTCTTTTTTTCCGTTTCGCCAAAAGAAAACATTTGCCTTCTCTGTAATATTATTACCATACCTGCTTTTAATCAAATCAAACACCGCTCCTTCCATTATTTTTCCAAAAGCCTCTGGGGCCTGGTCAAAATTGGAAAAAGAATAACCATTGATAGAAGAAGTAAAATTAGGAGAAGTAGCATACGCCTTTTTCAATATCCTGCCTCTTTTGACTATTGTCCTGTGCTCTTTATAAAGAATGTCCATGAGATATCCTTTGGTTAAGTATTTTATATACTTATTGATTGTAAGGGGTGATATTCCGACCTCTCTTGCGATATTGTCAACTTCAAAAATAGAGCTGGAGTTGTTTATAAAATAATACGCCACTATTTTAAAATCATCGGGCTTTCTTATTTTGTAGATTACAATGATATCCTGCAATATTTTTCCAACCACCGACTCTCTGATATAGGAGGCGGCTGAACTACCGTCTTGCGGCATTTTCAGACATTCGGGAAATTGTCCCCAAAGGACATATTCCCTAGCCAACTCTTCCATTTTACTGATTTCTCCAAAATTAAATCTACTTAAAGTATGAAAATCCTTAGTTAAATCAAATAGATCTATTTTATCGTTGCTTGATTTTTCTTCTTTTATCTTCATGAATTCATCGAAAGATAGAGGAGGAAGATAATAATCAAAAATGCGTCCAGCCATAGTTTCCTTATTCTTGCCCTCCAAAAGAACACTTTGAGATCCGCTAATAATGAATTTTATTTTCTTTTCGGATAAGTCATAGTATCTTTTCAATATTGTCTGCCAATCGGGAACGTATTGGATTTCATCAAAAAATATATATATCGGAGAAGACAATGCGTGCAATGGCTC
>JBAQMJ010000006.1:0-14488 GCA_049302695.1 Minisyncoccales bacterium
GGATCATGGACTAAATTTTCTTTATGGTTAAAAAACAAAAAAAGCCTTATTTAATATTTTAATCCTTGTTTTTTTGTGTCCATTACTGGTATAATATATCTAAGATAATAATAAATAAAAAACAACATGAAAGGATATGTTACTAATATAGGAAAAGCTTCGGAAGAAAACAGCAACTTCAGAAAAGTTTTATATACTTCTAGATACAGCCAGCTGGTTGTTATGAGTCTGTTGCCCAATCAGGATATTGGAGAAGAGGTGCACGAAGAGACAGATCAATTCATTAGAATTGAATCTGGTTCTGGAAAAGCTATCTTGGATGGCGTTGAACACAACATTGAAGCTGAATGGTCGGTGACCATCCCAGCTGGAACAATACATAACATTATCAATACTTCTTTGGATAAAGAAATGAAGCTATATACTATTTATTCTCCAGCTCATCATCTAGATGGAGTGATTCATGCAACCAAAGAAGACGCTATTGCTGACATAATGGATGAATTCAATGGAAAAACAAGTGAATAATAAGAAAATAAAAATCGCAATTTGTATATTTTTTGCCATTATTATAATCATTGGTTTATTTTTCTATTTTGAAAGAAATAAATCAGAAGATCCTTTGAACGCAATTTATACTATTGAAAATCAGCAGATATTATTAAAGGATGGTTTTTCGGAAATAGAAATAGCCCCAGGGTCTGCTTCAAAGCAAACAACCTTTGTTTTGTGGGCTCCGACAGAAGGAAACCTCAACTCGGACAGCTTTAATGATTACGCCATGATTGTAATTCAAAATTCTGGAGGCAGCGGAACGTTCTATTATGCCGTTGCGGGGCTGGGTTCTCCTGAAGGTGTAATCGGAACCAATGGAATCTTTTTAGGAGACAGGATTTCTCCTGAGAATATTTCAATAGAAAATGGGAGGATATTAATTAACTATGCTGAAAGAAAAACAGATGATCCAATGACGGCCCAGCCATCGGTTGGAGTGTCAAAATACCTGATAGTTAATAATAGCCAATTAATAGAAGAATAGGTTGCTTTTTACCCGTTTTTGAGGTAAAATAGGAGAGTAATAATATGGAATTTTCAGAGCTAAAAAACAACGCAGAAAAGGAGCTGGAGAAGATTATTGATTCAAAAGAATTGAAGGAATTTTCTGATAAATATCTAGGCAAAAAAGGAGAAATTAGAAAGTTCTTCTCTTTTGTTAAAGATTTAGCTTTAGAAGAAAAGAAGGTTTTAGGCAAGGAAATTAATGAATTCGCCGATGCCTTAGAAATTAAGGTTTCGGAAATAGAGGAAGAAATGAGGCGGATGGAAAGAGAAAAAAAGGAAGAGGGAGAAAAGATTGATATTTCTGCTCCAGGAAAAATTATTGAAATCGGGCATTTGCACCCAATGACTCAGGTAAGAAGGGAAATGGAAAACATTTTTGAATCCATGGGATTTTCTATTGTCGAAGGCCCAGAGATTGAAGATGAGTGGCATAACTTTGATGCTTTGAATATTCCTGAGGGTCATCCAGCCAGAGATGCTTTATCTCTAGGCAAGACTTTTTATTTGAAAGATGGTCACGTTTTAAGAACTCAAACATCTTCAGCTCAGGTTAGATACATGAAGAAGATGAAGCCTCCGATTAAGATTATTGTTCCTGGCAGAGTCTATCGATATGAAACAACCGATGCTTCTCATGAAATTAATTTCTACCAAATAGAAGGACTTTTAATCGATGAAAATGTCTCCGTGGCTAATTTAAAAGCTGTTTTGCAGAAATTCTTAGAGCTATTCTTTAAAAGAAAGGTTGAAATTAGATTGCGTCCTAGTTATTTTCCTTTTACCGAGCCTAGTTTCGAGGTAGACATGCGCTGTACTGTTTGCGAAGGAAAAGGATGTTCTTCTTGCAAGAGAACTGGCTGGGTAGAGATATTAGGAGCTGGGATCGTCCATCCAAATGTAATTAAGAACGGAGGATTGGATCCTAAGAAATATAAAGGATTTGCTTTCGGTCTCTCCATTGATCGTCCGACCATGATGAAGCACAAGATTAATGATATTAGATTGTTCCATTCAGGAAATCTTAAATTCTTAAAACAATTCTAAAATGACAGTTTCATATAATTGGCTACAATCATATTTCAAGAGTCCGTTGCCTAAGCCAGAAAAGTTGGCTGAGATTTTGACTATGCATTGCTTTGAAGTTGAATCTATTGAAAAGAAGGGAAGTGATTTCGTTTTGAATATTGATGTTCTGCCAGACAGGGCTGGAGACTGCTTGTCTCACTGGGGAATTGCTAAAGAGCTATCTGTTTTATTGGATAAAAAGATGACTATCTTGGCTCCTAAGTTGAAAAAGAATAAAGAAAAGATCAAGGATTATTTATCAGTCAAAGTTGAAGATAATGGGTGCAATAGATATACATCTATGGTTTTAACTAATGTTAAGATAGCCCCTTCACCCAAATGGCTGCAGGATAAGCTGACTGTTTGCGGGTTGAATTCAATTAATAATGTTGTCGATGCTACTAATTTTATCATGCTTGAGACCGGGCAGCCTTTGCACGCTTTCGATTATGAGAAAATTACTGACGGAATTATCGTTAGAAAAGCCAAGAAAGGAGAAAAGATTATAACTTTAAGCGAAAAAGAATACATCTTAGATGAAAATACCCTCCTTATCGCTGATGAAAAAAAACCTTTGGCTTTAGCTGGAATCAAAGGAGGAAAAGGATGCGAAATAACTGAAAAAACAAAAACTATTGTTTTAGAGTCAGCTAACTTCAACCACAAATTGATTTCTCAGACAGCTAGAAGATTGAATCTAAGAACCGATGCTTCAATCAGATATGAAAATAATTTAGATCCTAATTTAACAGAAATTGCTTTAGAAAGAGTTGCTTCATTGATTCAAGAATTATCTGGTGCGGAAATAGTTTCAGGGATTATTGATGCATACAAAACTAAACTGAAGCCTTGGAATATCAAATTAAATATTGAAAATGTTAACAATATTATTGGAATAAATATTCCTAAGACAGAAATGGTCAAGATTTTAACCAAGCTTGGTTTTGCTGTTACCGGATCAGCCAATGTGTTGAATGTTAAAATTCCTACCTCTAGACAGGATGTTATTCTTCCCGAAAACTTGATTGAAGAAATTGGAAGAGTCTATGGATATGATAAGGTTCCTGCTATTTTACCATGCTTCTCAGAGCCAGCCCAGAAGAATAACGATGTTTATTGGCAGAGCAAGGCTAAAGATGCCATGAAAGAATTAGGATTTGCTGAAGCATATAATTATTCATTGATTGGAGAGGAAGAAAAAGCAGTCTTTGATTTAAAAATTGAAGCGATTGTTAATCCAGTCAGCAATTACTATAAATATTTGAGAACGACCATAGTTCCGCAGATGAGTAGGATTGTTAAAGAAAATTCTAAATTCTTTAAAGAGATTAAAGTGTTTGAATTAGGAAAAGTATTTAATTCCCAGAAAGAGACTATGGTTTTAGCTGGAACTGTTTTGGGTGAAGACTTTGTTTCAGTCAAGGGCTATTTAAATGTTTTGTTTGATAAGCTGGGAATAGAAAAAATATCATATCTTTCTTTATCTAAAAATGGAATGTGGCATGCTAAAAAAACAGCTGAAATCAAAGTTAATGGAAAGACTGTCGGACATATCGGGAACCTTTCTTCTAACTTGATAGATGTTTTGATGATTGAAGATGCAATATTCTTTGAAATTGATTTTGATGAATTGCAAAAATATTGTTCAGACAAGAGGGAATATCAACAGATATCATATCATCCTCCAGCATTGAGGGATATTTCCGGAATTGTTTCCGATGATTTGACTGTTGAAAAAATCATGGAAGGAATCAAGAACAGCAGTAATGAATTATTAAAATCAGTTGAAGTTTTTGACGTGTACAAAGGAAAGGGAATAGCTTCTGAAAAAAAGAGTGTTTCTTTCCATTTAATATACCAATCTGAAGAAAAGACGCTTGATTCGAAGACAATTGATTCGATGGTCAGCGGCTTATTGAATAAATTAAAACAAACCATTAATTGGGAAGAAAGAAAATAATTAAACACATATGGCAAAAGAAAAAGCAAGCTCATACAGCGCTAAAGATATTTTCGTACTAGAAGGACTTGATCCGGTCAGAAAAAGACCGGGTATGTATATTGGTTCGACTGGGCCTCAAGGCCTTCACCATTTAATTTATGAAGTAGTTGATAATGCTTTAGATGAAGCCTTAGGAGGATACTGCAATAAGATTGAAGTGTTTTTGATGCCTGACGATTATGTAAAGGTTACAGACAATGGAAGAGGTATTCCAGTTGATATTCATGAAAAGACTAAGAAGTCTGCTTTGGAAACCATTATGACTACCTTGCATGCTGGAGGTAAGTTCGGAGGCGACGCCTACAAAATTTCTGGAGGTTTGCACGGTGTCGGTGTTTCAGTCGTTTGCGCTTTGTCTAAAAATATGAGAGCTGAAGTTTGCCGAGAAGGATCAAGATATGCCCAAGAATACAAGCAAGGAAAACCCGTAGCTCCGGTCAAGAAAATAGGAGAATGCCGATTGAGAGGAACAACTCAGATTTTCCAGCCCGATCCGGAAATATTTAAAGAAATAGCTTTTGACAAGAAGAAATTGATTGCTCATTTTAGGCAGCAAGCTTACCTGACCAAAGGAATCAGAATTGATTTCTACGATGAAAGAGACAAGAACAATTTATCCGAATACCATTTCTATTTTGAAGGAGGAATTGTTTCTTATTTGAAATACATGAATAAGGGAACAAAGGTTATCCATCCTAATCCTTTCTATGGCTCAGGGGAAAAAGAAGGCGTTTCAGTCGAAGCTTCTTTCCAATATTGCGATGATTATGAAATTAAAGAAGAAAGTTTTACCAACAATATCTATACCGTCGAAGGAGGAATGCATTTGACTGGTTTTAGGTCAGCCTTAACCAGATTGATTAATGATTATGCTCACAAGGGAGGATTTTTAAAAGAGACTGAGCCTAATTTATCAGGAGACGATATTAGAGAAGGATTGACGGCTGTAGTTTCGGTCAAAATACGCGACCCTCAGTTTGAAGGACAGACTAAATCAAAGCTAGGAAACACAGAGGCCAGAAGCGCAACCGAATCAGTTGTTTCAGAGGCTCTTCAAGATTACTTGGAAAGATATCCTCAAGATACAAAATTGATTATCGAAAAAGCAGTTTTGTCGTATAAGGCTAGGAAAGCTGCTAAAGCAGCCAAGGAAACTGTTTTAAGAAAAGGAGTTTTGGATGGAATGTCTTTGCCGGGAAAACTATCTGACTGCACTTCCCGCCGACCCGAAGAATCAGAAATATATATTGTAGAGGGAGAATCTGCCGGCGGTTCGTCAAGACAAGCCAGGAACAGAAGATATCAAGCTATTCTTCCTTTAAGAGGAAAGATTTTGAATGTGGAAAGGGTAAGACTGGATAAGATGCTGGCCTCAGAAGAGGTAAAGAACTTGATTATTGCTATGGGAACAGCTGTGGCTGATGATTTTGATATAGAAAAATTAAGATATCATCGAATCATTATCATGTGTGATGCTGATTCTGATGGAAACCACATCAACACTCTTATCATGACTTTATTCTTCAGGCATTTCAGGCCCATTATCGATGCAGGATTTTTATACCTAGCTCAGCCTCCTTTATACAAGATTCAAACAGGCAAAGACGCCAAGTATGCTTATTCCGATGAAGAAAAAGAAACGATTATGAAAGGATACAAAGAAGGGACTAAGTTCGGTATTCAGAGATATAAAGGTTTGGGAGAAATGAATCCTGAACAGCTATGGGAAACAACTATGGACCCAGCAAAGAGAATATTGCTGAGAGTGACTATTGATGATGCCATTGAAGCAGATAGGACTTTTGATATGCTAATGGGTAAGGAAGTTGCTCCAAGAAAGAGATTTATTCAGGCCTCTGCCAAGAGTGTGAAGAATCTTGACATTTAATCTACTTTAGTTTATCTTATTAAACGGAGGAACTTGACATGATTAATGTTTTTCATGGCCTTATAGGCCTTATTCTGTTGATTGCAGGAGCTTTCCTAAGCGTATGGTTTTGGCTAAAAGAAAAAAGCTTCGTATCCTTTGGACTCGCCGTCAGCATTTTCTTTATTGGATTTTGTGTCGTTTTCTCGACAATTGTTTTAATTGCAGGAACAGGAGCGCCAATGACGGAGCTGTCCAGCGGAAAAGAGTACGTTGTTTTAAACGTTTATACGTCTAACAACGACGCCTACCTAACTCTACAGGACGTGAAGGGTGGTAATCCGTTTTGGTATAAGACGGAAACCAAGAACACATTTGGTCAGGGCATCCAAGCAGGGAAAAAAGTTTTCATGATTGAAACTGAAACCGGCTTGCAGCTACGGACCTATACTTAATTTTTTGACTACCCACCAAGCGGTAGTCAAATTCATTTTTATTGACATTTTATTTTTTAGATATATATTACATTTAAGTTCTTAATATTTAGGGATAGCCCATCTGCTCATTTATGTGGGTAGTTTGGCTATCCTATGAGGTGGCCAGGTGTTGAAATGGAAAGGATAATGCTTAAAGTTTCGGAAATTCAGTTGAAAGAATTTTTACGAGATTCAAATTTCGGAAAAGAAGATCGGAAAACTGCTTGGTTTGATTTATTTCTTGGATGCATCTCAATGAGAGGCATCCATATAGAGATTGACGACCATGTCTTTCCTGGAGAAAAACGTCCAGGCATTACTCATAACGAGGCAATGTCGAATACGAGATTCATCGACCGACCCATCCTTCATCGAGACAAAAAGAGGTCTAAATATTTACTTGATGAATATCTTGCCATTGGAATGAACGAATTCATCAATGACACCCACTACGAAGTGCTTAAAAAATTCCTTGATAAGGAAACCGACCACTTCGACGATTCCGAGATATTCAAGCCGGAAATATGGAAAGGAAAATCCTTACGGATTCCTGTAGACTTCATTTCCGTATACGGAGTGAGCGGGGGCGACAGCATAACCAGAGCTCATATCAGGATTGGGCACCATATTGTTATGTGGGGAATACAGGTCTATCCAACCTTCAAACCCGATAAAGTCATTTTTGACGAAAGGATAATTGAGGAAATCAATAAAATTCTGGCCAGAAAAAAGGTACAAAGCACCCTCAGGTATTGCGCTTTAAACAAAGCCTTCAATTACGAAAGCCAGTTTATAAGCAAAGCCCCAGGTTGCAGGAAGGGGAAAATCCCTCCAGTGAGGTTTTACTGATTTAAAACTATTTTTGATGACCCACCAAGTGGTCATCTTTCATTTTTATTGACATTTACTGCTTCTTTTGGTAATCTAACCATATATGAAATCTGAGAATAAATTGTCCAATTTCTTTGGCGGTGCTTGGTCTGAGATAAAGAAAATTAATTGGCCTACCCGCAAGGAAACAATAAATTATACATTAGTAGTTATTGGCATCTCAATAGTTGTAGCTGCGTTTTTAGGTTTATTCGACTCATTGTACATGTATTTAATGGAAAGATTCATATTCTAATCATATGGCAAAACAACAAATTACAAACGAAAGAAGATGGTACGTCTTGCATACTTATTCAGGCTATGAAGACGCTGTAGCCAAATCATTGACTCAAAGAATCGAATCTTTGGGAATGGAGGATAAAATCTTTAATGTTTTAGTTCCAAAAGAAAAGAAGATTAAGATTAGGAATGGCAAGAAGAAAACAGTTGAAGAAAAGATTTATCCAGGATATGTATTAGTGGAAATGCTTGTTACTGACGATTCTTGGTATGTTGTAAGAAACACACCGAATGTTACAGGATTCGTTGGATCAGGTACAGTTCCATTGCCGGTATCTTTAGAGGAAATGCTTTCTTTGAAGAAAAGAACCGATACTGAAGAACCTAAATACAAGATTGATTTCAAAAAAGGAGACGCAGTCAAGATTATCGATGGACCATTTAAAGATTCAGATGGAAAGGTTTCTGGAATTGATAAAGAAAAAGGAAAGGTCAAAGTGCTAATCAATATGTTCGGCAGAGATACTCCGCTAGAACTGGATTCATTACAAATAAAAAAGATATAATATGGCAAAGAAAGTAAAAGCGATCGTAAAATTGCATATCCAGGCCGGTAAGGCCACTCCCGCACCTCCAGTAGGTCCGGCTTTGGCATCACAAGGAGTGAATATTGCCGATTTCTGCTCTAAGTTCAATGAAGCAACTAGAGACAAGGGAAATTTCAAGATTCCAGCAGATATTACTGTTTATGAAGACAGAACCTACTCAATGGTTCTAAAACAACCTCCCGCACCTCAACTAATTAAGGCCGCTATTGGCCTAGAAAAGGGTTCTGGAGAGGCTAATAAGAAGAAGGTGGGTAAGATTACAAAGGCCCAGCTAGAAGGTGTAGCCAAGCAGAAAATGCAAGATATGAACACTAAGGATGTTAAGCAGGCCATGAAGACTCTTGAAGGAACTGCCAAGTCATTGGGAATAGAAGTCATTGATTAAATTTAAATGATTTTATCAGACAGAGACATTAGAAAACTGATAGAAGAAAACAAAATTCAGATTACCCCGAAGCCAAACCTTGAGGAGCAATTAGGTTCGGCTTCTTTAGATTTGAGATTAGGAGATGAATTTGCTATCTTCCAGCATACTAAAAAAGCTTTCATTGATACCAGAGATCCGAAAGGATTGGATGGAATGACTAGTCCGATAAAGATTCCTGAAGGAGAAGCTTTTGTCTTTCACCCAGGAGAATTTGTCTTAGGAGTAACCATGGAAGAAGTGCTTCTTCCTGATGATGTCGCTGCCAGAATTGACGGCCGATCTTCTTTAGGAAGATTAGGAATTGTCATCCATTCAACCGCTGGACACATTGATCCAGGATTCCAGGGAAAGATTGTCTTAGAAATGGAAAATATCGGCATGATTCCAGTCTTGTTATATCCAGGAACCAGAGTCTGCCAGCTGGTATTTGAACCTCTTTCTTCTCCAACAGAAAATCCATACCGCTTAAAGAAGAATGCTAAATATGTTAATGCCCAGCATCCGCAAGAGAGTAAATTAGAAAAAGCTTAAATTATATTAAAATGAACTCCAAAGGAAAATTCATTGTTATTGAAGGAATCGACGGGTGCGGAAAAGGGACTCAGACAAAGTTGTTGTCTGATTTTTTATCTCAAAAATACGAAGTATTAGCTAAAAAATATCCCGAATACGGGACTCCGATAGGCGATTTAATCAACGATTGGTTGCACAATAAGCACGAATTTGATGTTAATGTTCAAGCCATGCTCTATTTCGCCGACATTATTAAGGATAAAAAATTAGTGGAAAATTATCTTAAAAGTGGTAAAATGGTTGTAGCTGATAGATACTTCACAACAACAATTGTTTATCAACACATCAATGGTCTTCCTTTGGAAAAACTATTAAAACTTTCAGAGATGTTCAATTTACGAAAGCCAGATATTTGTATTTATATCAAAATATCTCCAGAAACATCTTTTAGAAGGAAAATGGAGCAAAAAGGGATTACCGATTTAGACAGACTTGAAGGAGATAAGAATTTTCTCAATTCTCTTTATGAAAATTACGAAAAGATGGCTAAAGACAATGTTTTTTGCGAGTGGACTATTATTGATGGAGAAAAATCAATTGAAGAAATTTTTGAAGAGATAAAGGAAATATTAAATAAGAAATTCGGAATATGAAAATAAATCAATACATTGACCACACAAATATAAGGAAAGAATCGAAGAAGGAAGATATTATCAAAACTTGCAATGAAGCTAAGGAGTATTCTTTCCGCGGAGTTTGCGTCAGGCCTAATTTCGTTAAATTAACCGCTACCCAATTAAAAGGAACTGGGATTAAGACAGTTGTCTTGATTGATGATCCGATTGGAGACAGTTCTCATGAAGAAAGATTAAAGATTGCTAAGAAAGCTGTTTTAGATGGGGCTGATGATTTAGATATTGTCGTTAATGTTATCGATGTCAAACACGAGAGATGGGGAAAGATTGAAAAAGACTTGAAGGCTATTGCTAAATTGCATGACACTAAGGTGATTATTGCTTCAGGAATGCTGACTGATGATGAAATTGCCAAAGTTTCTTCTATCGTTAAGAAGGCTGGAGCTATCTGCGTTAAGACAGCAACAGACAAGGATCCTTTAGAAAACAGGGAATTGGCTGAAAAAGCAAGGCACTTGAAGATAATGAGAGACAATGCTCCTGGATTATTGATTAAAGCTTCAGGGAATATCAAGACTTTAAAAGATATCAAAGCAATGATAAAGGCAGGAGCTGATATAATCGGTTCCTCTAGCGGAGTTTCAATAATGAATGAATTAAAGAAATAAAATGTACAAAACGACTATTGGTTTAGAAATACACTTTGAGTCAAAAACAAAATCTAAGATGTTTTGTTCTTGCTTGAATAATCCTGATGAAAAGATGCCGAACAAGAATGTTTGTCCTGTTTGCATGGGCCATCCAGGAACTTTGCCAGTAATCAATGAGGAAGCGATTGATAAAATTATTCTGACTGGGTTAGCTTTGAATTGCGAGATACAACAGCATTCCAAGTTTGATCGAAAGAGCTATTTCTATCCCGACCTGCCTAAAGGCTATCAAATCTCTCAATATGATTTGCCTCTCTGCAAGAACGGATATTTAGATATTCATTTAGGCAATGGGGATATTAAGAGAATAAGAATCAATAGAATTCACATGGAAGAAGACACGGGAAGATTGGTCCATTCTCCAGACGGTTCCAGTTTGGTTGATTTCAATCGAGCCGGAGTTCCTTTGATGGAGTTAGTAACTGAGCCAGATATCAATTCAGCTGAAGAAGCTAAAAAATTCGCTCAGGAACTGCAAACAATATTAAGATATATTGATGTTTCCGATGCTGACATGGAAAAGGGGCAGATGAGATGCGAAGTTAATATTTCTTTGAGCAAGACCGAAGAGCTGGGAACTAAAGTTGAAATCAAGAACCTTAATTCTTTCAGAGTGGTTGAGAAAGCAATCGAATTTGAAACGAAAAGACAGGCGGAACTGCTTGATTCAGGAAAAAAGGTTGTCCAAGAAACTCGTGGGTGGCACGATACTAAGCAAATAACAATGGAGCAGAGAGGAAAAGAAGACGCTTTTGAGTATAGATACTTCCCGGAGCCAGATTTACCTCCGCTAAATATTTCTTTAGAAAAAATAGATATGATTAAAACTAAATTGCCAGAGTTGCCAGAAGAAAAGAGGATGAGATTCAAGGAAGAATATTCTTTAGATGAAAAAAGCATCGAGTTCTATATTAAAGATGCAGAAATGTCCAATTATTTTGAAAAAGTTGTTTCTGAATTGAAGAGCTGGCGAGAAGACAGAAAATGCAAAGCTGATTCTTCTGTACAGGTGAAGACTTGCTCTAACTATATTTCGACTGACTTGCAAGCCATATTGAAAGAAGAAAAGGAAACAGTTGATTTAGAGAAAAAGATTACACCAGAAAATTTTGCTGAATTGATTTGCATGACCACAGAAGGGGACATCTCAAGCAATATTGCTAAAATGGTTTTAATTGAAATGTTCAAAACACAGAAAGATCCTTCTGATATTATTGCTGAGAAGGGATTGTCTCAAATAACTGACAGCGGTGAAATTGAAGGCATAATCAAAGAGGTTTTAGTTAAAAATCCTAAAGCGGTAGAAGATTATAAAGCTGGAAAGCAGAACTCTTTTGCTTTCTTAATCGGACAGACTATGGCTGCATCAAAAGGAAAAGCTAATCCGCAGACGGTCGCTGAGTTGTTGAAGAAACAACTGAGATAATGAAAGAGATAAGAATAAATTTAATAGACAATAATACACCTCTTTTTGATCTGTACCCCAAAAAATGGACACGAAATAGTGTCCATTTTTTGTATCTCAATGTATGATAAGAGGAGATAATAAGGGTAAAGAAAAATATATGGGTAAAAGAAATTTAAAAATAGAAGAGGTTGCAATTCTTCTCGAAAACAAAAACGTCATTAAATGTAGCAGCAAGGCGATAACATACAGCAAAGAATTCAAAGTTTTGGCAGTCAAGCAATACAAAGAAGGAATGTCTTCGCGAGAGATATTCGAAACAGCTAGGTTTGATTTAAAAATAATAGGGAAAGATACTCCTACTCAGCGTCTCAAGGATTGGAATAGGATTGCAAGAAATAAAGGAGAGGCTGGGCTGCTTTCCGAAACCAGAGGTCGAGGCTCTCCCGGCCGTCCCAAATTAAAAGGATTGACTGATAAAGAGAAGATGGAATACCTTGAAGCAAAAGTAGCCTACCTCAAGGCAGAAAACGAGTTTTTAGCACAACTCCGGAAGAAAAAAGGATTAGGATAAGGCCGGAGGATAAATTCAAGTTAATTAGAAAAATAGGGGTTAACATCAAGATGCTTTGTAAAATTGCTGGTGCTTCTAGAAGCGGATACTACCACTTCTGCAAGCAGCCAACAATAGAAAAAGATTGGAATGACTACCTTTTAATCAAAGAAATCTTCGATAAAGGCAAAGGCAAATACGGCTGGCGAACAATCCAAATGAGACTCAAGGATAAAGGAATAAAGATGAATCACAAGAAGATAGAGAGGATAAAAAGGAAGTACGGACTCCTAACCAAGATCAGAAGGAGGAACCCATACAAGGCAATCATGAAGAAAACGGCGGAACACAGAACTTTTGAAAACATATTAAATAGAAGCTTTAATCAAACAGGGGTTCATAAAGTATTCTCAACCGATATTACCTACTTGCCGTATAATGGCCGGATGGCCTACCTGTCGGCAATCAAGGATCTGGCGACCAAAGAAGTTGTCGCCTGGAACCTTTCCATGCAAATCAATATGGATTTAGTCTTAGAGACATTAGAGAAGCTGAAGAATAATGATTCAATATCATC
Source organism: Minisyncoccales bacterium (assembly GCA_049302695.1). Classification (GTDB taxonomy): domain Bacteria; phylum Patescibacteriota; class Minisyncoccia; order Minisyncoccales; family Minisyncoccaceae; genus UBA2211. Next base: position 13,011 of record JBAQMJ010000006.1, read on the forward strand.
TTTGATTGATGCGTTAATCCATTCCGATCAAGGTTTCCACTACACGAACCCCTTGTATATATCTAGCGTTAAAGAAATGGGCATGATACAATCAATGTCAAGAAAAGGAAACTGCATTGATAATGCTCCGATTGAATCTTTCTTCGGGCATTTCAAAGACGATGTTGATTATAGGAGCTGCAAAACGTTTGAAGAATTAAAAATAATGGTCGATGAATACATGGAATACTACAACAATCAAAGGCATCAATGGGATATACAAAAAATGACTCCTGTTGAATACAGAAATCATCTTTTATTGAACGTTTAGGTGTTTTTATTCCGTGTCTACTTAATAGGGTACATATCAAATTTGAGGCTGTTTTATTATCTTGCAACGAATGGCATTAAGGCCATTATTCTTGCTCTCTTGACTGCAGTAGTCAATTCTCTTTGATGTTTGGCGCAGGCGCCAGTTTTTGTTTTGGGTTTTATCTTCCCCGACTTGGAAATGTATCTTGAAAGGACTTCCGTGTCGCGGAAATTAATTTCCTGAACATTTTTTTTACAGAAATAACAGTACATACTTTAATTAATTAATGTTTAAAAGGGAATATCTTTGACGTCGATTTCGTCTCCGTCTTCAATAATCGGAATATCTTCATCGACAGTTTCTTTTTTGGGAGCAGAGAATCCTTTTGATTCGCTTGGGCTTCCTTGAGCTCTCGGTCCCATTTGCATAGCCTCGCCGACGATTTCAGTAGTGTATCTCTTAATTCCCGACTTGTCGTCCCAGCTTCTGTTTTGGATTCTTCCTTCAATTAAAACTAAAGAACCTTTAGTCAGAAATTGTGATGCAATTTCAGCTAGTTTTTGCCATAGAACGATGCGGTGGAATTGAGATTCTTCCTGTTTCTGCCCATCTTTACCTTTCCAAGTTCTATTGGTAGCTAAAGAGAATGAACAGACGCTTTGTCCAGAAGGGGTGGTTTTCATTTCAATATCTGTTGCCACTCTTCCGACTAGAAACACTTTATTTAAATTCATATTTTTTGCTAATTATTTTTTTATTATTAGCGATAAGTGTTTATTTCTCTCCCAGCATTTCATCCAATTTTTCTCCGATTTCTTCTAATTGGACTTTTGACTTTTTGGGTTTTTCTCCGATAGTTGGCTCTTCTTTAACCTCTTTGATCTCTTCAACCTTAATAGGTCTTGTTCTCATCGGTTTGATAGGAGCTTCAGTTTTCTTAGTGTCTTTTTTGATAATCAAGAAACGAAGAATATCTTTATTTTCTTTCAATATTTTTTCGACAGAATTAAGCAATTCTTTTCTGTCGCCAGCTTCTGGCTTTAAATTGAAGAAGTAGAACCAAGCTTCAATTTGATTTAAAACAGGGTAGGCGAGCTTCTTTCTTTCGGGAAGCGCTACTCCTTCTGTTTTTCCATTCTTTTGCAGTTCTTCTTTCATTTTGGTAATGAAAGTAGAGATTTCATCC
>JBAQMJ010000007.1:0-5274 GCA_049302695.1 Minisyncoccales bacterium
TTCCATTCCTTGGAAGACAGAATCATTAAAGAGTTTCTAAAAGAGAGGGAAAGAAGTGGAGAATTGAAGATAATAACCAGCAAGCCGATTGTTCCCGGAGAAGAAGAAATCAGAAATAATCCGAGAAGCCGATCGTCAAAATTAAGAATAGGAATAAAAATATGACATTAGCCAAAACAGATTCACAAAGATTTTTCACAATTGCAGTAATACTTATCTTAGTTTTGGTTTGCTTTTATGTCTTTCAAGTAGTAAAATTGACGGAGGCAGGATACTTAAGAGGAGAAAGGGAATCATCAATCAAAGATCTAAAAAAAGAAAATGCTGAATTGAAGCTGGCTGTATCTAAGGACAGAAACCTAGTTAACATTGAAGAAAAGGTAGTGGCCGAAGGATATGAGAAAGTTTCTAAGTTCAATTACATTATCGTTCCCGAAACCTCTGTTGCCTCTAAATAATCATGGCTAATAACGGAAGAATAAATCTTGTTATCGGAATCGTCTTTTTAATAGGAGGGATAGTTTTATCCCGCTTATTTTATTTACAAATAAACGAAGGTGACTACTATAAGGCCATGGCTCAAGGCCAGCAGACATCATTGTCTGAAGCTCAAGGAGAAAGGGGAGAGGTTACCTTTAAAAACGGAGAGGTTTTGGCGATGACCGAAAAAGAGCCATATCTTTTCATTTCTCCAGAAGAAATAGAAGATAAGCAAAAAACAGCAGAACTATTGTCTCCGGTTATTGATAAAGATGTGGCATCTCTTCTTGTCTTAATGAACAAAGAGGGCAGCTTCTATGAAGTTGTTGTAGAAAAGATAGCGGCTGACAAAGCTGAAGAGGTGACTGATTTAGGATTAGACGGAGTTTATATCGGATACAAGACTAAGAGATACTATCCGCAAGAAACAACTGGATCGCAATTGATCGGATTCATTAACGAAAGCGGAGAAGGCCAGTATGGGCTTGAAGAATATTACAATGAAGAATTAAAGGGAAAAACCACTCTAGAAAAAACTGAAAAGAATCCATACAGCTTCCTTCTTAATTTAACAGAAAAAGACTCCATTAACGGAGCTGATTTAAGCTTGACTGTCGATTACAACATTCAATTCATGGCTGAAAAAGTCCTGAAAGAGGGAATTGAAAAATACGATGCCGGAGGAGGGGAAATAATTGTCATGAATCCTAATAGCGGAGAAATAATCGCCATGGCCCAATATCCCAACTTTAATCCTAATGCCTATCAAAGCACAGCAATGGAAAATTTCCAAAACTCATGCATTCAGAAATTATTCGAGCCGGGCTCTATTTTTAAACCAGTGACTATGAGCATGGCTATCAATGAAAAAGCTGTCACCCCCGATACCGTTTTTGACGATACTCTGGGATACAAGCAATTTGGAACATACAAGGTATACAATTATTCAAATAAGGTCTGGGGCAAGGTAACGATGACTGAAGTTTTGCAAGGCTCTATTAACACCGGCGTTATGTTTGCTGAAAGCAAAATCGGAGACCAGAAATTCTATAACTATTTAAAAAGCTTTGGACTATTTGAAGATACTGGAGTTGATTTAGCTGGAGAAGTTTCTTCATCTAATAAAGAAGTTAAAAAAGCTTTAGATAGCAAAATAGAAGTTACTTTTGGCAACGTTTCTTTTGGACAAGGAATTGGAATGACTCCCTTGCAGATGATTAGAGCTTTTTCCGCAGTTATCAATGGAGGTAAATTATACAAGCCATATATTGTTGAAACAATCACTAAGGGTGAGGAAACAACTAAAATAGAGCCGACAGTGGTAAGGGAAAATGTCATTGCCCAGGAAACAACCACTCAATTAAGACAAATGCTGATCAATGTAGTTGAGAAAGGTTTCGGACATTTAGCTAAGGTTGACGGCTATTGGATAGGAGGAAAAACAGGAACCTCCCAAGTGCCATACACTTCTTTAGGAATCAATAAATCAGGATATTCTGAAGAAACTTGGCAAACCTTTATGGGCTTCGCTCCAGCTCTTGATCCTAAGTTCATAATCCTAGTTAAATTGAATAATCCGACCGCAACCAAGACTTCTGAATACTCGGCTGTGCCAATTTTCCATGACCTAGCCAAATACATCCTCGATTATTGGCAAATTCCTCCCGACTACGAAGAAGAAACCTTGGACAAAGAGTGATATATGTGATATTTAAGTATTGTATTGGTCCTATCGTCTAGAGGCCTAGGACATTAGATTCTCAATCTAAGAACACCGGTTCGAATCCGGTTAGGACCGCTTCTATCATGACAAATCTTTCAAAAAATAAAGCACTAATTTTAATCTTAGGAATAATACTGATTTTTTGTTTTACCTATCTCTTTATATTCGGCAGAGCACTGAAACAGGAAGAAAACCATATTGGCATCGCCCTGGCTTTGCCAAAATTATTATTTACAGATGCTGTAAAAATAGATGATGAAAAATATCTAGCTAAAGATGTTGATTCTTTTATCAAAGCAATGGAAAAGCAGGGATTTATTTCTACCGATCAGATGGGTGCCGGTCTTTTTCTTGAAAAAGGAGGGAATAAATATCTTGTAATAAGCAGAATGTACTCTTCTCTTTTTATGGTTTTTACCTATCCATCATTGATAGATTAAAAAAATAATAATATAATAGCTACATGGAAACTTGGTTAATATATTCAGTCCTTTCCGCCTTGATGGCTGCTTTAGTCGCCATCTTTGGAAAATTAGGACTTAAAAATATTGATACTACTTTAGCTACCACTATTCGCTCGATAGTAATGGCTGTCTTTTTGATCATGGCCAGCCTTTCTCTAAAAAAGTTCAATAACTTTTCTTTTGATTCAATTGTTTTAAAAGATTGGATTCTAATCATACTAGCAGGAGTAGCCGGAGCAATGTCTTGGCTTTTTTATTTCTTTGCTTTGAAGAGCGGGGACACCACAAAAGTTGTTGCAATAGATAGAATGAGCTTAGTCCTTGTCGCCATCCTAGCCTTCATGTTCCTTGGAGAAAGTTTAAAATGGCAGCAATTAGTCGGAGTCATTATGATGGTCGGAGGAGCAATCTTAGTTTCCATTTTCTAATCAAATACTATATAATAGGATAAACAATAAACTTAATACAAGAAATGAGCACATTATTCTACATTCTGATTTTCCTTGTTTCCTGTTTCGCTTTTTATTTTTCTGGAGAATTAATTGTTAAAAGCTTGATAAAGATAGCCAAGTTCCTCGGGTGGAAAGAATTCGTAGTCTCTTTTTTGGTGATGGCATTTGTCGGATCATTGCCTAATCTTTTTGTCGGCATATCTTCCGCATTGCACAACATCCCTCAATTATCCTTTGGAGACGTCATTGGAGGAAACGTAGTTGACTTGACTCTGGCCATTGCTTTAGCCGCACTTTTTGCTAAAAATGGAATACCAGCTAAGAGCAAGACTGTTCAAGACACTCTTCTTTTCACTATTATTGCAGCGGTCATGCCCATATTCTTAATCTGGGATGGAGTTCTTTCTAGATTCGATGGAATATTGCTAATTGCCATATTCTTCATTTATATCGCTTGGCTCTTCTCTAAAAAAGAAAGGTTCAGCAAGACCTGCGACGACAAAGCGCCGATAACACAAAGCTTTAAGGGCTCTTTTTCTGGGGTATTCAAAATCATCGGCTGTTTGGCAATTTTTGCTGTAGCTTCTGAAGGAATCGTCAGATCAGCTAAATACTTTGCTGTAACTTTTGACTGGCCTATTGCCATGATTGGCCTCTTTATCGTCGGGCTAGGGAACTGCGCTCCGGAGATATTCTTTGCCATCACTGCAGCTAGAAAGAAAATGGAATGGATGGTTTTGGGAGATTTAATGGGAACAATTGTTGCTCCCGCCACATTAGTCTTGGGAATTGTCGCACTAATCAATCCTATTCAAATAACTGACTTTTCTCCTTTCGGAGTGGCCAGAATCTTTCTATTCATTTCCATTATCTTCTTCTTTATATTTATAAAGAATGATGGAAATATCAGTAAAAAAGAAGCAATGGTTCTTTTGTTTATCTACATAGCTTTCATTTTGACTGAAATGTTTGTTAGATAAAAAAATAAACCATATCTTATAGTATGGTTTATATCGAAAAAATATAATTACTAGGAGGCACTTCTACTTCGAAACGAGCGCCCTCACCAAAGGTCCCAGTTTCCGATATTTTCATACCGGTAAAACCGAGAATAACTTTGACTAAGTATAAGCCCATTCCGGTATTGCTTCCAAAACCTTCATCGAAGATTTTTCCCTTGTCTTGAGGAGAAACTCCGACACCGTTGTCTTGGACAACAAAAACAAGAATATCCCCCTTAAAGTAGTAACTAAATTCTATTATGGTGGCACCTCCGCTGTGACGAAAAGTATTGTCGATAAGATTCTGTAGAACATTAGGAATAAGGGAGCTTGAAAAGACAAAAAGATTGTCTAATCCTTCATCTGAAACAACGTTTATCTTTTCAGAAAAAACGCAAGCGCTCCAGATGTCCTTTGCAGATATCCATGAGTTTTTTCCCTCACGGCTATAGAAGATTAAAAAATCCATCTTCTTTCTTATCTCTTCGAGTAAGGACAATGATTCTTTCAAATACTTCACGTCTCCTTGGCTCAGCCGGTCTTTACCATTAAGAATAAGACTGTTGATAATTCTGTCGACAACGTCGGCATCTTTTTCAATATCATTTTTAATGGTGTTTAAAAAAAGTAACAATGATTCCGGATTGGAATCACAATACATTTTTAAAAAAGACAATTTATCCTCTATTTTTTTCAGTGCAGAAGTCGCTTCTTCTAGAAGTTTTTTATCTTCCGCACTTAGTCTTCCATCCATCTCCAACAATTCTAAGCGCATACTGATGGCTAGAATAAAGTTGCCAACATCGTGCTTAGTCGTCTTAACCAGCGTACTCATGAATTCCATGTAATCACTTATCCAAAAAGACCACCTAATATGGCAGCCTAGCTTAAAGAGCAGAATCCTTAAGTTAGGCTGTCTATATTACATATTTAAAAGAACCTGCATGCTATTATACTATAAATACAAGACATGTCAATATTTTATTTCATATTAATTTGACTGTTATGCAATAAAATGATATAAACAAAAGGTATTAATTAAGTATAAAAACATGTTAGCAGTAATAAAAACAGGGGGAAAACAATACAGAGTTTCTCCAAAAGACAAGTTAAAGATTGAAAAACTAGAAATTGAAGAAGGGAAAGAGGTTGTT
>JBAQMJ010000008.1:0-8223 GCA_049302695.1 Minisyncoccales bacterium
AAGAGAGAGTTTAATGTTGAAACTAATGTAGGAAGGCCTCAGGTTTCATACAGAGAAGCGATTGAAAGAATTGCTGAAGCAGAATGCAAGTATGTTAAACAGACTGGAGGCAGAGGACAATATGGACACGTTAAGATCAGGCTTGAACCATTGGAAAAAGGAAAAGGATTCGAATTCCTTAATGAGATTAAGGGAGGAACTATTCCTCGAGAATATATTCCTGCGATTGAAAAAGGAATCAAGGAAGCAATGGCAAAAGGAGTTGTCGCTGGCTATCCTTTAGTAGATATGAGAGTAGCTTTGTATGACGGTTCCTTCCACGAAGTTGATTCATCAGAAATGGCTTTCAAGATTGCTGGTTCAATGGCCCTGCAAGATGGAGCTAGGAAGGCCGGTGCGCATTTGCTCGAACCTATCATGAAATTGGAAGTAGTTGTTCCGCCAGATTTCTTAGGAGACGTCATCGGTGACGTATCATCCAGAAGAGGACAGATTGATGAGACAACCGATAGGCCAGGAGTCAAAGTTGTTTACGCTAAAGTTCCATTATCAGAAATGTTCAGCTATACAACCTCTTTGAGGTCGTTGACTCAAGGAAGAGGAACATCTTCAATGGAGTTTGACCATTATGAAAAAGTCCCTGGAAACATTGCCCAGGAAATAATAGAGGGTAAGAGGAAATAATATGGACTTGAAAGAAATCAAAAAGATAATAGAAGAAGAAGGAGGCAAGATAATCGTCACTTCTGAAGACGGACCCGCCTTGGTAATCATGACTTTAGCCGACTATAGAGGCAAAAAGGAGGTGAAGATTGAGAATAAGGTCGAGACTGCTCCCAAGGTTCCAAGAGAGCTGGAATCGGAGTCTTTGAAGATAGATGACCTTCCTTTCTAATAGACCATTGACTTTTTCCTAAATTTGGTTAAAATAGATTTGTTAATTACAAACATTAATCCTTCTTTTTATTGTACGTCGTAACAAACAAAGAAAAGGATATAAACATATAAATAAAAAATAAATAATATAAAAATATGGCAGAAGTTTTTACAAGAAACAAACCGCACTTAAACGTTGGAACTATTGGTCACGTTGACCACGGCAAGACTACTTTGAGTGCCGCAATATTACACTGTTTATCTCTAAGAGGCGGAAAGGTCTCTGAGAAATCAGTTGATCAGATTGACTCAGCTCCTGAGGAAAAAGCAAGAGGTGTTACCATTAACATTGCTCACTTGGAGTATGAAACAGACAAGAGGCACTATGCTCACATTGATTGTCCAGGCCACGCCGACTACATTAAGAACATGATTACCGGTGCTGCTCAGATGGATGGAGCTATTTTGGTAGTTGCTGCAACTGATGGCCCTATGCCTCAGACAAGAGAGCACATTCTATTAGCTCACCAGGTAGGTTTGCCTTCATTGATCGTATTCTTAAACAAATGCGATATGGTTGAAGACGCTGAAATGATTGACTTGGTAGAAGATGAAGTTAGACAATTATTGAAGAAATACAGTTTCCCTGGAGACGAAGTTCCAGTAATCAGAGGTTCTGCTTTGAAAGCTCTAGAAGGTACATCTGTTGATGATCCTTGGGTAGCTAAAGTTTTGGAATTGATGGACAAGCTAGACGAATACATTCCTGAGCCAGTTAGAGATACAGAAAAGCCTTTCTTGATGGCTATTGAAGACGTCTTCTCAATTGAAGGAAGAGGTACAGTTGCTACAGGTAGAATTGAAAGAGGTATTGTCAATGCTAACGAAGAAGTTGAAGTTGTTGGTATTAGGCCAACAGTTAAATCAACTGCCGTTTCAGTTGAAATGTTCAACAAGTCATTAAGTTCAGGACAGGCTGGAGACAATGTCGGTATTTTATTAAGAGGTTTAAAGAAGGAAGACATTGAAAGAGGACAGGTTTTGGCTAAGACTGGAACAATTACTCCTCACACTGAATTTACAGCTAACATTTATGTTTTGACAAAGGAAGAAGGCGGAAGACATACTCCTTTCTTCACAGGATACAAACCCCAGTTCTTCATCAGAACAGCTGATGTTACTGGAGATGTTATTTTGGCCGCTGGAACAGAAATGGTTATGCCTGGAGACACTGTTGAAGTAACGGTTAAGTTGATAGTGCCTGTAGCTTTGGAAGAGAAGCAAGGATTTGCTATCAGAGAAGGAGGAAAGACCGTTGGAGCAGGAACTATAATCAAGATTATTAAATAGAAAGAATAAGATGTCAGCAGCCCTTAAAAAAACTGAAAACAAGGAAGTGGCTCCTAAGCTTAGAATTAAGCTGCGCGCCTACGACCACAAAGTTATCGACAAGTCTGCTCAGCAGATAATCGAGATGGCTTTAAGGTGCGGAGTTAAGATTGCCGGACCGATTCCTTTGCCGATTGAGATAAATAAGTTTACTGTAAACAGATCAACTTTCGTTCACAAGTCGGCTCGAGAACAGTTTGAAATGAGAATCCACAAGAGGGTTATCGACATTATAAGTCCTAACCAGAAAGTGGTAGAGTCATTAAAATCTTTGACTCTGCCCGCTGGAGTGGATACAGAAATCAAGAGTATTTTGTAATAATTAGAACAACACGTTGAATAAAAGAGATTAAAATTAAAAAGATTAGGAACACAGCTTTTACTGGGCTGGTGGCCCAGTTTTTTCTTGTTAAAGGTATATGAAATTCATATTAGCTAAAAAAATTGAAATGAGTCAGATTTTCAAAGAAGACGGAACAGTCGTTCCCGTTACTTTGGTTTCTGCTAACGGATGCGATGTTGTTCAAATTAAAACGAAAGACAAAGACGGATATGAAGCTGTAAGAATCGGATTTGAAAACTTGCCTGAGAGGAAGATTAAGAAAAGCGGAACTCCCTTTAGACATTTGAAGGAGTTCAGAGGAGATACCGCTTCATATAAGCAGGGAGATAAGATCGCAGCAACAGTATTCAATATCGGGGACATGGTAAAGGTTTCCGGAGTATCTAAAGGAAAGGGATTCCAAGGAGGAGTAAAGAGATGGGGATTTTCCGGAAAACTTTCTTCAACCCACGGTAATAAGCATGAACATAGAACATTAGGTTCTACTGGTTGTTCTATTCCTGCCAGAGTTATTAAAGGAAGAAAAATGCCTGGAAGAATGGGAAGCGATAGAGTTTCTATCAAGAACTTGGAGGTAATGAAGATTGATGCAAAGAATAATATTATAGCTTTGAAAGGTGCTGTTCCCGGCAGAAGAGGAACGCTTTTAGAGATTAGAGCATAATTATATGGCTAAGAAAGAAACAAAAACTAAAGAGGTAGAAGTTAAGACAATCAAGGTTGATTTGCCGAAGGAAATTTTTGAAGTTCCAATGAACGTTGATTTGTTGCAGCAAGTTGTTGTTTCTCAAACTGGAAATAGAAGAAGGGTTATTGCTCATGCTAAAGGAAGGGCTGAAGTCAGCGGAGGTGGTATCAAGCCTTGGAAGCAGAAAGGAACTGGCCGTGCTAGAAGTGGTTCAAACACATCTTCTATCTGGGTTGGTGGAGGTGTCAGCCATGGACCGACAAAAGATAGGAACTTCAAGAGAGTCTTGCCTAAGAACATCAAGAGAAAGGCTTTGTTTATCGCCCTATCAGACAAAGTGAATTCAGGAACATTGATCGTTGTTGAAAGCTTGATTATTAACGAAGCTAAGACAAAGACAGCCAGAGAGATGTTGAAGAATGCTGGAATCGCTGGCAGCTGTTTAGTCGTTTTACCTAAGGTTGAAAAGAATACAATTTTAGCAATGAGAAACTTGCCTAAGATCGTAACTACCCAGGCTAGAGATTTGAATTGTTTAGACGTAGTTTCATACAAATATTTATTGACCGACAAAGAGGGAATTGAAGAGATTAAGAAAACATTTTTAGACTAGTATGGCATTGATTAATTTCAAAAAAGAAAAAGAAGTGAAGGCAAAGAAAGTTGTTGCCAAGAAAGAAACTGTTAAGAACAAGGAGACTTTGAATACAGGAAAATGGAATATATTGAAATCACCCTGCATTACAGAAAAGGCTGTTAATATGTCAACTCAAGGTAATTTCTATGTCTTCCTAGTTTCATCAGAAGCTAACAAGATTGAAATCAAGAAAGCAGTTGAAGATAAATACAAAGTTGATGTTTTAGATGTTAGAACAATCAATATTCCCAGAAAGAAGTTAGTCAGAGGAAAGACAGAAGGTTTTAAGAATGGATACAAGAAAGCCATTGTAAAGGTCAAAGAAGGACAGAAGATTGAGATTAGTGCACAATAATATGCAGAGAAAAACATTAAAACTTAAGAATTTGCTTGTTTTAACCAAGAAGAAACCAGAAAAGAATCTTTTGGTAAGAATCAAGAAGACCGGGGGCAGAGGCAGTAATGGCAGAATCACTTCCTGGCAAAAGGGAGGCGGAGCTAGAAAGCTTTACCGTATAGTTGAGTTCGGACAAAAGAAGTTAGATGTTCCTGCAGAAGTTATTGCTTTAGAATACGATCCTAACAGAAATGCATTCTTAGCCTTGATTCAATATGAAGACAATAAGGAGAAGAAATACATTATCGCTCCTGAAGGCTTGAAGGCTGGAGACAAAGTGATCTTCGCTGAAAAGGCTGAAGCCAAGATTGGCAACAGAATGAAGTTGAAAAATATCCCAGAAGGAACTATAGTATATAACATTGAGTTGCAGATTAATAAAGGAGGAATATTAGTTAGATCAGCTGGAGCTGGTGCTGTTGTACAGAACCATGAAGGCGGATATTCTAATATTAAAATGCCTTCTTCAGAAATCAGAAAGGTTTCAGGAGAATGCTTCGCTTCAGTCGGAAGCGTTAGCAATTCAGAATACAGATTCATCAATTGGTCAAAAGCTGGAAAGACAAGAATGAAGGGAATTAGACCGCATGTTAGAGGTTCTGTAATGAACCCCTGCGACCATCCTCATGGAGGTGGTGAATGCAGGACTGGAATCGGTTTGAAGCATCCTAAGACACCTTGGGGAAAGCCAGCATTAGGTGTTAAGACAAGAAATAAAGGAAAGTGGACAAGTAAATTAATTATTCAAAGAAGAGTTAAGAAGAAGAGAAAATAAAACTATGGCAAGAAGTCTAAAAAAGGGACCATATATCGACCCGAATGTAACCAAGAAGATAGAAGGGAAGAAACCAAGCGAAACAGCCGCCATTAAAACATGGTCGCGCGCTTGTACAATTACTCCAGAAATGATTGGCTTTACTTTCGGTGTACATAACGGAAAAGACTTCCTTCAAGTTAAGGTTAATGAAGAAATGGTTGGGCACAAGTTGGGAGAATTTTCTCCAACAACTAAGTTCTCAAGGCACGGAGGAAAGATGCAGAAAGAACAGGAAAAAGGAGCCGCAGCACCCGCTGCCGCACCAGCTAAAGTAAAATAATATGGCATACGAAGTTAAATTAAAACATTTGCATATCGCTCCAAGAAAGGCAAGATTAGTTGCCGACTTGGTTAGAGGAAAAAAGGCTGAAGAGGCCCAGACGATTTTGAGCTTCGCAGTCAAGAAAGCTTCTGACCCCATATTAAAATTATTGAATTCAGCTTTGGCTAACGCCAAGAGCACAAAGAATGTTCCCGCTTCAGATTTATTCATTTCTAAGATCACAATTGACGAGGGTCCTGCTGGAAAGAGGGTTTTGCCAAAATCAAGAGGCAGAGGAGAGATTATCAAGAAGAAGACGTCTCATGTTACTTTGGTTTTAGATGTGAAGAGAGAGGAGCTTGAGAAGAAAACTAAGAAAGAAAAAAGGATAGCAAAAACAGCAGCTGAAAAAGTTGAAAAGAAAGAAGATAAGAAGATAACAAAGAAGAAATAATAAAATGAGTCACAAAGTCCACCCCAAAATTTTTAGAATCAGAGGAATAGAAGATTGGCTATCTCATGGTTTTTATGGTAAAACACCTTTAAAGAATGTTAGGGAGGATTTTGTTATCAGAAGCTTCTTAACTAAGAAGTTGAATGAGATGAGTGTAGAGAAGATTGAGATTGATAGATTCTCTAACAAAACTAGCGCTGTTATCCACTCAGCCAGACCCGGTTTAATTATCGGAAGAGGCGGAGAAGGAATTGAAAAAGTTAGAACAGAATTGATAAGAGAAGTTTTCAAGAAGACTAGATTGACATTGAAAGAGTTGGCTGATTTGCAGAAAAGATTGAAGCTAGAGGTAAAGGAGGTTTCTAATCCTTGGACTTCATCGGTTTTAGTCGGTCAATGGATTGCCCAGAAGATTGAAAAAAGAACTCCCTTTAGAAAAACCATCAAACAGGCGATTGAAAAAGTGATGGGAAATAAAAACGTTAAAGGAGTTAAGGTTGTTGTTTCAGGAAGATTGGACGGATCACAGATTGCCAGATCCGAATGGTTGGAAAAAGGCAGATTGCCTAGGCAGACAATCAGAGCCGATATCGACTACGCTTTGACAGAAGCAAGATGTACCTATGGTACAATTGGAATTAAGGTTTGGATATACAAAGGAGATAAATTTGATTAAAGAACATGTTAGCGCCAAAAAGATTAAAACATAGAAAGCAGCAGAAAGGCAGAGGAGCCGATAGGCTGTTTGAGAGTAAGGGTACGAAGATTTCTTTCGGTAGTTTTGGATTAAAAGCAACTACCGACAAGTGGGTAACTTCAAACCAGATTGAAGCTTGCAGAAGAGCTATTATTAGATATTTGAAGAAAGGTGGAAAGCTTTGGATTAGAATTTTTCCAGACAAGGTCAGGACCAAGAAAGGACAAGAGGTTCCGATGGGAGGAGGTAAAGGATCGTTGGATCACTATGTATTTCCAGTAAGGCCAGGAAGAGTATTGTTCGAATTGGAGGGAATTCCTGAAGCTGATGCTAGAGAGGCATTCAGGAAAGCCGGAGATAAGTTGCCATTGAAGACAAAATTTGTTAAGAAACAATAGTATGAAAAGCAAAGAATTAGTTTCAAAAACTAAAGAGGAATTGATAAAGATGATTGATGAGAAAAGAAAGAGAATTGAAGATGTGCGCTTCAAGGTTACTTCTGGCGGAATTAAAAACGTTAAGGAGTTGAGAGAAGATAAAAAAGATATTGCAAGAATTTTGACTTTATTAAATAAATAAACAGTATGTCTAAAAAGGAATTAAAAGGAATAATAGTTTCGGACAAGATGCAGAAGACTGCTGTGGTTAATGTTGAGAGAATCAAGGAGCATCCTAAGTATAAGAGAAGATACAAGGTCAACAAGAAATACAAGGCTCATTTTGAGACAGGAGAATTTAAGACTGGAGATAAGGTTGTTATTAGAGAATCAAGACCTTTCTCAAAGGATACCAATTTTGAGATTGTATCGAAATTAGATAAATAAAAAGAAATGATACAAGTACAGACAATGTTAAAAGTGGCCGATAATTCCGGCGCCAAGACTGCTAAATGCATCCGTGTTTTAGGTGCGACCAGAAGAAGATATGCTACTTTGGGCGATATTATCGTTGTTGCTGTTAAGGATGCTGAACCAAGAAAGGCAGTCAAGAAACACCAAGTGATCAAAGCTGTTATTATCAGAGAGGCAGGAAAGGTAAGAAGATCAAACGGAACATACATTAAATTTGATGACAACGCTGTGGTTATTTTGGAAGGCACTTCAAAAGAACCTAAAGGTACTAGAATTTTAGGACCGGTGGCAAGAGAGGTGAGAGAAAAAGGATTCGAGAAGATTTCGACAATGACAAAAGATTTAGTTTAAATATATGAAGATAAAAAAGAACGACCAAGTTTTAATAATTGCAGGAAACGACAAAGGCAAGAAAGGCAAAGTCTTGAAGTCTATCCCTGAGAAAGGCAGAATTGTTGTCGAAGGCATTGCTTTAGTTAAAAAGCACGTTAAGCCTAAGAAAGGAGGACAGAAAGGACAGGTTGCCATTGCTCCCAGATCAATCAATACATCGAATGTAGAATTGGTTTGTTCTAAGTGTGGAAAAGCAACTAGGGTCGGATATGAAATAGTCGAGGGAAAGAAATACCGTGTTTGCAAAAAGTGCGGTGCGAGAATTTAATTAAAAGAATATGGCAATAATCAGCATCAAAGAAAAATACAAGAAGAATGCTATCCCTCAAATGAAGGAAAAGTTTGGTTTGAAGAATGTTATGTCTGTTCCTAAGATTGAAAAGATAGTTATCAATACTGGATTCGGCAGGATCGTTTCT
>JBAQMJ010000009.1:0-7387 GCA_049302695.1 Minisyncoccales bacterium
GTACCAGTCATAGCTTCTTCTTTAACTAAGGAAGGTGCTTGGATTGGAGTAAACCCTCTCTTCATCAAGGTCTCCATAGCGTATTGCCAAATGGCCATACAAATCAAAACCGCTTCTCTCTTTAAGAAGTACCCTCTAAATCCAACGACCTTAGCTCCTCTTTCAAAATCAATTAAATCTAAATCTTTAGCTAATTGAATATGATCTTTAATCGGGAAATTAAATTCATTTATCTTTCCCCATTTCTTAATTTCTAAATTATCGGCATCGGATCCTCCTTCAGGGACAGATTCATCGGGAATATTGGGAACCAAAAGCATCAATCTTTCAAACTCTTCATTGATTTTTTTAAACTGATCTTCTTCATTGTCTGAATTCCTATCCAGCTCCCTCATCTGAGCAATGACTAATTCTCTTTCTTCTTTGGTCTTAGCCTCTTGAATCCTTTTGGTGGCCTGATTCTTCATGGCGCTTTTGTTCTCAATTGCCACAATCAATTCTCTTCTTTGAGCGTCCAATTTCAATAAATTGTCTACATCAAAATTAATCTTCTTTTTTCTACAAGCTTCTTTTACCTTGTCGGGATTCTCCCTGATGAATTTAATATCTAGCATATGTTTTTTGTAAATATATAATATCAATTTAGAGCAAAAAAAGCAACAAAAAAGAAGGTGTTAGCCTCCCGGAGTAATTACTTTGAAACCGCCTTTGAATGACCTGAGATCGTCAAGTGCAACAATGAAGATTCCTTCAATAATTACTTTTCTGCGCAATGCGACGAGCGCTTCGACAATTTCCTTGGCGACAGCATCGTCAATCTTTTTGATAGCGATAATGACGCGGGTATGCCGAAACTCTCTGATGTCCCAGACCGCAGAATAGACATCTTTACCCTCTTCAATAATCCTGTTACCGGAAGGATTCAAAGCTTTGTACAATGGACCAGCAAAGTCTCCTTCTCCCTCTCTTGCAACAAGCACTCCATCCACTCTTGATGGAATCGGGCCTAATATTTCAAAGATGCGCTGGGCTCCAATATCTGGAACCATATTTAAAAGGGCGTTAACTACCGTCTGCATGAATTTCACTCCTCCATCCTTAAAGATGGCCTGCCACTATCCTACCAGAAAATAAAAAAGGCGTCAAAATTGTATATATTCAATTATATACGATAGTATACGATGATATACGATAGTATAACGATACAAAAACCCGGGTTTCCCCGGGCCTCCCTTATTCCTTGTCTTTCATTAAAGGAAAGAGTATTACTTCTCTCAACGATCCTGAATCGGTAATCATTGAAACGATTCTATCAATCCCTATTCCGAATCCAGCAGCTGGAGGCATGCCATGCTCCAAGGCTTCAACAAATTCTTCATCGGATCTCTGGGCTTCCTCAAATCCGCCCTTGAATAATTTCTCCTGGCCTCTCAAGATATCTCCCTGTTCGGTTGCATCGTTCTGCTCTGAGAAAGCATTAATGACTTCAGCTCCAGCCAATACTAACTGATAGCTGGCTAATTTATCTCCTTCCAATCCCTTTGCTAAAGGCTGGAATCCCTTTGGATGATGGATAACGAAAGTCGGCTGGACTATCTTCGGTCTACAATATTTCTTGTATATCTCATCAGCGATATTAGGCTTGTCTGCTCCATCAGGAACATCAACTCCCATTTCCTTGGCTTTCTTAGCTAAAGCCTTTTCATTCATTTCTTCATATTTTATCCCAGTATACTTTTCCAATAAAGCGAAGAATTCAATTCTTTCCCAGGGACCCTTAAAATTTAAAACGGCCTCTCCATATTTGATATCTGTTGTCCCAAAAATATTAGTTAAAATTGTATCAAACATTCTCTCGATCATTTTCATTGATTGCTTGTAATCGGCATAGGCCCAGTAGCATTCAATCATAGTGAAATCAGGGTTGTGGAATTTATCCACTCCTTCATTCCTGAAACACTTTCCAATTTCATAGACCTTCTCAAATCCTCCAACCAATAATCTCTTCAGATATAATTCAGGAGATATTCTCAAAAACACATCTAAATCCATTGCGTTCAAATGAGTTTTAAAAGGCTTGGCTCTAGCTCCGCCGTATAATAATTGCAGAATCGGAGTCTCTACTTCCATAAAACCTTCGTTGTCTAAAAAGTTCCTCATCTCCTTGATGAATTTAGAACGGATAACAAATTTGTCTTTAACTTCTGGAGAAAATATCAAATCCAAATATCTCTTCCTGTATCTCTCTTCAACATCCTTCAACCCATGCCACTTTTCAGGCAATGGCCTCAAAGACTTGCAAAGCATTTTGTAATCTTTAGCTTCAATTGTTTTTTCTCCTCTTTTAGTTTCAAAAACAGTGCCGTGAATTTCGATAAAATCTCCGATATCAAACATTTCCAAGAATTTATCATAATTCTTTTCTCCAATTTTGTCTTTAGCGAACAAAGCCTGGAACTTTCCTGTTCCATCTTCAAAATCGATAAAGGTCAAAGCTCCATGAGTTCTGATTGTTCTCACTCTTCCGACCAAAGAAACCTCTTCTTGTTTTTCAACTAAAGATGCAAAACCCTCTAAAATTTGCTTGATTTCGTGAGTTCTTTTGACTTCAATAGGATATGGATTTTCTCCACTCTTTAATATCTTCTTTAACTTTTCTATCCTATTTTGTCTGATTTCGTCTACAGTAGACATATTATTCTATTTTTAGTATTTTGTATTTGAGAGAACCTTTGGGAGTTTTGATTTCAACTTCAGCTCCTTTCGGTTTATTAATTAAAGCCTGGCCTAAGGGAGATTTAAAAGAAATTCTGTTTTCCATAGGGTTGGCTTCTTCTTCTCCAACCACATGATATCTTTCTTCATCTCCGCCGTCTTTAATTGTAACATAAGATCCGATTTGAACCCAGCCCGTATTTTCGTTTTCTTTAATAACTTTGGCTGAACTGATCAATCTTTCCAAATCAAGTATCTTTCCTTCAATAGCTGCTTGGTTGTCTTTAGCCTCGTCATAAGCTGCATTTTCTGACAAATCACCGAAAGAAATCGCTTCTTTCAATTCTTCTGCCACTGCTATCCTACCTTCTTTTCTAAGATATTCAAGTTCTTTTTTTAGTTTATCCAAGCCCTCCTGAGTTAAGTATTTTTCGTCCATATTTTTATGCGTTAAAATTTAGAAAAAGAGGTTAATCTCCGCGATTAATCCTTTTGAGAGTAGTATAGCATATATATTTGAGAAAGCAAGAGTTGCTATCTTTACCCCTAAATCCCCTTCAATGAAGGCAAAACACCCAATAAAACGATAATAGCTATAAAAATAGCATCTTTATAAAATCTTGATTTGAAAGTCTCTTCCTTGTCTCTAATCTCCATATAGGAATAAGTCAAAGGATTGATAATATTGATCAAGAAGAAAAGCATGCTCACCTTAACGCTAATCATATAGGCCATCATCATTCCGATTGAATTAATCAAAAAGCCATAAGCAAGAATAAAAGTAATGAAACCATAGGTGTGCCATTCTTTTTCTCTTTTTGTTGCATAAACTAATCTCTGTCTTGCAAAAATAGAACTCAGAATCAAAGGAATGGCTGCGGTTAATTGAAAAGCTAATAAATTATTATCTCTCAATAACTGAGCATTGGTCGCTATTAAAAATGTAAAAACTGTAAACAGGATTGCGAGCAGATATAAATTGACATTCAATTTATCAACTGCCGATCTTCTCATATTTTCTTTTTTGTTTTCGTCCATATGTTTATTAATTACCCGCCTCATTAACTATTTCTTCTACATTCTCAACTTGAGTCCTCTCACCAAAATAATAACCTAAAATTTCTCTGGAAACAAGGTTAGCCAATCCAGTGTTCTTGGGAACGCTTTCTACCAAGACAACCAAAACTATCTCCGGCTCTTCGTATGGAGCAAAAACAGAAATCCAGTTGTGATATATTTCATTCTTCCCTGTTTGAGCAGTTCCGGTTTTAGCCGCTGAGGTAACTGGTAGGTACTGCAAAGAGCGAGCGGTTCCAGCTGATGATAGGACGGTTTCTCTCATTCCCTCTCTGACTGCAGCAACAGCCGAAGAAGAAACAAAGTCTTCGCTAATCACTTTTGGTTCAAAGGTTTGAATTGTCTGATTGTTGTTATCCAAAATACTCTTCACTATTTGTGGCTCCATCAGCTTGCCGCCATTAGCGATAGAAGAAGTGGCTACAGCCAACTGCAATGGAGTTGACTTGAAATAACCCTGTCCGATAGAAGTGTTATATGTATCTCCTGGGTACCAGCTCACTCCAGCATTCTCTTCCTTCCATTCTGCATCAGGCACTAATCCAGTTTTTTCTTCCGGCAAATCAATATTGGTCGCTGACCCAAATCCAAATTTCTCTAAATACTTTGAAAGCTTAGCAATCCCCAAGCCATTGAAATTCTTGTATCCCCCTCCGACCATATAAAAGAAGGTGTCGCAAGATTCGGCAATAGCTTTTTTCAAATTAGTCCATCCATGCGTCGCCCAGTCTTTTTTAATCGTCCCGTCATTTAATTCAATCCCTCCTTCGCAATATATTTCCTTGTCCGCAGTCACAATCGACTGCTCTAAAGCAGCCACCCCTATGAAAGGCTTGATAGTTGAACCGATTGGATATTCGCCGCTGATTGAACGATTAAAGAAAGATGTCTTAGAGCTGTTTAATAATTCATTAAACTCTTTATTGGTTAAATCGCGGGAAAACATATTATTGTCATACGAGGGATAGGAAACCATGGCTAAAACCTCCCCTGTTTGAGGATTGATTGCCACCACCGATCCTCCTTTAGCCGAATACCCATCAACTGCTGCCGAAAGGAAATAAGCAGCCTTTTCTTGCAGGTCATAGTCAATATTTAAAAGAAGGTTATTGCCCGATTCTGATGGTTTGACAATCTCTTCCTTGACTAGATTGCCGTAGACATCTTTTTCCCTATTTATCTCTCCAGGAATCTCTTTTAAAGCCTCATCGTATTGCTTTTCCACTCCCGCCTCTCCAACTGAAGCATCCCCAGAAACATACCCTAGAATATGGGCAAAATCATACCCATTCAAATACTCTCTCTTTTTCTTTTTAACAATTTCAAATCCAGTCAATTCCTCTTCCTTGGTTTTCAAGACGATGACTTTTTCTTTTTCCAAATCACGAGCCACATCAAACTCTATTTCTCCCGCCTTCTTCATTTCACTAATATTGTTTTTTAAATCATCATAGGCCATCCCCATAATTCGAGAAACTTCACGCAACTGTTTTTCCTGCTCAAATTCATCTTTAGGCAAGTTGTAGATATTGCAGACTAAATCAAAAGTTTGAGTATTGGAAACTAGCTGTTTGAAATTTCTATCATAAATAATCCCTCTCTGCGCCTCAACTTCTGAAGACAGGAATTTATTCTTTTCCGCCTTCTCAGTATAGGCCTGGTAATCAACAACTTGAAAAGAAAAACAGCGGATTAAAAGTATTAAAATTCCCAGAAAGAAAAAGGCCATAACTAAATGAAAAATCTTCTGGGAAAGAGCTGTTTCCATGACATAAGCACCGCGATCTTTTTTGTGTGCCAAAGCATCCAAGAAAATATCGTCCGTTTCAATGTCCGAGCTTCCCCGGCTTACTCTAAATTTTTGGTAGCCATCCGAGCGACCCCATCCTAACATATCTTGATAATATAAGTTTTAATAAAAGAGACATTAAAAGAAAACTGATTGCCATTAAACCGATATAATGAGCTGAATAAATATCCATCATTAGGCCCAGGAAGAAAGCGGAAAATAAGCCGATTCTCCCATTGGGCTCCTCCAAAACATTGACTAAAATAACGAACAAGATAAGAAAGCTGAAAAAGGTAAAGAAGGGCAAAAAACTCATTTCAAAAAGAAAAGCATAATACATAATAAACACTAAAAGTAATGTTTTGAAAATTTCTTTAATCATTGTATATTTCCGCTATCTTAATAACAAAAACATTGTTAATTGTATCTAAATCGAAAGACTTTTCTATTTCTGCAATCTGATATACTTCATTATCAAGCTTCTTAACGTTCTTTACCTTTCCCACATATAATCCAGCTGGGTAATTTCCACCCATAGCCGAAGTGATAATCAGGCTGTCTTCTTTCAACTCCACGTCTCGCGGAAACATATCCAGGCTAGCTTTCAAACTTCCCTCTCCCTTGCTTAAAGCAAAACTCTTAGAATCTGGTATCTCGACATCAATCATATTGTCTTTTTGTGTAATCAGCATGACTCGAGAATAATTAGGATAGACATCGATAACCCGGCCCAATAAAGCTTTGCCTGAAAGTATTACTGGAAAGTTTTTCTTGACTCCATCGTCTGACCCAATATTTATCAATATTGTATCATTCAAAATATCTTTGCTGATAACCCGGCCTAGAACTAAATCATAGTCATTTTGCAGATTCAATCCCAAGGCTTCTCTCAAAGATTCATTCTCTTCCTTAACTCCTTGCAATCCGGCCAATTCCGAAAGCAATTTCTGGTTATCCTCGATTAATTGCTTATTCAATTTTTCCTGATCCTGCCTAGAAAAAGATTCTTCGCTTCCCCTATCCCACAAAGAAGCCTGAAGGCTGGCCGATTTAGAATAGATAAAATTCTTTAATCCGTCTTTAGAGATAGCGTTAATAATCAGAAAACAAACAATTAAAAAGAGGAGGACAAATATTCTTTTCTTAGTGATAATGGAATTCATACTCTGATTATATACCAACCTGTAGAAAAAGACAAAATATAAAAAAGATGACGAAAAAACTTCGTCATACCTTATATCCCTGATAAAATTTCCATTAAGTCTCAGCAACACTGGATTGCCAGCCCTAGTTCTTCCCAAAGGAAATTTTGCAGGCATTTGCCAGGGTGTTTTCCTGAAAAGGCAGCTTATTTTCAGAAAATCGTCAATACATTTCAAATGAATTGATTCAGAGAATGTTTTCTTTTTTCTCTTCTTGCCGACATAGAGTTTGACTAGTTCTTCTTCAATCAGCCAAGTCAAGAAAATCCTCTTCGTTTTTTCTGAAACGCCTCCGTAATAAACGAGACGAAATATTTTTGCACCGAATTTCTTCTGTTCAATCATCTGTACAGCTAAAGTCTCGACGCCTAAAGGCACCCACTCAATTCCGCCATCGCAAATCATCAGCAATCACCATGGCCTGTTCATATTTAAATGAACGAGACACATTATATATACCATGCCGAACATTTTATCGTCAAACAAAAAACTCCTTTCGATCTTTAATACGGGGGCGACCTACTTTCGCGGATACCACTATCATCGGCCTTAGAAGATTTCACTTCCGAGTTCGGAAAGGGATCGGGTGGAGCACTTCCAGTAT
>JBAQMJ010000010.1:0-7905 GCA_049302695.1 Minisyncoccales bacterium
GACTCTCGACATGGCGGCTAATTGCAACTTGGTAACAAGCAATGCTCCCAATAATCTTGAAGAATCCTCCCCTATTCTTCCTTTAGAAAGATTCATAATCAAGATTTTCTTTTCATCCATAATCTTCCTGATATCTATCGTTGACTTCTCTTGGCCGATAATATTTCTAACCAAAGGAGAAGAAATGAATTGCCCTATTTTGTTTTGAATGGCGGCTGTAGCTTCCACTTCATATCGCTGGCTGTATCTGCTGAATTCTTTAGTCCAGAAAGCTTTGACTACTGGGTCTTTCACTTTTTCAATTACTTCGCTTCTCCAATCAGGATCAGACAACAACCTATTCACTCCAAGCAAAGTCGATCCAGGAACGTCAAGCAAAGCTAAAATAGCATTGTTTAAAATGTATTCCATTCGAGAAGACCAGACATCGGGCCAGATCTTCTTAAAAACACCCATCAATCCTCCAGCAATCAAATGCCTGTATTCAGCATCAACGTCTTCCATGATGTTGAAAGCGATAGGATTTTCTATATCAGCTGGGTTGATATAAACCACATCCTTGATTCTTTCTTCGGGAATAAACTTAAGAATCTCTTCGGCCGCTTCTCCGTGCGGATCGACAAATCCGACTCCATTGCCATTTCTAATGTCCTGAATAACCATATTCTTTAAAAGCTCGGTTTTGCCCATGCCAGTTTTACCAACAACATAAATATGACGCCTTCTGTCGTCTGTTTTGATTCCAAACCTTTTTCTCTCTCCCCTAAAGGTCGTCTGTCCAAAAAATATGATTTCTTTTTTATCCATATATTAATCTTCTACTGGTAATTGGGATGGCGGAGCGCCCTTCTTGGTCTCCATTCTCTTTAAAGCAGCCGATGGGGCTCCTTCGTAGCTCGGGAAATGATATAATGTTGCTAGCTCTTCCGTGTTTAAATAATAACACGCTCCTTCGACTGGAAAAGGATCAAACCCAGGATCTCTAGTTCTATAGTTTTCTATTAAATCTCTTTTTCTTAAATAAAGCTTTCTGGCTTGGAAAAAGGTCGGAGAATGGACTTTAGTCGTTGTCATGCTCCACGGCTTAGTGCTGTTTAAATTCTGAGTGCCGAATTGAGAAAAGAAACTGGTTCCGAATCCTTTGGCACTGTTATAAAAAACATTTCTCTTGGCGACATAAACGTATTTAATAAAGCAAACAAAAACATTCTTTGATCTTTTCCTTTCAACCGCAGCGACAATATCTCTTTCTCCAGTAGTTAATTTCATTTCAGGAGGAAGGAAGGTATCTTCTTTGACCTCTTCTCCAGAAGGGTCCGTTCCATGAACTAAAAGATTCCAAAAATCAAGCCACAAAGGATTGCTCTTGGGCTTTTCCGGCCTTTTAGCTAGCTTGTCAACCTCCTTTCTTGATCGATCAAAAAAGTCTGTATCTTTAGGGCCGTGAGGCAGAATAAAAATAGAAAACCATAATTGCTCTCCTGGCTTCGTCAAAGAGATTGTTTCGAATAATGGAGACAAAGGGTCGATTCTTTTTTCCTCGCTGTTAACGTCAGGCTTTTCTTCGTAGAAAGATTCGTAGGTTTTAATCGGATAAACATCTGATTTAATCAGTTCGAAATCACAGCCCCACAAGTCCCATTCTTTATTGGGAATATCTTGCGGCACTTGTTTGGTATAATCAGGAACTTCAACTATTTCCACTTCTGGATATTGGGAATAAATAACTGCTTGGAGTAATTTCTTATTGCTCTCTGGCAATCTCACAAAAAAATGAGGGACACCATCAATGCCAACAAGTTCAAAAGACGCTCCTAAAATTCTTTTTCCTTTAAAATGTTTCTCTTTCCAACTGCTGGGCGGATCATAGGTTCCCCAAAAAGAAGCAAAAACTGCTTCCATGGCTTTTAATGGCCTGACAATCGTCTGCGGTATTTTAATCTCCAAAACTACTCTTTTTCTAATCTTATCAGCGTCCCAATCATCACCAACATACAAATTGTAAATAAAATCAAAGTGGCCTTTTAGCCAAAAAGGCAGCGGAAGCCACCAAAATTGAACGATTATAGTTTTCAAGACCAAAAGATAAGGAACGCTAATATTCCAAAGAATGGAAAGCCCTTTAATTACATACACTATTTCTTCTGGCATTGATTAATTTTAAACTTATGCTTCTCGAACTTTATACTTTCCTTCTCCATCTCTTAGGAAGAAGTTTTTGTTCTGTAAATTCAATAGAATTGTTGATTCCTTGACCATCCTCTGCTTTAAAACTGAACTAACGATCTGATCTTTGGAAAGAGAATCGTTAGAAGCCTGCAATACCTGATAAATAACATCCTTAACTTGTCCAGGATTGTATCCCCAATCTTTCAAAGCGTAATATCCCCTGCCGACTAAAACGAAATCCTGGTTTCTAATTAATTCATTATGAACTGTCTGAGGGTGCAATCTTTTATTCTTATTCGATCTGTTCGTCAAAGTTTCATTAAGATCGAAAATCATATCAGCGATTTCTTTAAAGTGCAACGGTTTTTCTTCTTCCTTCAAAATCAATTTAATCTTGTCTTTAACAGTTCTAGGATTAACTTCAGGCCATGATTTCAAGCCAACTTTATTTCCATCCAGAGTCTTGAAAATATCTTTAGAAATTTCTAGATAACAGGAGAAGGCTTCAAAAGAAATCTTTCCTCCCTCCTTCTTATACTCTGAATACAAATTCTCTAAAGTTTCCGGATTACCGCTTGCTTTTAATGATTTAACAAAATCATTAGAAACTTTCTTCGCCAAAGAAATCAAATCTTTATTCAAAGCCCAGAAGGCATAAAAATTATCATCTTCTTTTTCTTTAAATAATGAATCACTCAAGCTTAATAAAAATAGTATATTGTCTTTCTGCTCAATTGAATTGATTTCTTCCAAAAGCTTTTCCTCCTTTTTCACTCCACCGCAAGCATCTATCTTCTTTTCAAAATATGCCTTGATTTTCTTAAATTCATCTTTAACCTCAGGATTCTCTAAAAGCTTCTTAGCTCTCTTCATTCCGTCATTTTCAATCTGCCTGACCCTTTCTCTGGTAATATTATAGCTCCTGCCGATAGCTTCAAGAGTTTCTGGCTTGCCTGTTTTATTTAACGAAAATCTGCGAGAGATAACCGCTCTTGTTCTGTCTGGAAGGCTTTTTAGTACATTCTGCGTTATTTTTTTGTAATCAAATTCCATATTGTCTATTTATAACATTTAAAACGTTATTTGTCAACAAATTACTTCTTCCCTTTCTTCTGCCTGTAATTATTCCAGGCAACTAGCAAAGGACTGGCCAAAAACACTGATGAAAAAATACCAACAATAACTCCGATTCCCATGGTTATGGTAAAATACTTCAAGCTCTCTTCATTGCTAAAGAAATAGTATAAAGGTATCAAAGCAATGATCACTGTGGCCGATGTATTAATACATCTGACAATAGTTTCATTCAAACTCTTATTAACTATTTCCTCATATGAAGACTTTCTGTCTCTTTGAAGATTTTCTCTGATTCTATCAAAAACAACTACCGTATTATTGATACAATAACCAACTACGGTTAATAAAGCTGTAACTACAGGAATACTCAATTGGGCTCCATAATATTTTCCCAACAAGGCTAAGACTCCGAGAGGAATAATAACATCATGGAAAAGCATTAGAGTCGAAGAAAAACCATACTGGAATGAACTTATCGGCTTAGAAACATTTCTGAAAGCTAAAGCGATATAAATCAACATGGCTAGCAAAGCAACAATAACAACAACGATTGTTTTGTTTTTTAATTCGCTGCCAATCAATGGACTAATAGTTTCGATGCTGACCGAATTATCATCAATCTCCCCTACTGTCTTAAGCTGAGCTACAACGTTCTGATAAACAGTGCTGGAAATATCTTTCTTGTTAACTTTTAAGACTACCTCGCTTTCTCCCATCGGCTGAACCTGGACTCCTTCCATTTCTTCGATGCCCGACAAAGCGCTCTTTATCTTCTCCACATCGGGAGCTCCGTTCTTGTAGGTAACATTAATAGAAGTGCCTCCCTCGAAATCAATTCCCATATTCAAGCCGAAAGCACAAATAGAATAAATGCTCAATCCGACTGTCACTATTGCCAAAGCAAAATATAATTTGGTGTATTTTAGAAAATTCATATATTTATGACCATAACCACTTAATCTTTCCTAACCTGCTCTTAGCAACAAACTCAAGGAATATTCTGGAAATAACCATTGCCGAGAACATGCTGATTAAAATACCAAGAATCAAAGCAAAAGCAAAAGCCTTGATAAAGCTGGTTCCTAAGAAGTACAAAATAAAGGCAACAATCAAAGTAGTGAAGTTTCCGTCTCTGATTGAAGGCCAAGCACGCTCGCATCCTTCAACAATACTAGTCAAAGTATCTTTACCAGCCTTTAATTCTTCTCTCATTCTTGAGAAAATCAAAACATTGGCATCAACCGCCATGCCGACTGACAAGATAACTCCTCCAATACCGGCTAAAGTCAAAGTAACTGGAATCAGTTTAACTAATGATAAGAATATCAAGCAGTAGGCCAAGAGAGCGAAAGAGGCCAATAATCCAGGAAGTCTATAAAATAGAACTAAGAAAATAATTATTCCCATTAAACCGTAAATTCCCGCCCAAACTGCATTATTTAAAGAAATAGCTCCCAAGGTCGGTCCAATCTTCTTTTGAACGATCGGCTCCCCTAGCGGAACTGGCAAAGCGCCCTGATTCAATCTTTGAACCAATAGCTTAGCTGCCTTAACATCGGTCTGTCCGCTGATAATAGCATTTCCTCCACTAATCTTTTCGTCTACATTCGGAGCATATAAATCAGAATCATCAATCTTCCCGTCGCCAGTAGTATCAACAATTGATTTTCCATCCAAATAAATAGCCAAAGTCTTTCCAACGTTTCTTTCAGTGACAGATTCGAATATCTTAGCTCCTTCGTCATTAAACTCAAGATCGATAATCGGAGCAGAGGTTGTTTGATCAAAGCTCAAAGAAGCCTTCTTTAAATATCTTCCAGTCAACTCTGTTTCTTGATAGGGATTTTCGAAAGCCAATTCCCAATTATCAACTGCCTGTATTTCTTCAATAGTTGTCTTGTCTCTAAGTTCTTCCCTCTTGGCATTAATCTTGTCTATCTCTTCTTGAGATCTTTGTTCCCAGAATTCAAGTAAAGGAGTTGCGCCAATCCAACTGATCGCTGAATCAATGCTTTCTACTCCAGGCAATTCAACGGCAATCCTGTCTGAACCATATACTTGAACCACTGGTTCAGTTACACCATAAATATTGACTCTCCTTTCAATGACATCTCTCAAGCCATTCATAACGTCTGACTTGTCTTGATCGCCGATATTGCTCAAATCAGCCTGGTATTCCAAGTGGACTCCGCCTTTCAAATCAAGGCCTAGCTTAAAGCTAGTTTCAGGAAAATGCCAAATCTTCAAGTTATATTTAGAATTGACGCTATCAACCATCTGATTATATGGAGATGGATAGCAAAAGATTCCGGCGATAACAGCCAGAATCAAGATTAGAATTAACGAAAATACTGTGTTTTTATTAGTCATATCGTTTAAAGTATAGTTATAATATAAACTTAAAAATCATTTTAGTCAACGGGGCGATGTAGATAATTGAAACGGTTACCGAAACCTACCGTGTAGATAATAAATCGGTTACCATGGTGATCATATGAATATGACCACTAAAAACAGCATTTTCGAGAAGCATTTAAAGCAATGGCTAGTGGCTCGAAAAAACAAAAAGAAAAGAGGAGAAATAATCAAGCACATCTGTTTTGTGACAGGAGTCCATCCCAAATCAATTCCCCGTTCATTCAAACGGATACAGATGCGCGGAATAGGACAAAAAGACAAACGAGGGCGGAATGTCTTCTACACGCCAGACGTAATCGCCGCTCTTAAAGAAGTTTGGGATATTGGAAGCGAACCGTGTGCCGAAAACTTGCATGGAATTTTAAAAGACTATGTGTATATATTGATTAGAGATAAGGCTTGGAAATATAATCAAGAAGTCACGAAAAAACTTCTAGCGATGAGTCTGGGCACCATGAAAAAACATGTTGTTAGGTTTGCCAGAAAACATTTCATTAGCAATGGTAAAAGTACAACTAGTGCCGGCTCTATCCATTCTTTAATTCCTGTCCGCAGCGGAGATTGGGATAGCGCGGGCGTCGGTACGGAACAAATCGACACTGTAGCGCATTGCGGCAGCAGCTTGGCTGGAGACTTCATCTATACGGTAAATAGCACCGATGTGCCGACATTATGGGGCTCTAGGCGAGCCCAATTCAACAAGGGAAAGATTGCCACTGTAGAAAGCATGGAAAAAATGGCTGAAAGCATTCCTTTCAAGGTTGTCGAATGGCATCCTGATTCAGGAAGCGAATTCATTAATTGGCATTGCCATGAATGGTGCGAAAAACAAAATGCCAGCCTTACCCGGTCCAGGCCTAGCCATAAGAATGATAATTGTTTTGTAGAAGAAAGAAACGGACACATCGTTCGCCGCTGGGTCGGTTATTCAAGATTAGATGTTAAAGAAATTGTAGATGCTTTGAATCTGGTGTATGATGTACTCACGCCCTACCTGAATCACTTTGTTGCTTCGCGCCGAACTATTTTAAAGGAAAGAGTCGGAGCACAATGGAAAATAAAAAGAGAGAAAACGGCTAAGACTCCGTACCAACGAGTAATGGAAAGAAAAGATGTGGAGGAGGCAATAAAAAGAAGGTTAAAAGAGGAGCACGAAACATTAAATCCATTGATTATGAAAAGAGAAATTGAACAACGATTACAAATTGCGTTTAAGCTACAAAAGCACCATGAAATGCCGAATATCTTAGAATGATTTCGGTAACCTTTTCTTTTTATCTACTGCGCGGGGTTTGCGGAAACTTTCTTTTTCGTCTACAATTTAGACAATAGTTCAATTAATGTCAAATATGATCATACTTGCAATCGAGACAAGCTGCGATGACACAGGGATAAGCATAATAAAATCCGAATCGAAAAAAAAGAAGATTTCTTTCTCAGATTTTGAATTATTAGCAGATAATATTTCTTCCCAAGCGCTGATTCATTCTCCCTATGGAGGAGTTTTTCCAGCTATTGCTAAAAGAGAACATCAGAAGGCTCTCGTTCCCCTACTAATCAAATCTTTAAAAAATTCTAAACTGCTCAAAGAAAATAAAAAAGGATTAGATAATAAAAAAATATTACGCCTGCAAAAAATACTAGAAAGGAATCCTGATATTTTTAAAGATCTGAAAGAATTCTTTAAAAAATATCAAACACCAGAAATAAATAAAATAGCCGTGACTATCGGGCCAGGATTAGAACCCTGCCTATACACCGGAGTCAATTTAGCCAAAGCTCTTTCCTTCTATTGGAATATTCCTGTCTTTGGAATCAACCATCTCGAAGGACACATCTTAAGCAATTGGCTTTCTCCGATTGAAAAAGTAGAATTCCCAGCAATAGCTTTGGTTGTTTCTGGAGGCAACACTCAAATAATCAAGATGGAAAATATCGGCGAATACGAACTGATTGGAGAAACTAGAGATGATGCGGCTGGAGAATGCTTTGACAAGACTGCGAGAATTTTAGGGCTCCCCTATCCTGGCGGTCCAGTTATCGCCCAAAAAGCTAAAGAATTTAAAAAAGTTAAATACAATATTATCCTCCCCCGTCCAATGATTCATGACAAGAATTACGATTTCAGCTTTTCTGGATTAAAAACGGCTGTCCTTTACGACTTCAAAAAAAGAAATGAAAAAGAAAAAACTTCCAAAGAATATATAAGCGAAATGGCCTATCAAATCCAAAGCTCTATCA
>JBAQMJ010000011.1:0-3883 GCA_049302695.1 Minisyncoccales bacterium
AAGAGAAGTTCCAGCTTCACCCGATCATCGCGAGTGAAATGCGACCGATTATTTTCTTTTTTCTTATGTTTATTTTTCATGCTTTGATCTTACATCAAAGCGTTCGGATTCAGAATAGAATTTGCCAGTGATGGAATGAAGGAAAAATTATACTTAGCTGGAGGACTTTTTAATGCAGGAGAAAGAGTTCATAACCTATTTCTCAAGAAGCATCTTGAGAGGTTAGGACATGAAGTCATTCTTCCTCAAAAAGAAGCTCTTAAACATTTCAACGGTAAAGAATTTGACGTGCAGGGCATAGTCGAAAGTTGTGCTAATTCTTGCTCTGATAGTCAAAATCTTTTTGTAGGCAATGCCGACGGTTCAGACTCGGATAGCGGCACCTGTGTAGAATATGGTATCGCCATCATCTCGACCGGAAGGGCAGTTGTCTACCGTACAGATTTCCGAACAGCAGAGGATCGAGAGCTTGGTGTGAATGCAATGCTCAAAGCAAAGGGAACAACCTTTATCTATGAGCCGTGCTACATAACCGAACTTGATCAGATTGATCCCTACTACCAAAAATTGGCAGAAAGGATTGACCAAGCAATTTTAAATCTTACACCAAAGAAAAGAACAAAGAAAAAATGCTCATTGTTTCCAATTAAAGTTGGTTAATCTTCACTGGTTAACTCTTTTTTTATACATAACCCAATCTTAAAAGGTTCCGACAATGCCTTTACAAATTTCAGCGCTCTATTGGCACTTTTTTGTTTTAAAGAATATAATACACTAAAGATAATAATTTAAAAAATATGAACAAAAAAATACTAATATTTGCAATTATCATTGTTCTAGTTTTTATCGGCATACTAATATACTTTAATGATTTTAATAAAAAACAAAGTCAACCCGTAGCTCAAGCAACGTATATTTGCAATGACAATAAAACAATAGATGCAACTTATTACAAAGGCGAAACTAAAACTGTAAAACCAGGAGAACAGCCAATTCCAACTGGCAGTATAAAGATAGCTTTAAGCGATGGCCGTGTTTTAAATTTAAAACAAACCCTTTCAGCCGACGGAACGCGCTACGCTAATAGTGATGAATCTTTTGTTTTCTGGGGCAAGGGGAATGGCGCTCTTATACTAGAAAACAATGTTGAAAAAAGCTACATAGGATGCGTAGTGGAAGCCAAGGATCCAGGAGGGTTACCCAACATATACCATGATGGTACAATTGGCTTCTCAATTCGCTATCCAGACGGTTATTCAGTCGATCCTAATTACCAGTACCAAGCTCTTGGTCCAAACAAGGAAATATACGGAACAAAGTTTACAATTTCTCCAGATATTGCAAGCGGTACCAATTTATCAAATGACAGCGGAATATCTATAGAGCTTATTCCCAACACTCAAGACTGCAATGCCGGACTTTTCCTTTTTAACAGTTCAAATATTGAAACAATAACCGATAATAATACAGAATATTCTTTTGCCTCATCTACTGATGCAGCTGCTGGCAACAGATATGAGGAAAAAGTTTGGGCGCTTTCAAATAATAATTCATGCATTGCTATCCGCTATTTCATTCATTATGGAGCTATTGAAAATTATCCTCAAGACACAGTTAAAGAATTTAATAAAACATCATTGATTGATCAGTTTGATAAGATACGTCAGACATTAATTGTTCAGTAACCAACGAATATTTTACTAAAAAAATTCAACGATTTTCTATCACCCCTTCGCAATTGACACTAAAAAATAAGGTGATATATTTAATGCTAATCCTAAATGGGGAGATGAAGATGGATTACTTGGAGTTAAGTAAAACCAGAGACACAGCGTTGAGCAACTTGAAAACAGACTGTCCTGAGCTTATTGAAAAGGCGAGGGAATGGGCGAAACAAAATGGCTATGACCCAGAAAAAATTATCGAAATTAAAGCCTGGGTGATTTATGGTGACAGAATAAGAGGATATATGTCCTACGGTTCTTCACTTGAACGGATATACCTCATCAATGACGTTACCTTCAGAAATTTTTCAATGCTCAATAAATACCTCGGCAAAGAAGTAGAGGTAAACGGTAACAGTTATAGTCTGGAAATTTTTTGCCCGCTAGCTTAAAAAATAAACAATGAATAATTTGAGATTATTTTAATTAAAAATTAAAATAATCTCTTTTTTTATACATAATTTGGTTTTAAAAAAATCTTAATCTTGACAAAATAGAACAAGTAGTTTATTATATTAATACCTCAAAAAAGGGAAAACTATTGGTTCACCACAATTTAAGGAGATTGACTTATGCAACTTGAAGTAATGAGAAAAAAATTACAACGAGACAATGACCTTGAGAAAGCCAAAAATCTTTTGGCGGACATAAGGGAAAGGGAATGGCATGCGGATTACAGCATAAAAACGCTGAGGGAGGTTGTCAGCACAACCAGCATAACCTTTGCTGATATCGGAACTGATGAAGAAGATATCTTCGGATTCGAAAGGGAAGCTTGCAGAGATACGGCGAGACGTTTCCTTGATAAAGGAAAGGAAAGTCCTGACAATCTCAACATGGTGAGATCTTATCTTAAAAAAGGCAAACTCACCATGGATGATATCAGCGACAAGGCTTTCAATGTTAGAACCCTCAAGCGCATCATCAAAATGGCAAGAAAGCAACCATTTGCCGACTACCTTAGTGCCATAAGGTACGGCTTAAAAGAATTCAATCTCGAATTGGCCGATATTGGAATCAGTGAAAAGGAAATAGAACAACTTTTTTCTGCCACTATCAGTCCGGCACCCTCTACTACAAATTAACTTTTAAAGCGAAATGTAGTTTTTTTATGCTTAATTTAATACTCGCTAGAATTTGACAAAGCAATCAATTAGTTTTATATTATACAAAAAAGATCGTTGATAATTAGTCGCTTCTGTAATCAGCAAATTGAATGTTTTCTGTTTACAGGAGCGAAAAAACTCCTGTGATTGCTATGAAACACTTCATTTTGTTAACAGCTGTTGCAATAATGGTGATCATTGCAACATTTGGAGCTGGCTGCACATCAGCCGATTCACCAAAGAAAAGTGTTAAGATTACCCAGGTGTCGGTAGATCCAAATATCTTATATTTGGAGATTAGTCCTAATGAGGTCGACAAAGCAAAAGTAGGGTACGAGGTACAATTTACCGCCAAAGCCTACAATGCCAGTCGCAATGAAATTCCCGAGACTAAAATCACCTGGAAAATTACCGAAGGTGCAGGCAGGGCCACCATTGATTCAAATGGACTTCTGTATCCAAAAAGCACTGGAAAGGTGAACGTCACTGCGACCATAGGCGGAAAATCAATTACCGCCATGGTAACCATAAAAAGCGCTCCTGTAGTTAAGCACAAAAAGTGCGAATGGGATGATGATTATGAACATCATCATTGCAAGAGCGTTACAATTAAAAAAATATCGAATGTAGCATGAGCTACTTCTTTTTTTATATTAATTCAAAAACTTGACGCTCTTTTGTTAAAATGTTATTTTCTAAAAAAGCTCTTTGGAGGAAAAAAGAATGCCTGGTGTTGGTGCTTTAATAGCCCTTATCTTGATGGGATTGTTATCATGGTTCATTATAAGGAGGTCGAAGTGTGTAAAACCTCAAATGCAAAACCTCAGAAAAGAGGGTAAAATCCGGAATTAAAAAATTCTGTTTTTTTTATATTTTAATTTCAAATAAATACAAAATAATAAAAACCTTGCTATTATGTTGCTGTTATCAAATCATTTTTTTGACAAATCTTTCCAAAAATGTATAATAGGCATATAGATTTAAAGATAAGAATATGGCAGTACCAAAACAAAGACACAATCAATCAAGAAAAAACAGAAGAAGGGGAAACAT
>JBAQMJ010000012.1:0-4160 GCA_049302695.1 Minisyncoccales bacterium
ATCTTTGGCCCCATCGTCTAACGGTTAGGACACCAGATTTTCAATCTGGTAATCAGGGTTCGATTCCCTGTGGGGTCACAATGGAAGAAAAATACTATTTAAAAGTCGGAAGAGCGGCAGACTTGAAAGACAAAAAAGAAAGAAGATTATACCGCTTTTTGGAAACATTAACCGGGCTGATAAGTTTGACGATTTTGTTTTTATCGTTTTTTTTGTCATACAAGATTCCAGTCTTGGTTTCTTTCTTTATTATTGCCTATGATATTTATTGGCTATTAAGAACAATTTATTTTTCTTTCTATTTGAAGACTGGCTACGAACAGATGAAAAAAAATGAAAGGGAAGATTGGATCAAGAAATTAAATGAATTGGGAGAGCCTAAAAATGGAATTAATGTTGATTCATGGAAAGATATTTATCATTTGGTTATTCTTCCAATGTATAGGGAGCCTTTTTCTTTAGTTGATTCTACTTTTGATTGTCTAGCTAAGACCGATTATCCTGAAGACAAAATGATCGTTGTTTTGGCTTGCGAGGAGGCAGATAAAGAGAATGCTCGAGAAATTGCTTTAAAAATTAAAGAAAAATACGGAGATAGGTTTTTTAAGCTTTTAATTACCTGCCATCCTAAGGATTTGCCAGGGGAGCTGGCTGGACATGGAGCTAATGATGCTTGGGCTTCGCAAAAGGCTAAAGAATTAATTGACTCATTAAGCATTCCGCATGAGAATGTGATTGTTTCTTCTTTTGATATCGATGCCTGTGTTTATCCTAAGCATTTCAGCTGTTTAACTTATTATTATTTAACAGTTGATAAGCCATTGAGAACGAGCTATCAGCCAGTGCCATTATATTTGAATAATGTCTGGCAGTCTCCTCCATTGTCCCGCGTGTTTTCTTTTTCTTCTACCTTTTGGCATACCATGAATCAAGAAAGGCCGGATAAGCTGATTACTTTCTCTTCTCATTCAATGTCTTTCAAGGCATTGATTGATGTGGGATTCAAGCAGAAGAATGTAGTTTCTGATGATTCTAGAATATTCTGGCAATGCTATTTCGAATACGATGGAGATTATAAGGTCCAGCCGATGTATTATCCTATTTCTATGGATGCCAATTGCGCTGAAACATTTTTAAGCACGATGAAGAATGTTTACAAACAGCAGAAGAGATGGGCTTACGGGGTAGGGGAAGTTCCTTTCTTTGTTTTTGCTTCTTTGAAGGACAAAGCTATTCCTTTCAAAAAGAAGTTTTCAATGGGTTTTGATTTGATTGAAGGCCATGTTACTTGGGCTATTTCTTCCGTTCTTATTTTCTTATTAGGCTGGCTTCCTTTATGGATCGGAGGAGCTGAATTTTCCCAATCTTTGGTTTCATACAATCTACCCAAAATTACCAGTCTTATCATGACGATAACTATGTCTAGCTTGATTATTTCCGTTTGGGTGAGTATGTTGCTGTTACCGCCCAAACCAGTCAATTACGGCCGTTACAAGTACGTTTTAATGGCTCTGGAGTGGATTCTAATTCCCTTTGTAATGATATTCTTCAGTTCCTTGCCAGCTTTCCATGCTCAGATGCATTGGCTGTTCGGAAAGTATATGGGGTTCTGGGTAACGCCTAAGGTGAGAAAAAATGAAAATTAAAATGGTTTTATTAATTTTATTTATTCTTTTAATTGCAGACATTTTTTATGAGGTTAATTTTCCTAAGGTCAATGCAGTAGAAATTGAGACTGACAAGATTGCGACAGGAGGGGAGATAAAGATAGTCCAGATTACTGATTTGCACAATAAAAGATTCTTTGACAACAACAAGAAGTTGTATGACAGTATTAGGGAATTATCTCCAGACATTATTGTTCTAACGGGAGATATTATAGATAGGAGAACCGAAGACTATCAATATGTATATTCCTTTATTGATGAATTAATGAAAATTAACCCTCATGTTTATTATGTTTTAGGCAACCATGAATTGAGCCATAAAAATATTAATGAATACAAGAAGGAGCTAGAGGCGAGAGGAGTTATTATGATGGACGGTAGAATTGAAAAATACAAAGGTATTTCAATTTATGGGTCTAGTTATTATGATAAAAAATATCCTGAATTAATTGATCAATCTTTTTCTCTATTATTGACTCACGATGCTAGCTTGGCAATCTCTAACTATCATAATTTTGATTTAGTCCTTTCTGGCCATACTCATGGAGGGCAGGCAAGGCTTCCGTTGATTGGAGCTGTTTATGCGCCAGGACAGGGATTCTTTCCTAAGCATGCTAAAGGATTGTACGGAGCAGGAGGCGAAAAGGTCTATATTGATAGCGGCCTAGGTAATACTTTTTTTCCGATAAGATTTTTGAACCAAAGCCAGGTTAGTTTTATTGAAATCAAATAGTTGAGTGGTCTTTATTCCAAATGAATTCTTTCTTCGAATGCTTCCAGCCTTCTCTTTAAGAGAGGGTATTTTTCTAACTGAGGGAATATTTCTTCAGCCGCCTCTCTAGCTAGCCTCGTTTTTTTAATATCCTTTAATGCGTCCATAGCAAAGTCGGGAAGTCCCCATTGCCTAACTCCGAAGAAGTCTCCTGGACCTCTTAATTTTAGATCCATTTCAGAAAGCTTGAAACCACTGTCATACTTAATCATTGCCTCCAATCTTTCTCTTGTTTTTTTGCTTCTTGAGTCGGTGAAGAGAAGGCAATAGGATTGTTGGTCTCCTCTTCCAACTCTTCCCCTGAATTGATGTAATTGCGATAATCCGAAGCGGTCGCTTCCTTCAATCATCATTACCGTTGCATTGGGAATATCGATCCCGACTTCAATTACAGAAGTTGAAACTAAAATGTTGTATTTCTTGCTTCTGAAGTCTTTCATTGTCTTATCCTTTTCTTTGCTGGTCATTTTTCCATGAAGCATGGCTAATTTAAATTCAGGAAAGACTTTTTTAGAAAGATAATCATATTCTTTTTTGACTGTTTTTATCTCTTCTTCCTCTTCTTCGTCTGATTCTATTCTTGGACAGACAACAAAGACTTGGCCTCCTTTGGCTATTTCTTTTTTAATAAATTCGTATTTTTTCTCTCTTTGTTTTTCTGAGACTACTTCAGTGATTATCTTTTTTCTGTTTTTAGGCATTTCATCAATGATTGATAGATCAAGGTCGCCCCAGACAGTTAAAGCTAGAGAGCGGGGGATGGGGGTGGCAGTCATAGAAAGAAGGTGGGGTATCTTGTCGCGGTTCTTTTGGAGAGCTGCTCTTTGTTTTACTCCGAAGCGGTGCTGTTCATCAACAATCACCAATCCTAAGTTTTTGAATTTTACCTTTTGTTCTTCTTTTTTCTTTTTACTACGAACAATCAAGGCTTGGGTTCCGATAAGGATATCAATCTCTCCCTTTTCTGTTTTTTCAAGCAGTTTATTCCTAGATATTTCAATAGTGTCGTTATGGAGTTTTTTTGAATAATACTTATCTTCCTTGCCAGTCAAAAGCCCTACATTTAGATTAAATGTTTTAAGCATCTGGAAGAAGGTTTTAAAATGCTGCTTGACCAGTATTTCGGTTGGAGCCATTAGAACGACTTGTGTTTTAGCTTTAACTGCGTTGATTGAAGCTAGGGCAGCAACAGCGGTTTTCCCTGAGCCCACATCTCCTTGAAGCAGTCTATTCATGGGGTTAGGTTTTTCCATATCTTTCAGTATTTCATCCAAAGTTTTCTTTTGGGCTTTGGTTAATTCAAAAGGAAGAGAGTCCTTAACTCTTTCTATCAATTCTTTATTCAATGGAATTGATTGAGATTGTTCTTTTTTAATTTCGTATTTTTTTCTAAGATTGAAAAGAGAAATAAAGAAAATTTGTTCAAAAGAAAATCTCTGCTTAGCTTTTTCGGCTAATTCAAGCGAAGAAGGGAAGTGGATCTGCTCTAAGGCTTCTTTCAGCGGAAGCAGATCGTATTTATCGATTATATCCTGAGGCAATGTTTCAGGTATTTTTTCTTTAATTATTTTTATTATCGGCTTGATTACCCACCTTAAGTATCTCGATGAAACTCTTTGGGTTTCAGGATAGACTGCCATTATTCTGCCGAGATGAGTGGTTTCTTTTAGTGATGTTTTTTCAAAAATAGGAGAGGATATCTGAAGGTTCCTGTTTTGGAT
>JBAQMJ010000013.1:0-22137 GCA_049302695.1 Minisyncoccales bacterium
GGGCATAGATTTTTTAGGGTATATTGTTTTTAAAGACTACGTTCTTTTAAGAAAAAACACTATTAAAAGATTCATGAAGAAAATTAAATACAAAGAGGATGAAGTAGTGAGAAAATCATGGTTTGCCTATGCAAAACATGCTAATTCATATTCATTAAGCAAGAAAATATTCTCTTTGCCCGTTAATACGCTATAAGGTTTTTATTTACTTTCTTCCTTAAACAAGCTAATATATTAATATGCTTATAGATGATTTAATCATGAATTTGGACATAAGGAAAAACAAGAATACTTGCCAGACAGATTGAAAGGGAAAAAGTATTTGAAAGATTGATATTTTATGAATAAAAATCAGATGCGGGCATTAAAAGAAAACAATACTAAACCAGGATTCAATCCTGGTTTTTGAGTTGCGCTTTTGTAAATTTAGATTTTGACAAAAATCATCAATAAATGTATTACTATCTTAGTACTGCAACTGCATGTTGCGAGGTGGTTGAAATGGATATTAAAAAGGTAGTTATTGTTCTTGTTGTTATGAATGCTTATTCGACGGCAAGCTTGCTTGCATTGCCGGTAAAGGGGAGCATAGCTTACATTTCGATAATTATTTCTTCTGGTTTATTAGTATTATTTACTACGATATTCCTTATCGGTATTGCTGGAAGATTTGTTCTCGACAAAGTAAGAGAAGAGAGGAAGTTAAAAGAATTTGAAAACATGTTTGAGGGTTTTTCTCTGCGATCAGCCGTTCTGATGGTTATTGGGGCGCTTCTAATGTTGACAGCGTTTTTAAATCTATCGGGACCGTTATTCTTTTCAGCTTTCTTGGGGATGATGGCCTTCCTTTATGGATTCTACTGTTCCTTTTCCTTCCCATACGCTGGATTGTCAGATGATTATGCGAGTTAAGCTGGATATCTTTAATGGTATCCTTTTTTCATTTACTTTCTTCCTTAAACAAGCTAATATATTAATATGCTTATAGATATGATTATGAATTCGGATAAAAAATATCTACAACCAAAAACAAAAAGGTTTTTTAAATTAGTTGACTTATTATAGCATATATGCTATATAGACAAAAGATGGAAAAGAAATACAAAGTATATTATTTCTTTGATAAAAAGGGAATCGAGCCAGTCAGAGAATATATTAATAGCCAGTCATTAAAAGAAAGAGTTAAAATTTTTAGCTTTATAGATTTTTTGGAAAATAGCGGAGGTTATTTAGAAGAGCCCTATTCTAAGCACGTAAAAGATAAAATTAGAGAATTGAGAATCGATTTTTCTAAAAATCGTCACAGAATAATGTATTTTACATTTACGGGAGAGAAGATAGTTTTATTGAGTGCTTTTACTAAAAAGACAGAAAAAACTCCGCAAAAAGAAATTAATAAGGCAATTAATAATTATAATAATTTTTTGTTAAATAAAGAAAAATATGACTAATTACGAAAAGCATTTGCAAGAACATCTTAAAGACCCAGTATTTAAAAGAGAATACGAAAAGGAATGCCAGAAGATAAAGCTAGCATATGAAATTATGCAATTGAGAAAGAAAAAGAAAATGTCTCAAGTCGAGCTTGCTAAGAAAATAGGAACAACCCAGAGCGTTGTTGCGAGAATGGAAGCAGGGAAGCAGAATCTTTCTGTAGATACTCTTTCTAAAATAGCAAACGCTTTTAATTGCGAAGTTAAGATTGCTTTTGCAAACTAATATGCTTATAGACGATGTAACAATTAGAGTCAGAGCGGGAAACGGAGGCAAAGGCTGCGTTGCTTTTCAAAAGAGCAGATATGCTAAAGGCCCCACAGGAGGTTCCGGCGGAGAAGGCGGCAGTTTTTATTTTGTCGGAGTGTCTGACCTATCTGCTTTAAAGCAATTCCGTTTTAAGAAATCGGTTCAAGCCGAAGACGGAGGAAATGGAAAAGGTGAATTTGTTGACGGGCCAAAAGGCAATGATGTTATTTTTAAGATTCCGGTAGGAACAGTGATTCATAATTTGGATAAAAGGGAAGATATTGAAATTGTAAAAATAGGAGATCCGATTTTGATTGGCAAGGGTGGAAAAGGAGGAAGAGGCAATTTCCTTTTCCGATCTTCAACTAACACTACTCCTTTGCAGTGTCAGCCTGGATTAAAAGGAGAGGCCTTCACTCTTCGTTTGGAATTGAAAATGATTGCTGATGTCGGCTTTATCGGATTGCCCAATGTCGGCAAGTCCAGTCTATTGAAAGAATTAACTAATGCTGATCCTAAGGTTGCCAATTATCCTTTTACAACCCTTGAGCCTCACCTTGGCGTTTATTACGATTTAATTTTGGCTGATATTCCTGGATTGATTGAAGGAGCTTCGGAAGGAAAAGGATTGGGAATTAAGTTTTTAAGGCACGTTGAAAGAACGAAAATATTGTTTCATTTGATTTCGGCCGAGTCGGAAGATTTCAAGAAAGATTACGAGACTATTAGGAAAGAGCTGGGAGATTATAATAAGGATTTATTGGATAAGGAGGAATATGTCTTTATCACTAAGACTGATATGGTAGACAAAGATGTTTTAAAAGAAAAGATGAAGAAATGGAGAAAGAAGATGATTCCTATGTCCATTTATGACTATGACAGCATTGAAAAAGTGAAAGAAGTTCTGAATAAAATCATGAAAAAGAAGTAACGGGCGACCGTTGCTTTTTTCTTTGCTTTATTGTATGATTGAGCCGGTCCTTAACATGGGCCGGAGGATAAAGAATGGGAAAAAATTTAGTTCTGGAGATGAGAGAAGCTTTTGAGAAGGATAATCCGGGCAAGAAGGTGAGCCATCTTGATGCTACCTGTGTTTGTTTGCATCATGTGGCAAAGATTAAGGAAACTACGGAAGAAAAAAAGAAAGTAGAGGAAGCGATAACTCCCAACTGGCTATGGGCCTGCGCAATGGACGGGAATTGTTCCATGTTCCATATGCAGAGTTTTTCCATCTACGATGATGAAAATTTCGTAGACGAAAAGAAAACGCCGTACAGGTATTACACTCAAGAGCTTCTTGAGAATCTTTTTGCCAACTGCAAGGGCGATTGCTATTGTCCGCCTTGCTGGTTGATTGATCTTGATCAGCGTTTTGTTCGGCTGCGGGCGCAGAAGATTCTGCCCAAACCACATGATTTCGCCGGGAGCGACGAAGATTGGAATCAGCAACTGGAAGAAAAAGTGAAAGAGGTCGTCAAGGCCTGTCGCGAAGAAGGGAAATTGCCTCATATCACTCAAGAGGCGATCCGGCAGAAAATCGATGTTTTCATCGGTCAGAGCAAGGTCCGTCTGGTTGAGCATTTCCGGGAGTTCCTGGGAGAAACTGTAACAGAAGAGGAATACCTGAGAATGGTTTCCGGTCTTCTTGCGGGTGACTTCGAAGGCGCCCTTAATCTCATTAAGGAAAAGAATATGGTGTTGCCGCCTGGCGATCTGAAAAAACTTTTCTATGCCTGGGCTAAACAGGAGGGGATAAGAATCGAATGATTTTTGTCCTTTTTTTATGAAATAATAATTCTTGTTGCTTTTTTGTTTTAAATATTGTATAAAAAAGACGTCAGCTTACGGGCTGAACCTTGGAGGAAGTCATGAGAAAGGTATTGAGTTTGAGGATGCTGACGCTTCTTTTTCTCATAAAGGGAAGCGAACACAACAAGGTAAGGCGGGCCTTTAGAGTACCCGGTCACGATGACTGGATACTCATGTATGTGACCAATAATATCTCGATCGGGGATAGAGTTGTCGCCAGCTTTAAAGGCAAGGGCTTGATATTGAACGCGATTGCTGTTCTTGTCAAGAAGATGATTTCATCAATCATTCCGACTGATTTGATTACAGCCGATGATAAAGAGATTCTCGGTGTTTATGGCTGCGATGCCATGAGCCCGTTTCTGAAAGGAAGGCTGTGTCTTGTCAAAAAGGCAATAGTCATTCCTCTGGAATTAATCACCCGGATTTTTCTCAGAGGATCTTTGTACAAGGCTTACCTTGCAAACGGATGCAAGGCGGGTTATTATCTCGGGCACAAGCTGCCGGCAGGGATGAAAGAAGGAGATCGGTTGCCGATTCCAATCTTTACCCCAAGCACTAAGGCGCCAGCTGGACAGCATGATGAAAATATCGACTACGGCAAAATGACCTGTTGTCTGAAAAACTGGATGAGGGGAAATAACATTATTGGATGGGATGCTCCTGGTCTAGCCCAAGCAATCAGATCAAGCAGCCTGGCTATCGCCATTGCCGTGAGTTCTTTGGCAGAAAAACACGGACTGATTTTCGAAGATACTAAATTCGAATTCGGCCTGATTCCTGTTTGGAAAGACGGAAAGATTATCGGCTACACCCTCGTCTTAATTGACGAAGCGATGACCCCAGATTCTTCCCGGATTGTCTTCGAGGGCAGAAATGTCTGCAAGCAATATGCCCGGAATTACTCCGAACAGATCAAATGGGATGGCGAATCAAAGATCGCTTTCCCGAAAGAGGTGGAAGATACATTCATCTCTAACTATCGCTTCGTTCAGGCGCAGATAGAAAACATCTCTCTTTTTACAAAGAGAGTTTTGCTTTTATATCCTTCAATTTTGTGCTAAAATACAGATATGAAAAAACCAGAATTAATGTGTCCTATTCGCGACTGGGCTAGCTTAGAGGCTTGCAAGCAATATGCTGATGCAGTCTATTTCGGCGTTTCTGAATTAAGCATGAGGGCAGCCTCAGGAATTAAAAATACTGAGATGGAATCCTTTGTTAAAAAGGTTCATTCATACGGTCTAAAAGCCTATTTAACGGTCAATTCCGTGGTATACAACCCTGACATCAAAAAGGCGGAAACTTTGGTTAAAAAGGCCAAAAAAGCGGGCGTAGATGCCATTATCGTCTGGGACCCAGCGGTCATTCAGATAGCTAAGAAGAATAAGGTGCCTTTTATCATTTCTACCCAGGCTAATATCAGCAATTGGCAATCAGCCGAGTTTTATAAATCTCTGGGAGCGAAAAGGGTGGTTTTGGCTCGAGAGATGACTTTGAAACAAATAAAGGAATTAAGGAAGAAGACTAAAGTTGAAATTGAAGCGTTTGTCCATGGAGCAATGTGCATGGCTGTTTCCGGCCGCTGTATTTTGTCCGCCTATCTATATGACAAATCATCTAATTGCGGTTCTTGCGCCCAGCCTTGTCGAAAGGAGTGGACTTTGTCTGACGATGAAGGAAATAAAATCAGCAATGAAGGACAGTATTTTATGAGTGCCAAGGATTTGAATATGATTGAATTTGTTCCTGAATTAATTAAGGCAGGAATAGATTCTTTTAAGATTGAAGGAAGAAGAAGAGATCCGAAATATATTGAAGTCACTTCCAGATGCTATCGCGAAGCTATTGATTCATATTTTGATAAGACTTTTTCCGATGAAAAAATTGAAAGATGGCAAGAAGAATTATCAACGGTATACAATCGAGGCTTTTCAACTGGATTCTATTTCGGCACTCCGGGAAAAGAAGGAATCAGTTATGACAAAGCTGATAATGTTTCCAGTGTTAGAAAAATGCTAGTCGGATATGTTACTCATTATTATCCCAAGGTTAAAGCTGGTTCAGTCACTTTGAATCATCTTAACTTGAAAGTGGGAGAAAGGATTATCGTCGAAGGCGAACATACCTTTATCGAACAGGATGTTAAATCTATCCAGGTAAAGAATGAAGATGTTAAAATGGGAAAGAAAGGGGAAGAAGTTGCTATTGTATTTAATGATATTGTTAGAAAAAACGACAAAGTGTTTTTAATAGCTAAAAGAAAAGTGATATAATAGAAATAATTAATTTAGAGGAATTTCAAAAAGATTCGATAAGGAAAGATTTAGGAATTAACGCTCAAGATATTAAGA
The DNA here is from genome assembly GCA_049302695.1 of Minisyncoccales bacterium. GTDB lineage: Bacteria > Patescibacteriota > Minisyncoccia > Minisyncoccales > Minisyncoccaceae > UBA2211. Next base: position 5,907 of record JBAQMJ010000013.1, read on the forward strand.
AATATATTTGTCGTATAACGCAAAAATCTAGCCAAGGCTAGACTTGCTAATCTCGATCCCGAGTCCTCGGGCAGGACAATCATTTCTGATCGCACCTATATTTTATATCACACATTATAAAAGTCATATGACAACAGAAACAATCATTTTAATATTATCTTTAGTTATTTTGCTTGTTTTCGCTTATCTTCTTTTTCAAAAAATGGTTAGCGAGAACACAAAAAGAAGCAAAGAGATATTCGAGGAAGAAAGAAAGCATCTTTTGGAGCAGTTTGATTCTAAGAAAGAATTGATCAGCGAATCAATACAGAATAACAAAGATACGATTAAAGATTTGATTGAAAGGGTCCATCAAGAGCTGGACAAGAGCAAGAAGCAACTAGATGAAGTTGAGAAAGAAAGAATCGGAGAGTTCAATACTTTGAAAACTGTTTTAGAAGAATACAAGACGGTTACAGGAAGCTTGAAGGATTCGACCGAAGGATTGAAGAATATTTTATCTAACAATCAATTGAGGGGAAAATACGGAGAAGAGATTGCCGAAAACCTTTTAAAAACAATCGGATTTGTGAGGGGTGAGAATTATGAAGCTAATACAGCTCAGGATAGCAATAGCAATCGTCCTGATTTTACCATTTTCCTTCCTGACAGGACCAAAATAAATATTGATGTTAAATTTCCTTTGAATAATTTTCTCAAGTTTACCGAAGAGGAAGACAAGGAAAAGAAAAAACAATACAAGAAAGCTTTTGAGCAGGACGTGAAAGCCAGGATAAAGGAGATTTCTGGGAGGGACTACATCAATCCCGAAGAAGACACGGTTGATTTTGTTATTTTATTCGTTCCCAATGAAATGATTTTCAGTTTCATTTATGACCAGATGAACGAAACTTGGAATGACGCCATGGCTAAGAAAGTTATCTTGTCTGGGCCATTCAGCTTCACTGCTATTCTTCGCATGGTCTATCAATCATACAAGAGTTTTAAATATCAGGAAAATCTTCATGAGATCGTCAAGCTGATTAAGAAGTTTGAGATTGAGTATGATAAATACAATGAAGAGGTTGATAGTCTGGGAAAGAAGATAAAGGCAGTTTCAACTCAATTCGATGAAGTTTCCATTACTAGGACTAGGAAGCTTTCTGGCATTGTTGAAAAGATTAAGATTGAAAATGCTACCACCAAGGAAGAAATTAAAGTGATTGAGAATAAAAATGATTGATTTTTCTCTAATTGAACAGAAGTTGGAAAACGAAAAGCCTTATCGATTGAAACAGATCAAGAAGCTTATCTTCCAAGACTTGATTGAAAGCTGGGACGAAGCAACCGTCCTGCCTTTGGCTTTGCGCGAAGAATTGAAAAGAGATTGCTCTTTGGAGATAGAGCATCAGATGTTTGAAGAGGGCAATACAGCTAAAGCTTTGATTGAATTGAATGATGGATTAAGGATTGAGTCAGTTCTAATGGAGCACAGCGAAGATCGTTCGACTGTCTGCGTTTCTTCGCAAGTCGGATGCCCCTTGGCTTGTTCTTTTTGTGCGACTGGAAAGATGGGCCTGAAAAGAAATCTGACCCCTTTTGAAATAGCGATTCAGGTTTTGCTGTTTAGTAGATTATTGAAGAAAAAGAAGAAAAAGGTGACCAACATTGTTTTCATGGGAATGGGAGAGCCTTTTTTGAATTACGATAATGTCATGTCTGCAGTCCGTATTTTAAATAGTAATGAGTATTTCAATATTGGTTCTAGAAAAATCTCCATTTCTACATCAGGGATAATCGAAGGAATTGAAAAGTTTGCCTTGGAAGATTTGCAAGTCAATCTTTCTATTTCTTTGCATGCCCCTAATGATGAATTGAGGTCTAAAATGATGCCGATCAATATGAAATATCCCTTGATGGATGTTCTGAAAATGGTTGATGAATATATTTTGAAAACTAAAAGAAAGGTAATGTTTGAGTATTTGATGATTAAAGACTTGAATGATTCCTTGGAGTGCGCTAAGGAATTGGCGGTCCTAATGAAGAAGCCGCTATATATGGTCAATTTGATTGTTTATAACCCGACAGGGAAATTTGTTCCTTCTGATTCTAAAACAATTAAGAAATTCAAGGACTATCTGGAAAAACAAGGCATCTTTACCACTCAGAGATATGAGTTCGGGAGGGGAATCAAGGCTGCTTGCGGACAGCTGGCGACAAGCAATAATGAGCCTTCTGCTTTTTTAATAAAAGAAATAAAAGAAGCCGACAGGGAAATTAAAAAAGGAGAGGTTTCTCCTGCTTTTGATAACGCTGATGATGCTATAAAATGGTTGAAAAACAAAAAGAGGTATAATCAATAATGGTTATTCTTAATTTTTGTCAATTTTTCAGATATTTGGTATACTAGAAGAAAATTAATTCAATTATATATGAAATACAAAAGAGTTTTATTAAAAATAAGCGGGGAGGTGTTCGGCAACGAAGAGGGAAAAGGAGTTTCCTTGTCTTCATATATGAATATGGCTAAACAGATTGCCGAAATCAAAAAGAAAAATGATATAGACCTATGCGTTGTTATCGGCGGAGGCAATATTTTCAGAGGAAGGCAGGCTGGAGAAGAATCTTTTGATATGGCTGTGGCTCATCAGATGGGAATGGTTTCAACTGTTGTTAACGGATTAGGTTTGCAGGAATCATTAGAAGAGTTGGGAGTCTCTACTCGAATGATGTCAGCAGTGAGGATGGATTCTGTCGCTGAGCCTTTTTTAAGGAGAAAAGCCTTGCACCATTTAGAAAAAGGCAGGATTGTTATCTTTGCTGGAGGAACAGGCAATCCTTTCTTTACCACTGATACGGCTGCCGCTTTAAGAGCTTGCGAAGTTAACTGCGATTTGATTTTAAAGGCAACTAATGTTGATGGAGTGTATGACAGGGATCCTCGAAAGAATCCAGACGCTAAATTGTATGAAAAGCTTTCATTCCAGGAAGCTTTAGAGAAGAATTTGAATGTTATGGACTCGACAGCTTTTGCTTTATGTTCAGACAATCGAAAACCAATTATCGTTTTCAATATCAAAGACTTGAAAAATGTTTCCAAAGCTTTAAAGGGAGAAAAGTTTGGAACATTGGTGAGTTAAAGATAATGGATAATAAATTAAAAAACTGTATAAAGATTCTATCTGTCGTTATACCTATTTCCATTATAGTATTTTTAGTTTTATCGTCCGAGGAAAAACCAATATCTAGCCCTTTGCCTGTTGATAAAGGGATAGTTGCTAATATTAAAAAGCCAGTAGACACTTCTAACTGGACGAATTATTTAAATAGCCAGCTAGGATTTTGGATAAAAATTCCACCAGAAGTGCCGACTCTTTATAGATGCCCCGACAATACCCAAAGCGGGAATACTCCACTGGGAATCTATGAAGATAATCAAAATGGAATTGTTTATATATCAGCTGAATATTACTATGATGCCAATTGGAGTTATCTTGATCAGAAATTTATCGGCAGTTGCGATAAGATAACATATTCTTTAGAGTCTTTAGAAAACAGAGAAAATGATAACGGATTATATATCGCTTCCAGTCAAAAACCTTTTTTGGGATGGAAAATAGTGATAAGGAAAGCTGAAAACGAGGAAGATGTTTTAAAATACATTAAAGAAAATTTTGGTTCAACGTGTACTATAGTCTCTAAAAATTTGCAAAATGATGGTAATTATCAGATCAACATTAAAGGGAGGGATTTAACCGAAAACGGACAAAGAATAATGGACGAAACTTGTCTTACAAATTTTGTATATAAAATCTTATATTCTCCAGAAAAGAATAAATTAATGTCAGTTGTTTTAGGCCAAGAATGCACATTCAGCACTAATCCCTCGCAATGCTGCGACGAAGAGATGTTTAAAAGTTTTAGATTTGAGTGAATTGTTGTAACAAAAGTCTTGTTTTTACGTCTGTATTAGTGAAGAACAATATGCATAATAATTTCTGCGCCAAAACTTATTTGTTTACAATGTCTCAACTTTTGAGTCACTTTTGGCTTATGGAAAATAAATAACTAACACAAAATCATTTTCAATAAACCAAAGCTGACTCGAAAGGGTCAGCTTTTTAGCTATTTTACAAGGTGTTTGTATGTTGAACGAAAAAGAGGAGGTTCCTCTGGACTACTTCTACATCAATGTCGATCATTGGGAAATCAGAAATCTTTTCCACAATGAAGGAGACTTTGGTGACTATCTCTTAATGCTGAGATATAGAAGTGGAAAAAGAAATGTCCATGACATAGGGAAAATGAGAAGAATGCCATTTTGTGCAAGGTGAAAAAATGAACGCATTTGATGATCCGCAAGATTGGGAAGTTCGATTAGTTGATATCGTCGATCCCAAAAGACAGAGAAGAGAAGAGCAGAAAGAAGGATACCGGCTTCCGATGAGGCTGAGGCATTTCCAGAATGTCATCAATGTTCTGGGGCGGGACCATGAAGACTTGTCGAAAAGACGGGCAGAACTGCTCAAAGAACTTGACAGGCAGAAAATGGAGGCTGAACTTAAATTGAATGAGTTCGCTGCCCTTGAGGAAAGAATGAGGCATGTCGAGAGAAAACTCCATGAAGCATACATAGAAGTAGAAAATCAGAGGATAAATGTATGACAGTGTTTGTCAGTATTTATCCTCCTAGTAATCGGTCCGGTGCGAAATGCATTGGACCTTCTTATATTCTTCATGTTAATATGTATCTATGATTAGAAGGGCGGAAACAAAAGACATTAAATCAATAATGATAATAACTGAGAAGGTAAATATTAATAGCGTTCCTGATAAGGAAGGTGGTTTTTTGATGAGTAAAATGCCTTTTGAGTTTTATGAAAAGATATTTGTTGATTCGGATTATTGTTATGTCTGCGAGATTGATGGCAGAGTAGTTGGATTTTTGATTGCTTATTTAAATAAAGAGATGAAAGGCAAAGATGAATTAGAGTCTTATTTATTAAATAATTATTCAGAAGAAGTTTTTGTTTATATCTTTCAATCAGCTGTTGACCCTGAATATCAAAGAAAGAATGTAGGGAGCGATCTTTATAATAAATTGTTTGAAGATTCTAAAGTTAAAAATTTTAAAGTAATAACAGCTAAAGAACCTTTCAATAAGGCATCAAGAATATTCCATCAAAAGTTAGGATTTAAAGAGTTGGCTATTTTTAGGTGGGATAATGGAATTAAAAGTTATCTTTACGAAAAGATTGCTTAAGAATTCATATCTGTTATAATCTAAATATGGACATAGTTAATGAAATTAAAAACTTTGTCGAAGAGGAATCTAGAAAGCCTGGGAGCAAATACGGATACGAACCGTTTGTTTTCCATTTTATACCAGTAGTCAAATATGCTCAGGAATTAGCTGAACAGCTGGGAGCTGATAAAGAAATCGTGACTTTGGGGGCCTGGCTCCATGACATTGGTTCGGTTGTCTATGGAAGAGAAGACCATCATTTGACTGGGATGAAGATTGCGGAAGATAAGCTGAGGGAATTAAATTATCCAGAAGACAGGATTGAAATGGTTAAAAGATGCATTTTCAATCATCGCGGTTCTCAAGAAAATAATCCTCAGACCATTGAAGAAAAGATTGTTTCCGATGCCGATGCTTTGAGTAATTTTGACAATATTCCAGGAATATTCAAAGCAGCCTTTATTTATGAAAACTTGACTCAGGAAGAAGCGAAAGAAGCGGTAAGAAAGAAGTTAGAGAATAAGTGGGGCAAACTTTATTTTGATAATTCTAAGAACATCATCAGGCCGAAATACGAAGCGGCTATGATTTTGTTCAAATAAAAAATATGAAAAATATTATTTATTGGCTTCCGAGAGTGATCGCTGTCTTGTTCGTTATCCTTGTTCTTTTGTTTTCTTTTGATGTGTTCTCTTCAGAAGGCTCTTTTCTTGAAAAGATGGAGGGATTTCTAATTCAGAATATTCCGACAATAATCCTTGCTCTATCATTGGCTTTTGCTTGGAAAGAAGAAAAGAAGGGAGGATATCTTTTTATCATCCTAGCCTTAGCTTTTACCGCATTCTTTAAAACATATGAAAGGATGGACACTTTCCTTTTGATTTCTTTTCCTTTAATATTGATCGGCGCTTTGTTTATTTTAAACAAAAAAGAAGCATGAACAATATAGGAATACGTTCTGGGCAAGTCAAAGTTAAAACCCTTTGTTTTTAATTTTTAAAATGTTATTATATTTATAATGAAGAAAAAAGCTCTCGCCGGGATGAAACCTTTAGAGAACTTTTTCCGTCGTGATTTGTCCATATATTATATAATTTATTTTTTCAATGATTAAATATGTCTCAATACTATAAAAAATCAAACAATATATTCGATCCAAAATCGGCCAATCCTTTCAAGCTTAGCCGTTCAAAGATAGACCTGTTTATGGAATGCCCTCAGTGTTTCTATTTGGATAGGCGTTTGGGAATAGGCAGGCCGCCTGGGTTTCCTTTCACTTTAAATAGCGCTGTCGATGCCTTATTAAAAAAAGAATTTGATTTGCATAGGAAAGAACAAACCGTCCATCCTTTTATTAAAGAATTTGGCATTGATGCGGTTCCATATCAGCATAAAGATATTGATACTTGGAGGAATACCTTCAAAGGTATTGAATACTTGGATAAAGACACTAATTTATTAATTACTGGAGCGATTGATGATATTTGGATTAATCCTAAAGGGGAAGTAATTATCGTTGATTATAAAGCAACCTCTAAAACTAGCGAGGTTAATTTGGATGCAGAATGGCAGAGAGGGTATAAAAGACAGATGGAAATATATCAATGGCTTTTCAAACAGAACGGATTCAAGGTTGCTCCGACTGGATATTTTGTTTATTGCAATGGCGACACTGGCAAGCCTTTTTTTGATAAGAAATTAGAGTTTACTATTAAGGTTATTCCATACGCTGGAGACGATTCGTGGATTGCGGGAGCATTGAAAGATATTAAAAAATGCTTGATGTCGGACAAGATTCCAGAAATGAATTCTGAGTGCGATTTTTGCAATTACAGAAAAAATGCTGTCATGGCAAAGATTAAACACGAAAAGAAATAAGCCTTCTTTATTGCAAAAAATTCTAGTAGTGGTAAACTATTAAACTATCATTATAATTTTTGAATTCATGGTCCCGAAAAAGATTTTTTTCGTTAAAGGGGTGGGCGTGCACAAAGATAAGCTAGCTTCTTTTGAAGCGGCTCTAAGAGATGCGGGAATTGAAACACAGAATTTGGTATATGTTTCTAGTATTCTTCCTCCTAATTGTGAAATAATTACTAAAGCAAAAGGAATCGCCCTATTAAAGCCAGGACAGATTACTTTTTGCGTCATGGCTCGAAATGAAACTTGCGAACCGAACAGGTTGATTTCTGCGGCGATCGGATTAGCTGTGCCTAAAGATATCAGTAACTATGGATATCTGTCAGAACATCACACTTTCGGAGAGACAGCGGAAAAGTCTGGGGACTATGCCGAAGATTTGGCCGCGACAATGCTTTCAACTACTTTGGGAATTGAATTTGATGCTGATAAGGCCTGGGATGAAAGAAAGCAAGAATATATTTCTTCAGGCAAGATATTTAAAACAATGCATACTTGCCAGTCAGCCGAAGGGAATAAGAATGGATTATGGACAACAGTTATTTCCGTCGCTGTATTTTTAGAAGACTGATTTGTTTTTATTCTCTTTTCTGATAGAATCAAAACATGGAATCAAAAGGAAAACCAGCGGTAAAAGAACTCTTGGAGAATAATATATTCTCCATTTCTGCTTATTTGAAAATATTGAACGGAGTTTTAAATTCTTTCGGAGCGAGAATACTGGGAGAAGTTAGCGAGATGAAGATGGGCCCGAGCGGGCACGTCTATTTTTCTTTGAAAGACAAGAAAGATGGAAGCGTCTTGTCTTGTGTTATTTGGAATTATGACTACAAGCTTTGCGGAGTGCAATTAAGAGAAGGATTAGAAATAATCGCTAATGGCATTCCCGATGTCTATCCTCCCAGCGGAAGATTAAGCTTCAAGGCTAAGACAATTCAGTTAGTCGGAGAAGGGGAATTGAAGAAAGAGTATGAGAAGCTGAAAAAGAAATTGGAAGACGAAGGGCTGTTTTCTTTGGAAAGAAAAAAAGAGATCCCTTCGTTTGTTAAGAATGTCGGGATAATAACATCTAAGCAAGGAGCGGTTATTAATGATTTTTTAAATAATTTGGGCAGATTCGGTTTCAATATCAAGTTTATCGACTCTCGAGTTGAAGGATTGGAGGCGGTTAAAGACCTCTTAAATAGCGTTAAGACGATGAAGAAGCTCAACCTTGATGTTCTTGTCATTATGCGAGGCGGCGGGTCTCTGGAGTCGTTTTTAGCCTTTAACAATGAGGTTTTAATTAGGGAAGTAGCTGGTCTTCCTTTTCCAGTAATTGCCGCAATCGGCCATGACAAAGATGTTCCTTTGTTAGCCTTGATGGCTGACAAGATGGTTTCCACTCCGACAGCTGCAGCCAATCTTCTGAATCAATCGTGGCTGGAGGCAGAATTAGAACTGAAAAGAAAAGAAAGGGAAGTCTTTAGTTATTTTTCTTCTCTTCTTTCCGACACGGAATATTCTTTCAATAATTTATTTTTAACGATAAAGGGAAAACTGGAAAGGATTTTTGCTTCATTCAGAATGATCGAATACAAAATTAAAACAATTGTTCCTAAAATACTAGAGAATGAAATCAAGAAAGCTAAGGAAAAGATGGAAAGCATGGAAAAGGTGATTATGAATAACGATCCAGAAAGGAATTTAAAATTAGGATATTGTATTGCTCAGAATAAAAAAGGAATAATCAAGAATATTAAAGATGTTGAATTGGATGAAATAGTCGATTTAAAAGTTTTTGATGGTATAATAAATACGCAAGTTAAAAAAATACAAAAATATGAAAGAAAAAAATCTTAATCAAAGTTTGAAAAAGCTGTCTTCAATTGCCGAGTGGTTCGAAAAACAGGAGGAAGTTGATGTTGAAGAAGGGTTGAATAAGGTCAAAGAAGCAGCGGAAATAATTAAAGAAGCCAAGAAGCAGTTCAAGGAAATAGAGAATGAGTTCGAAGAGATCAAAAAAGAGATAGAAAACGATTAATTTGACTGCAAAAAAGAAAAGGTTTAAAATGCAGGTAGTTCTTAACATGCGTTGCATGTGATGAACCCATTTCTTATATCTATTGGAGATGATTTGTTGAAAAGCGATATCATTCTTCGAAGGGCAGAGTTAAGATTGTTTGATCTCGACAGGGTTCGAGAAAAAAAGGATAAGAAAGGGGACAACGGAAACAAAAAGTCTAACAATCATCCATTAGGCATTTGTCCGAGATGCAAAAAATTAAAGTATCGAAGAAAGCATCACGGCTGGCCTCAATGGATAGACAAGAGGCTGAAGATTCTAGGACTTGCCCCTAAGGATGTCGAGAACAGCGACTTTGATGACTTGTGTGATGATTGTCACGAGGAGATAGAAGAGATCAACCGTAAATTTGAAGCGGTAAGAATGGAGGAATGCAAATCAGCTATGCTGGAGATGAGAGATTGTTTTATCTCTGGTGAAGCGATAACCGACGATTATATCGTCGCCAAAGCAAGGAGCATCGGTTCTTTGCGTATAGCAGAAGAACAAGACATGTTTGAAGCGGAGGTGATAATAGAAACAATAAATTAATCGGAGCATTGTCTCCCTTTTCTTTTTTATGTATAATATATCTATAACAATTAATAAATAGAAAATGACTATTTTAACAGACGAAACATTCGAAGGTTCAGTAAAGAGTTCAAGTATTCCAGTGTTAGTAGATATCTATACCGAATGGTGTCCTCCTTGCAAAATGCTAGGACCGATCGTTGAGAAGCTATCGGAAGAATATGCTGGAAAGGTGGAATTCTTTAAAATGGACTTGGATAAGAATCCTAAAACAGGAGAATTGTTCGGAGTAGACAGGATACCCACCGTTGTTCTTCTTATCAATGGAGAAGTGAAAGACAAGTTTGTTGGTTTAAGAACTGAAGAAGAAATAAAGAGTTGGATTAATTCGAATATCTAATATGGACGAAATAATGGAAAAACTAATAGAGGCCTACGAAGAATATGCCAAGGAAAATGGGTACAAGCTAAATCCTAACAGAATGATTGTCGAAGGCGTTATCAAGGGGCTGATGGCCAGAAAGGATGAATTTGGCGAACAGTATTGTCCTTGCAGGAAAATGTCAGGAGATAAGGAGGAAGACAAAAAGATAATTTGTCCTTGCATCTATCACGAAGAGGAAATTGAAAAAGACGGTCATTGTTTCTGTAATCTATTCGTTAAGTAATTTAAAACCACCTTTTATGGTGGTTTTTTCTTTACTCGTTAACTCTTCTAACGTATTCTCCGCTTTCTGTATTTATTTCGATAACATCATCTTCGTTTACAAACAACGGTGCATCAATTTTAGCTCCGGTTTCCAAGGTAACCACTTTGTTTCCAGATTGAGCTCTGTCTCCCTTGACTCCCGGTGGAACTTCAGTGACTTTCAGCTGGACTTTGATGGGAACGATAACATTGATAATCTTATCATTGAAAAGCATTGTTTTCACTTCCTGATTGGCTTTAAGAAATTTAACCTTATCTCCGACTTGTTCTTCGCTTAATTCAAACCTTTTGTTTTTATTATCTGAGAAGGTGTACTTTCCCTTGCTGCCATAGATGAATTTGGCTTCTTGCTCTTCAACTTCAGCTTCATCAAAAGAATCTCTTGGCTGGGCGCTTTTGGAAATAACATTTCCGTTAATCAGGTTTCTTAATTTCATTTGTAGGTATGAATGGCCTCTTCCTTTGAATGTGCTCAAGGCTTCTACAATTTCGTAAGGCTGATCATTGATAACAATAATTTTGCCTCTGGTCAGTTCAGAATATGATGACATTTTAGTTTTTATTTATATTATTTTTGTATTCTCCACTCAATCTTGTCTTCTTTGTCGGCGTATTCAAGCCACTCTCCGCCGTCATCGATGACATACCATTTTCTTTTTGTTTGAGACCAGACCATCGGCTGGTTTCTGTAGAAAGGTTTTTTGATGATATCTTTGGGTTTTAATTTTCCCAATTCAAGCCATTTCTTGAAAACTGTTTCAATTGAATAATCAAGATCTCTCGATTTAGCCCAATTGGCGACCGTTGTTATCGCTTCTTCAGCTTTTTTAACTGAACCGGCTAAATCAATCAGCTGTTTGGCTGGTCGGGTGAATCGAGAATAGATTATCTTCTTCTTTTTAGCTGATTCTTTGATTTCGTCAAGGGTGAAGCCCTTGGAATAGAAGAAATGATTGACGACTTGCTGGATGTCGCTTTCTTTTTCTTCTTTAGTTATTTTCTTTTTTTCCATATATCAGCTTATCTTTTTTAAGACTTCAGAGTAGAAGGCTTTGACTTTCTCTAATTCTTTTTCGCCTATTTCGGTGATTTTGTAAACCCTTCGGCGCTCTTCGGTTTCGCTTTTTACAAATCCTTGTTCTTCCAATCTGTATAGGACGCGGTAGGGAGTAATGTTGCCAGGTTTGAAACCAAAGTCTTTTTCAATTGAAGAATGCAAATCCCAGGCATAGTTAGAATGTTTTTTTAATGTAGCGAGGACGTATATCCAAAGATTCTCTTTGGTGTTCGATCTGGTTAGTCTTTCAAAGGGTGTCATGTATTCATTTTAGAGGAAAGAGAGGGGATAGTAAATGTTGACAATAGATAATATATATTGTATAACAAAATTAACCCAAAGGAGGGTTTTGATGTTCAAAAAAATTGAAATCATATCGAAATTGGTTTTAGGAATAAGCCCTAAACCATTTTTTAGGAAAGAAAGATTTCCTTGCCCATTCTACGGTTTCTTTTCAAGGGGCGATCGCCTTTTTCAAAAAAGCAAAGAGTGTGCATTTAAGGGATCTGGTAGAGGATGCAGGATGGAAAATCATTTTTCTGGTCCAGACTTCAGAAAATGTGGTCACGGTGACATGAACAGAGAAAGAAATGATGAAGTTTACGAGATCATTAAAAAAAGAAGGGTCTACGCAGAAGAATTCTGCACAGGTCCTGAATGGAAAGGAATACCCATGACTGTTTGGGAAAAACACGTAATGGATTCTAAAACTCCTAGGCCAATTATAAGGCCAGATGACGAGACCGAAAAACAATCAATAATAGATTGGAAGTAGGTCTCTTTTTTTATACCTAATTTAATTTCAAAAGGCATGATAAAGCTTTATATTATGTCTCTTTCTTATTATTTATATTGACAAACTATTTTACCAGTGTAAAATACAATTAATAAACATATTAAAAAATAATTAATATAGATATGGCAAAAAAAGCAGTTGAAAAAGCTGAAAATAAAAAAGAAATCAGGATTGCGATTGCTGGATTGGGCAATTGCGCCAGTTCTTTGATTCAGGGTATTCAGTACTATAAAGACGTCAAGAACGATGATGAAATAGTTCCTGGCTTGATGCACAATGTTTTAGAAGGATACAAAATATCAGATATCAAAGTTGTAGCTGTATTTGATATTGATAAGAGAAAGGTGGGAAAAGATTATACACAGGCTATTTTTGAAAAGCCTAATTGTACTAAGATTTTCTGCCACGACATTCCTAAGTCAGGAGTGATTGTTAAAATGGGACCGATTCTAGACGGAGTCGCTGATCATATGAAGAATTATCCCGACGATCAGACTTTCTTACCTTCAGACAAGAAGGCCGTTGACGTAACTGCAGAATTAAAAAAATCAAAAGCCGATGTCTTGGTTACCTATTTGCCAGTCGGTTCGCAGAAAGCTGTTGAGTATTATGCTCAAGCAGCCTTGGATGCTGGTGTAGCTTTAGTTAACTGTATGCCAGTATTCATTTGTTCTGATGAGAAATGGGAAAAGAAATTTAAAGACAAGGGAATTCCTTGCATCGGAGACGATATCAAATCACAGATAGGAGCGACTATTACTCACAGAGTTTTGTCTCACTTGTTTGCCGAGAGAGGTGTTACCATCGACAGATCGTACCAATTGAATGTCGGAGGGAATACAGATTTCTTAAATATGTATGGAGAAAGAGCTAGATTGAAAACTAAAAAGATTTCAAAAACTGAAGCTGTTGAATCACAATTAGCCAAGAGATTAAGTTATGATAATTTGCATGTCGGTCCATCAGACTGGGTTCCTTTCTTAAAGGATAATAAAGTTTGCTTTATTAGAATGGAGGGAAGAAAGTTCGGCAACGTTGCAGTGGAATTGGAATTAAGATTATCAGTTGAAGATTCTCCTAACTCAGCGGGCTGCGTTATCGACGCTATCAGGCTTTGCAAGGTTGGTTTAGATAGAGGAATCGGAGGAACATTGTTATCTTCCTCGGCTTATTTCATGAAGCATCCGATGAAGCAGTTCACTGATGATAAAGCTAGAGAAATGATTGAAGAGTTTATTGCCAATAAAAGAGAAAGGTAATATAATATAAACATATGGAACCAATAAAAAGATTCATTAGTTCGGTCACTGAAGGAAATCTCTGGACATACGTTCTTTCTTTGGGAAAAGAGAAGGAAGTTCAGGAGGGCGAAGTTTCTCGATTGATTTTCGAGAAGTTTGGATTCCTTCCCAACGATCTGATGGTAAAGAGCGTTTTGTTCAGATTGAAGAATGACGGATACGTCAGTAGAGAAAAGCTGGCTTCTAAGAAAGCCTTTAAGATCACAGAAAAAGGTTTAAAAGAGCTAGAAGCTATGAAAAGTTTTTGTTCTAATCTAATACAGAAATTATAACAGTCATTTTGGCTGTTTTAGTTTAATAATAAGTTAATAATAAAAAAATGTTAGATACAAAAAGACATTGGTTTAAGGATTTAGAGAAGATTGTCGGTTCTATTTTCGGAGTGCTTCCATTAACTCCTAATCAATACACCTATCTTTCAGGAATTTTTGCTTTAGTCGGACTGTGGTATATGATGAAAGAGAATTTGCTCTGGGCAACCATATTTTTCTTAGTTGCTGCTGGATTGGATTTTGTTGACGGAGCTGTTGCAAGAAAGAAAAACATGTCGAGCAAAGTTGGAGCATACTTGGACACTATCTTTGATAGATATGTTGAAGGAATCATCTTTTTTGGAATGTTATTCTTAGCTTTACCTACAATTGTCATCCCGGGACAAGCTTGGGTTTATTTAGCAATCTTTGGTTCAGTGGTAACAACCTACGCTAAAGCTGCTGCTAAAGAGAAAGATTTAGTTACTCAGGAATTGAAGGGAGGATTGTTATCAAGAGGGGAGAGATTGATTTTAATTTTTATCGCTTTAATATTAGGAATTATCTATCCCGATTATGCATATATGACTTTAATTGTTGCGATAATTGCTGTCTTGGCAAACTTTACCGCAATTCAGAGAGTTCACTCAGCGATTGCAATCAATAAACAATAAAAAAGAGCATCCTCGAAAGAGGATGTTTTTTATTTTTCCAAACTATGGAGCTTCAAACTAGAATTCACGTAATATGTATGTAAAAAAGACAGTAAAAAAGATGTAAAAAAAGAGAGGGTAAACGTTTATCGTTTAGCCTCTTGTTCATATGTCCATAAACCAAAACCCTGTAAAGGAATGATCCTTTTGTTCACAGTAGGTAGCCAATGAGTAATATCAATGCACCACTTAGAGCAACTAGCTCTCCCTTAATCTCGTGGGGATCGTTGATTCCAATCGTCATAAGGATTCCCACAGAAACAAGAACCAAACCTATCGCAAGCACGTTTTTAAGCATTTTTATCTTCTTAATCATAATATATAATATTATTGGTGTCAATAGTTAGTTGACAATGTATATTTTGTATTGTATGGTATAGTTGCATATAATTCCAATTATGGGTTTTGTATCTTTTTAGCACCTAATATTTAAATAAAGGAGCATTGAGTATGGAGATTCAAGGAAAAATTAGGAGAGTAGGATGCGACTTACGAAAAGCGCATCCCAGTGTATTGGATGTTGATTACGAGAGAGTCCTTCCATTCAAGATTATTCCGGAGGAAGGCACTCTTTTAATTGTCCAAATCGCAGGGGAGAAACTTCCTCATCTGCAAAAAACGATATATCAAAAAGGGCAGATTGGAATTCGAGAAGATTTCACCTATGCGATGAGAATAAATCCTCTTCAAGGAAAAATCAAAAACATATGCATTGGTGATTCGCACATAGCATATTCAATGCTTTGTATGAATCAAGAAAGCGTCAAGGGTATTTTTTCAGACTGTCATGTTGAGATTTTTTATTCTCATCAAGAAAATCTTGGAAAATTGAATGTTCCTGGGCACGAATACAGTATGAAGGTTTGGGACAGGAGATGCGGAGATCGTTTCTCAACAGAGGTTCTCAATCCTGAAGACTATGATCGACTTAAGGAACAGGAAGACTGGCGGTGATCAAATGCAAATTTTTTCAGATGAATTTCTCTGGGACTTTGTTGGAATATTTACCGAACCAGACGAACGCCTTGCTGTTCTGACTTCAGATAACGAAAAAAGAATCCTAGGAGGTTGTAAAATCTTTAAAGATTATCGGGAGGCTAATGAAAAGCTTTCCTATTATCAGGATGAGCAGTATGGAGAAAAGTTATTGTACGGATATATTAAAACAGCTCGGGGTGGTAAAAACTTTGAGATGGCTATCCGACATACGATTTTTTACCGCGTTGATTACATGGTAGCAGCTCTTGCGCGAAAGGCAAAAACTTTCGAAGAAATATACATTATCTTGTATCAGTGGAAACTTAAGTGTAATTCCCGAGACAAATTAAATTTTTCGGAAAGAGTCATGGCAAGAATCTTATACAAGAAAGCCCATAAGATGATTAATACTTCCGAAAGACGAAAGAGGATGAGTCAGTTAGAAGCCCTTAATAATTTACTTGGGTATTCATACTGAATTATTCTCTCTTTTTTTATATAAAAATTAACAATCTAGCCTTTTTATTGCTTTAAAATTAAACATATTGTATTATTTAAATATAATATTAAGAATAAAAAAATGAACAAAGAAGATATAAAAGGAATAATATTTGATTTAGATGGTATTTTATTTGATAGTGAATATTATCAATGGCAAGGATGGGTTGAGCCATTAAGAGAATATGGAATAGAGCTAACTAAAGAAA
>JBAQMJ010000014.1:0-36960 GCA_049302695.1 Minisyncoccales bacterium
TACCACATGACATCTCCTAACTCTTTAATTATTTCTTCTCTCTTCTCATCAGAAACAATTCCGTTCCCATCTCTAATAACCTTTTTAATCTTTTCAGCAACTTCCCCAGCCTCTCCAGCTAAACCTAAAGTAGGATAAATAAAGTTGTTGTCTTTATTAGGATAAATTGCTGTTTTTCTTGATTCTGCCTGATATTCTTGAAATGTCATATTTTTATATTGATTATTATTTATTATTTCTTAAAGAATTATACCCTGCTATTATTGAATAGGCAATGATTCCTCCCATCAAAGCTGTAACCAGCTGAGGCCAGCTCATCATTACTGCAATCTTCGAAGCTACTACAGGCTTGATAAAGAAGTGAATCAAATAATTGCTTACCAAAAATAAGAAAGAAAACTTAAGTAGGGCTGCCGGAATTAATCCGAAGAAGAAATTCTTCTTTCTCAACAGATCAAAAACTAAAATTAAAAGAATGTTTCCCATGATAATAAAAGGAACCATTGGAGCCATTACCCAAGGAAGCAATCCGACAAAGATAGAAATAATACTTGGAACAAAACACAGAACAACTGCTCCAGAAAATCCAAACAACATTACTGAGATTAAAAGAGAAGCGTTGACTATTGTTCCTGTTACAAACTGATTATTGATTAGCGGGGCAAAAAGAATTAAAGAAAGAATCAATAAAAACTGGGCTGATTTTAACAATGTTTTACTATTTAATAATGCAACTTGTTCCATAATTCTATTTAATTATTTTTATTTTGTCTTTTTGCTTAGGAGAATAATGAGTATGGCAGATTTTGTGTATCATTTTTTTGTCTTTGAAAAAATCATCGTACAATAATTTCACAACCGGGCTCTCGTGAGCCAAACGTATTCCCCACTCCTTATCAATATCATATAGAGACAAAGCTCTCTTCTTTCTAATTTCTTTATCAGTAGGCATGGGCTGTCCACCGCCTCCGACACATCCGCCTGGACAAGTCATTACTTCAACGTAGTCGTATAGATCTGGCTCTTTCTTTAATCTTTCTAAAAGATTCTTAGCATTGCCTAATCCATTGATAAGGGCTATCCTAACTGGAATATTTCCAACCTTAACTGTCGCTTCTCTGCATCCATCCATACCCCTGACTTCTTTAAATTCAATCTGTTTCAATTTCTTTCCGGTAACTTTTTCATAAACAGTACGCAAAGCTGATTCGGTTACTCCTCCAGTTGCTCCATAAATAACGCCTGCTCCCGTATATTTATCCCAAGGACCATCTGGCTCTTCATCTTTTAATTCAGCTAAGTTGATTTTCTTTTTCTTTAATAAGCATCCTAATTCTCTGGTTGTTAACACGTAATCAATCGGCTTCATTTCATCAACATATAGCTCCTCTCTGATTGCTTCAAACTTTTTTGAAGTACAGGGCATGATAGAAACAACAACAATGTTTTTAGGATCAATATTTTCTTTTTTAGCTAAATAAGTTTTTGTTAGTCCGCCCAAAATTATCTGTGGCGACCTGACTGTAGTTAAATTGCCAATAAATTCAGGATAATTTAATTCAACAAATTTAACCCAAGAAGGACAGCAAGAAGTAAACATGGGCAAACCTTTTTTCTCAGTCAATCTCTCCATTAACTCTCCTCCCTCTTCAATGGTTGTAACATCGGCTCCGACTGAAACATCAAAAACCCTATCAGCCCCCAGCCTTCTTATCCCTGCAACCATCTTTCCTGTCACCACTGTTCCATAATCCAAGCCAAACTCTTCTCCCAAGCTGGTCCTGATTGAAGGAGCAAACTGGAAAACAACAAATTTCTTTTCATCTTCTATAGCTGTTTCAACATCTTTAATTGCACTAACTTCTTCAAATGCTCCGCTTGGGCAGTGCATCAAGCATTGTCCGCAATAAATACAATCTATCTTTTCATCTTTTGAAGGAACAACTTCCCAAAAAGATCCATTCTCTTCAACATTCAAAAAACCAACTCCTTGTTTTTTACACATAGCTACGCAATTATGGCAATCAATACATTTAGAGCTATCAAAGATAATCGATGGTCCGAATTGATATTTAGGAAAATTGCCTTTCCTGTCTTTAAACTCAGAAATTTTCACTCCACACTCTTTAGCTAAAGCCAATAAACGGCAATGATAATTCTTGACACAAGTTCCGCATTTCTCAATGTGCTGCGAAAAGATAAGCTCTAGATTGGTCTTCCTTATCTTCTTTATTTCCTCCGAATCGGTGATAACCTCCATTCCTTCTTCTATTTCAACAGAACAAGAAGTATGCAATCCTCTTCTTCCAGCAATTGAAATTAAACACAAGCGACAACTTGTTTCTGGCTCTAAATCGGAATGATAGCAAGCAGTGGGAATTCTAATATTATTCTTTCGGGCAACCTGAAGAATAGTTTCTCCTTGAAAACCATCAACTTCTTTCCCATTAATTTTTAATTTAATATTTTTCATTTTTAATCACTTTTTCAATTAAACTCTGGAAAGGAATAGGAATGCCTCTTCCTAAAGCGCAAAAACTTGATTCTCTTAAACTTAAAAATAAAGAATCCAATACTTCATAATCAAGCTTTCTGCTTTTTACCATCTCGTAAATCCTATAAGCCCCCTCTCGACAAGGAACGCATTTATCACAATTACCAATATGGAAAAATTCAGCCCATTTCTGCATTAAATCAAAAACATCTGTTTTCTTTCTGTTGTATATTGTGATTGACCCAGCTCCAGTAACTGGCTTATTCAATTCTTCGGGCAACATGATTTCTCCAGAAGCACCTCCCCCAATTTGAGCAAAAAAATCAAACTCAGGATAATTTTCTGTTTTCCTCAAAACCTGGAAAATAGTCATATCTTCTGGCAATTCAAAAACTCCAAAATTATTAACATCTCCATTAACTGAATAAAATCTTGTCTTCTGGTACTCTCCTTTATCAATCTTTGAAACGTAGTAAAAAGTTTCTACATTATTCATTAAAGTCGGACAACCGAACAAGCCATAGTCTGTTAAAAAAGGGGGTCTCTTTCTCGGCTCAGCCCTTTTCCCTTCAATTGATTCAACTGCTGCGGTCTCTTCTCCTCCAATATACCTAGCTTTCTTTTCAAAAAGAATAATATTCTTTGAGCCGATAACTTGGAGCAATCTATCTTTAAAATTTCTGTAATAATCTTTATTAATATAAATATATCCTGCGTCCGCCCCAATAGCTTTCATGGCAATATCAATGCCATCAACTAAATCTTCTGGATATTTTTCAATAATATATCCATCTTTAAAAACATCGGGCTCTCCTTCAGAAGCATTGCAAATAACGTACTTCTTATCCCCCTTAGTTTTTTTAACCAATTCCCACTTTGTAGCCGTAGGAAAACCAGCCCCTCCTCGGCCCTTCAATCCAGCCTCCTTTATTTTTTCAATAATATCTTTCATGTCAATTGGTTATAAAAACAACATAATTAAGAATAGTGGCGAAACTCACCCAGAATAGATAAGGAATCATTAAATAAGCTGCTGTCTTAGATTTCTTATCAAACGATATAATTGTTAAAATTATCATTACTAATAATATCAATATTTCTATAAAAGCTAAAAGATACTGATGAAAACCGAAAAAGATAGGCGTCCAAAGCAAGTTAATAATCAACTGAATGAAAAAAAGAGATAATTCTTTCTTGGTGTTGCCTTTTTTCCAAATTAGATAGGCCGATATCCCCATTAAAATATACAATATCGTCCAAGCTGGACCAAATAGCCATGCTGGCGGGAAGAAATCGGGATGATAGAACTGAGAATAAGTCTGGGACATGTTTCCAGACAATAAGGAGCTTAAATAGCCAGCCAATAAAGGAATAGCAATGAAAATAAGAAGTGAAATGGTTTGATTTGATTTCTTTTTCATATCTATTGAATTATATTTCTTTTTCCTTGATTATACAACTTGACACAAAATAAAAGTATTTCACACTAAATCTTTAATCCGTACTCTGAAATTGCTTCGCTTTTCAATATGTCCCTTAGAGAACTTAAAGGAAAGACTACTTCTTGCCTTCCAGAAACATAGGGAGCTATTTGATCTTCGTCAAAATAAAAAACAATTGTTTCCTTATTGAGGGTAAAAGAAGAATAATTTTCTTCTTTGGCGCTAGCGCCATCTCTTATCGCAACCTCATCGCTGAATTCCTCTTCTTTGTTTATTTTCAATAAATATTGGATTGAACGTTCAGAAAGACTATTAATATATCCTGAAGAAAATAAATCTGACAAAGATATGATTTTATTATTTTTCAAATCATAATTAAAAGTCTTGGAAACGGTGAACGGATGAGCTCCTCCATTATATTCAGAAATTTCAAATCGTATGCTTATAAAATCACTATTGATTTCGAATGGATCATAGATTATCTTGAAAGTATTTTCTCCTTTCCAAGCATCAGCAGCGGCCATTCTTTCCTTAAAAGAAGAAATTATGTTTTCTACAAAATTGCTAATTTCAATATTAACCGCTCCATTCTCAACTGCTCCAACACTAGGATACATTGTTTCTATTGAATAATTGCTACCCGATTCGCTTTTCTCTTCTAAGAAAACATACGGCTTAGTTATCTTGAAGGTCGCTTTGATATCATCAACTCTTGAAACCATAGAAAGATACTCCTCTCCCCACTGCTTGTCACTCCTCAATGGATCTTCAGAATAAACAAAAGCAAAGGCATTACTATTGTCTCTTCCGATATATTCTCCTTTATGATTTTTTTCTTTATCCCAAGAAGAAAAAGGGATAATCACTATTTTAAAAAGATTGGCATCGCTGTAATTAAAAGAAATATAACCGTCTTCTTCCTTAACTTGATATTTTCCTTCCCAGCTTCTTGGAAGCTTCAAAGAAAAATTATACTGATCGTTATTATAGGTAATCGGATTGACTACGCCTTTCTCGCATTTGCCATTATATAAATCCCAGACATTGCAAACGTTTCCCGAAAAGAAGGTGCAGGCTCCATCTTCAATATCGTTAGTGCTGCCAGTAATGCCATATGTTCCTCCCAAAATTGCACAGTATGTTGCAGCCTCAGTAATATATCCTGTTATTTTAAATCCTCCCACTGGGCATTCATTGTTAAACAAGGAAAGCAGTTCGCACTGTCGATTGTCTTCAAAGAGACATACCTTATACTCTTTTCCATCACCTCTTATTTTCTCTATTACAGATCCCCCATTATCTGTACAATTCTTCGCCTCTGAAGAAACAGTAACCCCAGGAATCTGCGGAACATTTATTTTGCCATTAGAATAAAAGAAAAAGGCAGCTGTTAAAACTATTAAAATCGACAACGCTATCAATAATTTATTTTTCATATTTTTAATCTTTAATTTCAATAATTCCACTTTTTATACTTTCCTTTAATTCTTCACTTGAATTTTCAGCCAAGCTTTCTAAAAATATCTTTTTTTCTTCGTCATCCATTAATTGCGCCTGAGATGATTTATTTTTAATTCCATAAAGGCTATAGACTTTTTTGTCTGGATATATTTCCATTCCTACACCTAGTCCCTCTTGAGTTTCTTTTGAAAAATATTGATCGAAAATAAAGTTGCCTAAAGAATAGAATATCAGCTTGCCATTATATTCCTCGATATTCTGAACCACATGAGGATGTCCCCCGATAATCAAATCGGCTCCTGCATCAATCATCTTATGTGCCAAATCTTGCTGATAAGAAGAATTGACTGTTTCATACTCTGTTCCCCAATGAACCAAAACAACAAAGAAAGACTCTGGATTATAAAACTTAGTGTCTTTTATCCAACTAGCTATTTCGGTATTAGAGCAATTACTGGGATAGGTCACATTGGCCGAATAAAAAGTAATGCCGTCTTTTTGGTAAGCATAATCAATGTCGCAATCAATCGGATCCCCAGAATAATTAATCTCGTTTTCTTTAAGAATAGTCTTAGTTTCTTCAAGACCTTCCCTGCCCATGTTTAAAGTATGATTATTGGCTAAAGAAACCACCTTAAAATTACCTAGCTTTAAAGAATCGACAATCTTTTTATCAAAAGAGAATGTCATTGATGTAGCAGAAAACTCTTTTGGATTTTCATTAATTGGTCCCTCTAGGTTGCCAATAGAAAAATCAAAACTTTTTAAGAAATCTGCAATCATTTCCATGGGATAAATAAAAGAATTGGCTTGCATCGAAGTTTCAACTCCGCGATCAAACATCATGTCTCCCACAAAAATCATCTTTTCAGGAACATATGCTTCTTTTTCAATAACCTTATCAACTGCCAAAGAAACATCGGCTGGAGATGCCTCTATGCCAAACCAGCCAAAAATCTGTCCGGCGCAGAACAAGAAAAATCCTATAAATGCAATGAGAATTATCTTCCCTTTCATATTTTAATTATATCACACAAGGCCTTGAGGGGAAACCCTCAAAATGGTATTATTAGAGAAGATAAAACATATGGCAAAAGAAATAAAATATAAAGAAAAATATCGCCCTATTAGATTTCCTGAAGACGAACAAAGGCACAATCACATTATTGAATGGTGGTACTTCAATGGCAACCTTAAAGCCAAGAATGGACAGACCTTCTCATACATGAATTGCCTTTTCGCAACCAAGCCAGATAAGGTAAAAATATCATTTCTCAAAACTAACTTCATTAAAGAGCTATTTTTTTCTCATTACCTTTTGAGCAATAATGATAAGGAATTCAAAAATAAAACCAACCCTTTCTGCATTATCGACTCTAATAGCTTCAATAAGCCTCTTCTTTGGGTTAATTATGACAATTCCTGCCTGATTGAAGAATTCGAACCATTTAAATACCATATTGTTAATGATTTCGTCGATCTCTATATGGAATCGCAGAAAACTCCTCTTTTGCTTAACAAGACTGGATTTCTTGATTTGAATGTAAAGACAACCTATTACTATTCCCTAACAAGACTAAAAACTAAAGGATTGGTAAAAGAAAAAGGCAAATGGATTGAAGTTGAAGGAATTTCCTGGATGGATCATCAATGGGCCCAGACCCCATTAACCGACGATGACCAGTGGAAATGGTTCTCTATCCAGCTAGACAATCAATGTGATATTATTTGTTTCATCTATGGAAACAAAATAAAAACTGGGCATGCCAGTATGATTGATAAAAACAATAATATTAAATCCACCAGCAGGATAGAAATCAATCCCAAAGGAATAAAATACAAAAACAAGAAAACTGGTAACGAATACGATCTTGAATATGAGATAAATATTCCTGAATTCAATATCAACTTAAAAACCACTCCCTTTAAAAAAGAACAGGAAATGATTTTTGAAACAATCAAATATTGGGAAGGAGGAATAAAAATTGAAGGAACAATAGATAATAAAAAAGTTTCTGGAAAAGGCTTTTGCGAGTTGGTAACTGAACCAAGAGACAGTATTGCTAAATATATCATCGGAAAAGCTAAAAATCCTATCAAAAATATCCAAAGTATTTCTGACCTATCAATAAAATCAATTTACCTTTTAAACCAAAAGAATAAAAGCTAATGTTTTAACCCTCTTTCCTTCCATTTACCCGAAGCAAAGACAAGATAACTAATAAGGGCTGAAATAACCATTGTTATAGGAAAAGACCAGCAGACTCCGTAGAATCCCAAAGAAGTTTGAGATAAGAAATAGGCTAAAGGAATCCTTAACACCCAAAAAGCAAAAAGGGATAAAATCATTGAAGTTACCGTGTCTCCAGCTCCAATAAAAGCTCCGTTAAATACCTGCTGTAAACCAAAGAAGCCAAAAGATAGGGCTATTATTTTGATATACTGAGCACTTTGACGTATTACCTCGGGATCATTGGGGGTAAAGATAGCAGAGATGGCTTCAGCAAAAAAGAAAAAGAAAACTCCGACAACAGTTAATATTAAAAATGATATTTTAGCTATAGATTTAGTCATTGCCTCAGCCTTTTCTATCCTTCCCGCGCCAATTTCTCTTCCTGCCATTATTGTAATCGAATTCATAAAAGAAAAAGAAAGAACCATAATCAAACTCATAACATCTCCTCCAACTCCATAGGCGGCAATACTCTCAGTTCCAAATTTAACTACAAGGATCGCCACAAAAAACAATCCAGCTGAACGTAAAAGCTGGTCAGCCGAGCTAGGAATGCCAACCTTTAAAATCTTCATTATTTCTTTCTTGTCTATTTTGAAATATTCCCTTCTGAAAGTAATTCCGCTTTTACCTTTAAGAATAAGCCGAAGGGCAATCAAAACACTAGCTGCCTCACATAAAACACTAGCCAAAGCAGCTCCGAAGGTTCCCATAGCTGGAATTGGCCCAAATCCAAAAATAAAAATAGGATCGATTAAAAAGTTAAGGATAACTGTAGCTAAAATTATATAGAGGGGCAACTTAACATTTCCCAAAGCTTTCATTATTGATTGATAAACTGCAAAAGCAAAAACAAAGAAAATGGTAGCGAAGTATAATTCCAAATAAGAAACGGCTCCAAAAGGAATCAAACTTTCAGCTCCAATCATCTTTATTAAATAAGGAGAAGCTAAATATCCTAAAACCGATAAAATTAAAGAAACTATAACCATCAATAATATCAGTTGAGCCGATACATGATTAATCTTTTCATAATCTTCTCTTCCTTTATGATGAGAAACCATTACCGTTCCCGAGATAAACAATCCTGAACCGAAAGATATAATCAAGAAAATTATAGGATAACAAACAGAAACAGCAGCTAAACTTTCCGAGTTCAAGCGTCCAAGCCAAAAAGCATCGGTAATTGAATAAGCCGAAGACAAAAGGTTTGCTATAGCAATCGGGATAGACAATTTAAAAAACTGTCTCCAGATTGAATCTTCATTTATTTTTACATCTGACATAATTTTATAAACAAAAAGCCAGGTCGCCCCAGCTTCTTATCCTTGATCTAAAAGTTTTTACCTTAGTGAAAACGAAGCTTTGACTGTAATCATTATTTCTTTCTCTATTGTTGAGGTGTCGTAGTTGCCGTAGTCAGAAATATCAACTGAATTAGGCTGCATGACCTGGACAACTCCCATGCTAGCTGATTTCAAATTACCAACTTTCTTTCCTGTGCTCTGAGCAATACTCTCCGCTCTTGTCTGAGCATCTTTCATTGCCTCAGGTAACAAGCTGACTCTTACCTCAGGAAGCTTAGTGTAGTAGTATTCGGGAGAATAAGCCGAGAAAAGAACTCCCTGGTCAATAATAGACTGGATGTTCTTAGAAAGATTTTTAATCTTTTCTATATCTGTAGATTGAATCATTACGTTCTGTGATAATGTATACTGTTCAGGAGCATCAGTCTTGTCATAGTTATACTGCTTCTGCATAGAAACTGAAGAAATAATCATTTCTTCATCGGTAATTCCATTGCTCTTTAAAAAATTAGAAACTGCAGTTTCATCACTTTTCATTTGAGTATATCCATTTTTCAGATTAGAAGCTAAAACTGTTCTACTAAAGCTAGAATTCCATTTAACCATATCTGCTGTAACCGACTGCTTGGCTGAGCCAGTTACACTTAAAGAATCGTCAGCTGCTTTAATCTGATATAATGAATATGAAATTATACTAACTGCAATAATGAGAAATATTCCCAATATTGTTGATGTTTTAATTAAGCTTTTCTCTAAAATTTCCATATTTCTTAAATTTATTTATTATTATGTATTTCCATCTTAGCACTGTAAAAATATTTGTAAAGATTAATTGCTAGACCTCATATTCATTGTTATACAAAGGAACGATAATGTCTGACTTAATTACACCTTTTAGAATATTAGCAAAAGATTGGCCAGCGTCTTGGTCTCCGTGAACAATAAAAACTTTTTTCGGCTTAGGATTCTTCATTGCATCAACCCAATTTAAAAGAGTTAATTGATCTCCGTGAGAGGAGAAAGAAAGAATCGAAGAAACCTCCGCTCTGATTTGAATCTTCTTTCCCTCTATTTCAACCATCTTTTCTCCATTAATTAATTTTCTACCTAAAGATCCTTCTGGCTGGAATGAAATAATCAAAAGAGTATTAGCAGGATTACCTAAATGCTTTTTCAAATAACTCTTAATCCTTCCTCCCTCAAACATTCCGCTTCCAGCAAGAATAATTTTAGGCGCCATAGCTCTTTCAGCAACGCCAGCTTGAGAATCGTTATTAATCATTAGCAAACCCTTAAAATCAAATAAATCATCTCCTTTTTGAAGCAAGGCCTTAGCCTCTTCATCGTAAAATTCAAAATATCTTTTATATATTCCAGTTGCCCTGATGGCCAAAGGGCTGTCCAAAAAAACAGGAATATATGGAATCTTTTGATTCTCAACCCAATTATTTAATTCGTATAATAATTCTTGAGTTCTCTCTAAAGCAAAAACTGGGATCATTAAAACTCCTTGCTTCTCTATTACTTCTTCTATTTTTTTCTTCAAAACCTCCTTGCCTTTTTCTTTTTGTTCATGAAGCCTGTCTCCATAGGTTGATTCGACAAAAACAATATCTGCACCTGATAAAAGTTCTGGGTCTTTAACAATCGGAGCTGGAGGATTCCCTAAGTCTCCAGAAAACACTAACTTCTTTTCTTTATCTCCATCTTTCAGCCAAACTTCAAAAATAGAAGAACCGAGGATGTGACCAGCGTCTCTTATTCTTATAGCCATACTGTCGTTGATCTTTTTCTGTTCTCCGTATGATAAACAAGTAAAAAACTTAGTTAAAGAAAAAATATCGCCCTCTGTGCATAAAGGAGCGACAAAAACTTTGTTTTCCGCTCTGGAAACCTTAAGCGCATCTAATAGAATAATTTCTGTTAAATCTCTAGTTGGAGCTGTAGAATATATTCTTCCCCTGAATCCGTCCATAAAAAGCTTGGGTAATCTTCCACAATGATCAAGATGAGCATGGGTTAAAAGAACAAAATCTATATCTTTGGGATCAAAAGAAAAATCTTTGTAGTTCTTTTTTTCTGATTCGCCCTGAAACATTCCGCAGTCGACTAAAAATTTGGTTTCTTCCGATTCCACTAAAATACACGACCCGGTTACTTCCCGGCAAGCTCCATGAAAAGAAATCTTCATACTATTCAAATAAAGAGTCTGGCTTGAATACTATTCTTTTAACTTGAGGAAACTGCCTTACCGTTTTCAATATTTCTTGCATTATAAGAGCAGAACTGCAAGAATTGCCACTGGTAAGACCAGGAACTTCAGTAAACTCCATAGTCAAAGTTCCATTATCGCTTAAATTAGATTGTAGCAACTTAAATTCTGAACTAGATTCAGATCTAAAGCCAGACAACTTCTCTTCTTCAGTTAATTGTCCAGTAAGCAATAAATCAACTGTTTGCTTGATAACATCTCCGCTAGCTGAAATTTCTCTTTCAATCGGCTCGATAAATCCAAAAGAGCAAGTATTGTTTTCATCTTTCAATTGATTGTAGTAATATAAAACAACTTTTGCTTTTTCGCTAGATCCATACCAACTAGTAGTTAAGCTGATTATTCCTGTTTTAAGATTAACAACTAATCTCTTTTTCGAAGATTCATAATTTAAAGATTGATAAGAATTTCCTTCTAAGGAAGTGAATCCATTTAAATCCTGGAAAGACATCCCTGGTTCAACATATATCTTCACTCCAACTGTCTTGGGAAGATTTAAGTTAACTGAACTGCCCTTAGCATCAATAATACTATCTACACAATTTATTCCTTCGCCCATTGTTAAATTAATGTTTGAATTTTCTGTAGTAATAGCAACCGATTGAGCTTGGACTTTGCTTAAATCTATATCATTATTTAAAGCTTCGCTGTTTATATTAAGACGAACCAATGTATTCCTATCTATTCCAACATGTAATTGGCCGCTTAAAGCTTCTCCGTTTAATAAATTCTTTCCAGACATGTTGACATCTACGGTCTGGACTGAATTATCAACCTGAGAATTCATGTCAATTTTAGCAAAATTAGTTTGCATTTCTCCATTAACCAATTTGCCTATATCTATGCTGTAGACTTTGACTTCTCCCTCTCCAGCATTGATATTAATATTTGCCTTTTCGATTCCTTTAACTTTTTCAACGCTTACCGGAATAAAAGAAACATTGTCTATATTAATTTGAATCGGCGGTATAAAAGAAATGAGAACCAAGGCAAAACAAATCGTTGCTATCGTTGCACCAAGAGAAGTTGAAATAATGTCTCTTTTCTTAAAAAGCGATAATCCGATAAAAATAATAAATAAAGGCCAAATCAAATAAGGATTAATATTTAGATGAATAAGCCCAGTAAAATTAATTAAAAAAGCCAAACCATAAATAACAGCAAACAGCCCAAAGAAAACTTTATTAAAACTGTATTCAATTGATTCGGATTTTGCCTGGTTTGTTTTATTCATGTTTTTATTTTTTGTTGCTACCAAGAATTATCTTCAAACCAATAATAACAATGATCAGTCCCCAAACAAGTCCCCAATTAATCCAAGCAAAGGGACTGTATTGAAAAACCTGTTCAAAGAGAGCATTTAATCCGATTAAAACTATGATAAGGCCAAAGATATTCTTTACATTCTTGATCCAGCCACCGTCTTTTAATTCTTCAGCTAATTCTTGAGTCTTCTCTTGCGCCTCTTCAACGGTATTGCCGTTTTTCTTAGCTTTCTTTTCTTTATCGTCTTCAGGAACAAGAACAGCAAGAATTAAATAGGCGATAATTCCAACTCCATTAAGAAGAGACAAAACAACGAATAGAATTCTCACTATTAAAGGATCTGTTTCGAAATATTCACCTAAGCCACCGCAGACTCCAAAAATAACACGGTTATTTTTAGAGCGATATAGTTTTTTTGTATTGCTCATTTTTTTTAATTTTAACTTATTATGTTTTTATTATATCACAAAGTTTAAAAAGTAAAAAACCGCCAAGGCGATTTTCTACTCAAAAAATATTTTCTTAATTGTTTACCTATAAAAATAGGTAATGATACAAAATATCAACAACCAAATAAGATTGTATACCATCTTAATCGAAGCTGAAGATATTTAGGATAATATAATTTGTATCAAACTTTCGTGTACTAAATATATTTTACCGTCCTCATTTTTCCTTGGCAACGAAATTATCCACAATTCTATCAAGCTCTATTCAGTTACGAAAGGTATTTTACCACAAACCTTCTCAGCTTCCTTAATTTTACCAGAAATAAAAATATCTTTAGATTCTACAGCGAACATTTCTCTTCCATCTTTTAAGGTGAGATAAACCTCTTTCTTCTGATTAATAGAAATTTTAGACACTTCGCAATTGTTTAAAAATTCTAAAGCCATGTCCCAATCGATTCCAGTCGGACCAGAGGTATTGATTCCCGAACTGTTTAAAAATTCCATAGCCCTAACAAGAACCTCTCCATTTTCTTCAATCCCTTTAGCTAACACCCTTTCTCCAGTAATCAAATCCAGACAAGAATCACTCTCATTATTGCAAGAACTTTTTTCGTCAAAAGAAAGCTTTGCTTCATTGGCAGAGTTACCTGGAGTTTCATAAATCAAATACCAGACATCGCTTTCCTTTCCTGGATTATTAATTATCAAATTTCCTGTTTCTGAAAAATTAATATTTTCCTTGGTTGCGTTATAAGAAAAAAATTGTTGATAGGCAAAAAATCCAATAATCATTACAATTATTACGCTCAAAATCATGACTACCAAAGAGACTCCTCTGTTTGTTTCAATCATTTTATATTATGGCTGAAGGATATCTTCCGTCCTGCCGTTTATACTGATTATTACTTTCTTTACTGTTTCAAACTGCATTAATGTTTGGACTATCTGCTGCCTAATCTCGGCAACCAGACAGGAACCTCCAACGCCTTGCTCTAATGCTTCATTGAAATCAATTTTAGCCGTTCCATCAATAATGGTTAACTTATTCACTTTAGCACCACTATTGATTCCGGTAAAATAACCGGCTTGGCTTTCTTCATCGGTCGGGCCCTTTATCAGCTCTTCAATTGCCGCTTTAGCTATTCCTTCTGTTTTAGGAATTTCCCTTTCAATTGCAAAAACTCTGGTGCAAGAATCATCTTGACTCTGTTTGCCCAAGTAGATATTAACTTTTTCTTTTTCGATAGAAACTTTCAATGGAATACTCATGACTTGATCAAACTCTGGCAAACCGCTTGGATTCTCGTTGTGGAAAACTAGTAAAACATCCTCTTCTTCGGGCATTTCAAAAGTTAAAGTTGCCAAAAACTCAACAGGAAGCTTATCCCAGACAGAAGTCATTGTTAAAATAGCTGTTCCTAGTTCTGTTCCATTAGAAGCAATTAGCTCGACTGTTCCGACTTGGCCTTCAAAACCACTCCAATGGCCTCCAGTCGCTCTTCCTGCAATAGAAAGAGGTGAAGCCACTGTTTGCCCTTCTTTAATGTTGTCAATCTCTATTCCCTCCAAAGAAACATCTTCCTTTTGCGGAAGAGTGTAAAAAGAAAAAGCAACAATTGATGACAATAAAAGTAAAATTATTCCGATAATTACGCTTCTTTCTCCTAATTTCATATGCTCTAATTTTATTATTTTACCAAAAACGTATCAATTTAAAACATTCAACTCGTGGCTTAATATTTCGTCATTATCCTTAAAGATAATCCTGCCTCTGAATTTATTCTTTTTTAAAAACAAAGGGAACCAATAGGGATCATCGGCCCACATATTTTCAAAAGGGATTTGATCCAGCTTAAACCATTGCGGCCTCATCTCTTCTGTCTCGACTGGCTCTCCTGTATATTTAAGAACATCAAAAATATGAACCTCCATTAATTTGCCAGTATCCATAAAATGAAAATCTATCCATCCCCTTTCTTCCATTTCTTCAATCAATAATCCTGATTCTTCCAGCATTTCTCTTTTTGCTCCTTCGGCAATGGTTTCGCCTTTTTCTACTTTTCCTCCAAAACCATTCCATCTTCCTTCTCCAAACCCTCTCTTTTTCATGCCCAAAAGGACCTCTCCATCATTAAGAGTTAAACACAAAGTTAGGACTTTAGGTTTCAATCCAACAGTAAACTCTCTAGCTTTAGCAACATCCTCTTCGTTCGGCCTCCCCTTGTTTATCCCTCCAAACAATTTAAGCGGTCCGTAATCGCTAAAACCTAAACAATTAAAAACAGACACGACTTTTCCCTTCTTGGACACAATCTTTTCAATCAAAATCTTGTCATGGCTATTTTTTTCATTATCTTTAAAACCGCTGGTAGAAAAAATGAAAAATCTCTTATTCTCTGTATTTTCTAGCTTGTCTACTAATTCCAAAATAGAAACATGATGCCTCCCTCCGTATATTCCCGAACCTAAACCAACTAAATCATATTGATTTAAATCGAAACTCTTCAAGTCTGACGGCTTGATCATTTCCGCATTAAGCTCTTCAGCGATTGCTTTTCCTATTTTCTCAGTATTATTACAATGCGTTGAACTGCAGATAATTAATGTTTTCATACTAATATTTTATCCCTAAATTGAAAATATGGCAAAGGAGTGGTAAACTTTTAATATGATAGAAACATTTCAATTCTTAAATAATCAAACGGCAGCAATCTATGCCCTGCTGATGGGTCTCGCCATTAACTTTGACATCTGCCCCTTAGCTGGAGACTTTGCCATTCTTTCATACATAGTTAATCAAGCTAAAAGCTTTAAAAAAACATTCCTTCACATCGTCTTTTATACCTTAGGAAGAATAACTGCCTACACTATCCTGACCTTAATACTTTTTTTTGGATTATCTCAAATAGACCTTTCTCTTTTCAAGGAAAGCGGAGAGCTAATCATTGGAGTAGTTTTAATCTTCTTTGGAATAGCAAACTTAGCGACCAAAGAACACTGTTGCGAACATGAATCAAATAAAAAACCAACCAACAAAACATTGCTTGGCTCTTTTACCTGGGGATTGATCTTCTCTTTAGGATTCTGCCCTCACAGTGCGGCAATATTCTTCGGAATGTTCATACCCATGACCGCATTATATAATTTCAATCCTTTGCTTCCGATAATGTTCGCCATGGGAGCCAGTTCGGTTATAATATTTTTCTCTCTCTTCCTTTCCTTCAATCCAGAAAAAGCTAAAAAACTTTTAGAAAAAATGGAACAAAAAGAAAAAATAGCAAAATCTTCTGTTGCTATAATTTTCATCCTAGTTGGCTTGCTTTATCTTCTAAAATAAAAAAATGGCTAAAAAGTAACTGGAACACGATTAGGTATCGTTTCCCAATCACCTGGTTTAGCCGTTTTACACATCATTTGCAACGTGAATGAAAAAAGCGGAGTCGAATCTCTTTCCGAGAAAGAGCTTCCGTATCCAAGACTCTTAGCCAAGATGGCCCAGTCGTTGAATTTGTTTATCTTCTCAGCGTTCTTAAGAAATTTTTCCCAAGCCCAAGGAGCTTCTTCTCTTGAATTAAAAATGGCTTTATAAATTTCTTCATTCTCGCTAAAGCGTCTTGGCTTGCTAAGAATGAGGTTAAATATTTCCGTAACAACTAACGGAAAGTCATCTGCCAAACATTGTCGTGCCCTATGAAGAATTTTTTCAACCTGCCCGTCAAATCCATCACAGTTTTCTTTAATCCATTCCGCTGCCTTAATATCAAGCTCATTTCCAGGATAATAATATGGACTTGTTATTAAGGACATTACGTCACTAATTTTGCCTTTCATGTAAAATTACCAAAGAAATAGTAACTGCTAAAAATATTTTTGTCAATTATTCCTGCCTCAAAGCATTGATTGGATCCATATTGGCTGCTTTATTGGCTGGATAGACGCCAAAGAACATCCCTATAATTGTTGAAAATAATAAAGAAAGAATGATTGATAAAGGAGAGACTGCATAGCTCCAATTAATGCCAAAAGAAATGGCAACATAATAAATTATTAAAGAAATTCCTGCTCCGACAATGACCCCAAGCACTCCCCCTAAGAATGTCAATATTCCAGCTTCAAGCAAGAACTGCCAAAGAATATCATTTTTCTTAGCTCCAACCGCTCTCCTCAATCCAACTTCAAAGGTTCTTTCTATAACAGAAACATACATAATGTTAGTTATCCCAACTCCTCCTACCAACAAAGACACGGCAGCAATAACGACAAGCAACATGGTAATGGCCGACAAAACAGTTCCCACCATGCTCTGAGCGTCAGCCATCGTCATCACTTCGAAATCGTCCTCATCAGGATCATCAATATCATGAAACTCTCTCATTAAAGCTATTAATTCTTCCTTAGTCTCTGATATCTTGTCAACATCTCTTGCTTTGACCGAAACTCCAATAACATAGTCTGTTCCCAAAAGCCTCTTCTGCATAACTAGAGTCGGGATATAGACAACTTCATCCATGCTGAATCCGAAAGAAGCACCTCTTTCCTCCATAACGCCAACGACCCTAAAAGGTTTTCCTCGGACATAAACAGATTTACCTACAGCATCCTCATCTCCAAATAGATTTTCTTTAACCTTGCTTCCTAAGACAATAACTGTCGCCAAAGAGTTTTCTTCATCGGAAGAATAGAAGCGCCCTGAAGCAACTGGAAGCTTTTCAATTAAAGGAGCATCTGCTCCATATCCAAAAACTATAGAACTCTTGGCTTCTCCTTGGTATTTAATTATCTCCTGGCCAGTAACATAAGAGAAAAGAGTTTCGACATTATCAACCTTTCGTATCTCATCCACCTCGCTATTTTTAAAAGTAGTGATTGTCGTTCCCGAAGCCATACTCGCAGCTGATCCGCCCGGCACTCTGACTTCAATGTTGATCATATCTGAACCATAAACTTCAAGTTCTTTTAAAACCATCGATTTAAGCCCGTTACCAGCTGCAATCATAATAATCAAAGAAGCAATGCCGATAGCTACAGCAATAATAGTCAAAATCGTACGAGACCTCTGTCTCATCAAACTAATAAAGGCTGATTCAATTTGTGAATATATTTTATTCATATCTTAAAGCTTCTATCGGATTAAGTGTCGCTGCTTTTTGAGCTGGAGCTATTCCGAAAATCAAACCTATGCCAATCGAAACTAAGCATCCTAAAATGATTGATATTGGTGAAACTATCATCTCCCAAGAATATCCCATCGCATTAACAATAGTAGAAATCAAAAATAGAATTAAGGTTCCGACCAATATTCCAATTATTCCAGAAATAAAAGTAATTGTTATCGCCTCTATCAAGAATTGTGTAACAATATCTTTATTCTTGGCTCCGATGGCTTTCCTTAATCCTATTTCCTTAGTTCTTTCTTGGACCGTAGCCAACATAATATTCATAATGCCAAATCCTCCCACAACCAAAGAAATAGCGGCTACCGCAGCCAAGAAAAACCTTAAAGCATCTGTAATGCTGCTAATGGTATCTAATGCCTGAGCTACCGATCTCACACTAAAATCATCTTCGCTGGCATTTTCGATATTATGCCTATCGCGCAAAATGCTCTTAATGTGCTCCATCGCTCCATCAATATTTTCAGGCTTGTCCACTTTGACCCTTATAAATCCTAAATGATTGATTCCTAAAAGAATATTTTGAGCTGTCTTAATTGGAACGAAAAGATTACTGTCTTCGTTCTGTATCAATCCGCCTCCTTTTGATTTCAAAACTCCAATAACGGTAAAATTAGTTTTCTTGATTTTAATCTTCATGCCCAAGGGATCCTGGCCCTGGAAAAGTTCTTCGGCCACCTTGCTTCCCAAGACAACAACTTTGGCATTACCCACCTCTTCTTCTTTGGTAAAAAATCTTCCGCTCTCCACGGTTGAATTTTGGACATCAGGATAACTGGCAGTCGTACCATAAAAAGTAATACTCATTTTTTTATCATTCAAAGAGATAAGATCGCTACCAGAAATATACATAGCAACAGACTCGATGTGAGAATAATCGCTATTGATTATCGCTTCCCCGTCTTCATATTTTAAAGTAGTATTAACTACTCCAAAAGCTGCAGAAGGAGCGCCGTCTTCTTCAGCATAGCCTGGTAAAATTCCTATCAAATTAGATCCGATGCTTTTAACCTCGTTCAAAATCAATCCCTGAACGCTTTCTCCAACGGATAAAACAATGATCACCGCAGTAATTCCGATAATAATTCCAAGCATGGTTAAAAAAGAACGCACCTTGTTGCGAACAATTATTTTCCAAGAATTTTGTATTGACTCAAATATGTCCATATTATTTCCTAAGCTCTTCTTCTTCGTTGGCCCTCTGTCTGGATTCAACCTTAGAATCATCAATAATATTTCCATCCCTGACACGAATCATTCTTTCAGCATGTTCAGCGGTAGATTTCTCATGAGTAACCAAAATTATGGTATGCCCCTTATCATTTAAATCCTGCAATATTTTCATAACTTGAGCTCCTGACTTGGAATCCAAGTTTCCAGTCGGTTCATCGGCAAAAATAATCTCTGGGTCATTAATTAAGGCTCTGGCAATAGCTACTCTTTGTTTTTCTCCTCCTGAAAGCTTATTGGGAGAATAATTTAAACGATGGCTCAAACCAACTTGTTCCAACAAAGCCTTAGCTTTTTTATCTCTCTCTGAAATAGAAACGTCGGTATAGACCAAAGGCAATACAACATTCTCCAGGACAGATGACCTATTTAAAAGATTAAATGATTGGAAGATGAATCCAACTTTCTTGCTTCTCATTTCTGCCAATTCATCATCGCTTAATTGAGAAACATCTTTTCCTTCAAAAAAATAACTGCCGCCAGTTGGCTTATCCAAAAAGCTCAAAATGTGCATCATGGTTGATTTGCCTGAACCAGATGGACCCATAATAGAAACAAATTCTCCTTTATTAATGTCAAAAGTTACCCCCTTTAAAACGGGAGTGACTACATCGTCATTAACAAAGTCTTTTTTTAAATCTTTAACACTGATTAACATATTACTTTATCTCTCTTAATACTATTTCTTCTCCCTCGCTTAACCCAGAAAGAACTTCAACCTTTCCATCATCAGCCTTTAATCCTAATTTTATTATTCTTTCTTCAATTTCTTCGCCCTTCAATACTCTTACATATTTCTCGTCGGTATCTGTCTTAGTCAAGACAGCTCTTGAAGGTATAGAAAAAACATTATCCCTGTTGTCAGTCTTGATTAAAACGTCAGCAGTCATTCCTGGCTTTATAGTTTCATCTCCATTGTCATCAATAGCTACTTTAACTTTGTAATAAACAACATCTTGGATTTCAGTTGAAGCTGGATCAACGGCTAAAACCTTTCCTGTAAATTTAACATCGGAACCTAAGGCATCGAGAGTGATCGTCGCTTCATCATCAACCTTTACCTTAACAACATCTGTTTCCGGAACATCAATCTTTATTTCATAATGAGGAGATAACAATTCAATCATGATTTCTGAAGAATTAATTAATTCTCCCTTCTTCTTGTTAACCTTAGTGACAACACCGTCAATCGGAGCATAGATTATAGCCTTATTTCTGCTAGCAATCGCCTGGTCCAAAACAGCTTGGTAATAGGCAATATCGATATCTCTCGGCTTAGCCACTAAAGAATCGTAAGTAGCCTGCTGAAGTTCTAAGTTAGCTTTGGCTGTATCGACTGCTGCGGTAGCTGAATTAATATTATTCTCATTTTGAGTCTTTAAAATGGAAAGGTCATTCTGCAAAGAAGAAACTGTTGTTTGAGAAGTATTCACATATCCTTTGTGTCCATCGAGAGATGTTTTTTCAGCAGAGGTAACGATGTTTTTATATGAATCAGCATCGCAAGCATCCCTGACTGCAGTCAGTCCGGTAAGTATTTTGGATAAAGAATCTTTAGATTGGCTAATAGCTGCATCAATGTCTGCTTCTTTTTTAGTGCTCCTAGCCAAATCAATTGCTGTTTTAGTGTAATCTTTCTGCCTCAATATATTATTCTCTATATTGTTTCTTACAATCATACTGTCTTGATCGTATCCAGTAAAATAGTTAGTCTGAATATTCTTGGCTGCAATATAGGCATTATACATCTTGATATATGAATCGTCTAAAACGGTAAAAGCATAATCATACTTGGCTGAAAGATTCTTGTCAGCCAAAGATGTAATATCTTTTAGAGTATCTTCAGCTTTAGCCAAGGCAATCTGAGCTGATTCAACCTGCTTTGCCGAAACAACCACTTGTTCAGCTGTCGCCCCAGCCAACTTCTGATCCAAAGAAGCCTGAGCTTGGGCCACAGCAGCATTTAATTGCAATAAAGACAGATTGGCCAGCCATTGTCCTGCTCTAACTGTATCACCCTCTGAGACTCTTACATTTTCAACGATTCCAGTGCTATCAAAATTTAATGATAAATCATTGGAAGATTCGATCTTTCCAGTAGCGTCAACTGTTTGGATTAAATTGCCTCTCTCAACCTTAGCTGTCTCGTATTTAGAGGCTTTCTTTCCATTAAAAGAAGAAAATCCAACGATAACTAGGATGCCAAGTATTCCGATAACAATCCACGTCTTTTTTGATTTAAGGTTAATTTTGAATTTAAATTTTTTCATATCTGTTTTATTTATTTTGTTTATACTAGCATCTAATTTTCTATTTTTCAATTATCTCCATCTGGCAATTATGACAATCGAATTTGAGCAAGAATTTCTGGCCTTTTTCATTGATTAAATAAAGTGGCTCCTTCACGTTTCCTCCCTCCTTAGGACAAAATCCTAAATAATACTTTAAACAATGTTTAGTTGTCATCAACTTCTTGCCTTTCTTTATTTCAAAAGCTGGTTCGATTTCTTTTACTCCATGGCGCTCATAGAAACGCCTGGCCAATTCATTCGAAACATTCCATTCGTAAGAAAGCTTGTCTGTTATAAAAAGAGTGTCATTCTTTTCAATCTTGAATTCATTTCTTTTATAATTCTTTTTCCTTTCAAGAGAAATTCCTTCAATCGCCTCCCTCCTAATTTCATTTAGCTGAGAAATGGGAATAAAGTATGACTTCGACCATTCAACTTTAATATCTTTTACTACATAAGGAGTTCCTCCCAATTTAGATAAATGATTCTTCAAGTTTTCTTCAGCCATCTCCTTCTTTTCCGCTTCATTCTTCTTGATTAATAATTTGGACACAAAACTGTTTCCATCTTCATCGAGAACATTAAGAGAAAAACTGTCGCTTTCTTCTTTAAATAGAAATGAAAGCTGAATCTTTCTTTCTGTCTTTATGCTTTTCAAAAATTGCGTGTCTACATTACGATACACCTCCATTCCTTTTGATAATCCCGACATATCGTTCAGGTATATCTTATCACCCTCGACAACGTTAACATTGCTTCCCTTCATCTCTCCATCCTTATCAAAAAAACAAATTCCATCTCCATTATTGATTTTAATATTATCATCAAGAACAAAACAATCCTTAAAAATCAATCTAACTAATCCTAAAAACTTTCCTCTTGATTTAGGAGTAGAAGAAAGAATATCTTTCTGCCTTCCCTTCAAGAAATAATTTGTATAGGAGCGGTTAAATGTTTTTTCTAAGTCTGGAATAAAATCAGAAAAAATAATTCCCGAAGAAGCTCTTTTTAGATCTTTTCTCTTTGAAATTATTTCGTCTAATTTTTTACGATAATAATAAACAACATTAGTAACATAATCTTCGTCTTTCAGTCTGCCCTCAATCTTAAAAGAAGTTACTCCCGCGTCAATCAATTCCTCTAAATTATCAGAAAGATTAAAATCCTTTAAACAGAGAAGTGGCTTGTTTTTAATTATAACTTCATTGTCTCCGTCAACTAAAGTATATGGCAAACGGCAGGCTTGGATGCATTCGCCACGATTAGCGCTCCTTCCGCTCAAGTACTGGCTCACATAACAGCGACCGGAAAAGCCGACGCAAAGAGCTCCGTGGACAAACGACTCCAGCTCTAAATTAGTATTTTTTCTTATTTCTTCAATCTGTTTTAATGAAAGCTCTCTCGCCAAAATAACTCTTTTCAATCCTATCTTTTCTAGAAACTTAATTCTTTCCAAAGAATAATTATCCATCTGCGTGCTCGCAATCAAGGGGATGGGCGGCAAATCCATTTCCAAAATTCCCATATCTTGAATAATTATTCCATCGACCCCTAAATCATATAGTTTCCAAATTAAATCTTTAGCCTCATCTAATTCTTTGTCGTAAAGAATAGTATTAATGGTAACATAAACCTTAACCAAAAATTGATGAGCGTATTCAACCAATTCCTCAATGTCTTTAAGAGAATTTCCAACAGCTGATCGGGCTCCAAACTTAGGACCACCGATATACACAGCATCTGCCCCTGCATTGATGGCAGCCATTCCCACCTTCAAATCTTTAGCTGGAGCCAATAGTTCTAATTTTTTAACTTTATTTTCCATAAAGACTTTTTCTTTTTAAATCTCTCTGATAATTTATAGCAAACCTGTGTGCCTCATCTCTGACTTTAATTAAAAGCTCTTTATTCCTTTCAATAAAATCTTTATCTAAATCAAAGAAAAACTCATTCTTTTTTCTTTCTGGCCCCTTAGCTATTCCAACTACTGGAACCTTATTTTCTAAAATCTTTTTAACTGCATTAACTTGAGGCTTTCCTCCGTCAACTAATATTAAGTCAGGCATTGGCCAATCTAAATGTTTTATCCTTCTTTCCAATACTTCTTTCAAGCAATCAACATCGCTCTGCCCTAAAACACTCTTAATCTTAAATTTCTTATATTCGCTCTTAATCGGCCCATTTCCATCAAAAACAACCATGCTTCCAACCATCGCTTCACTGCCAAGATTGGAAATATCATATCCTTCTATTCTTTTAATAGAATTGATCATTTTCTCTTCCAAGAATGTTTTATCCAATAAAGCAAAATCTCTGATCTTGCTCAAAGAAAAAATCTGGTTTCTCAATCTTTTAGCTTCTTCAAAGTCTTGCATCTTCGAAGCTTCTTTCATTTTCTTTGTTAAAGAAGTTATCAATCTTTTTTTCTTTCCTTTTAAAAATAAAACTAAAGGATTAATGACTTTATTTTTATAGTCCTTGGCAGATATTTCATTAATACAGACTCCCAAACAATTATTCAATTGATAATCAAAGCATGGCCTCTTTTGATTGGGAGAGCATCTCGAAACTTTAAATAAAGAATGAAGTATCTTTAAGATTTGACTGGTTTTCATCTCAGCATACGGTCCGAATGAATGTGCGTATTCATTTTTCCTCAAATTCTTTTCTCTTATTGATAAAAGTTTAGGAAATTCATCTTTGGTGATAACAAAAAAGTTCCAGCTCTTATCATCTTTCTCTTTAACATTATATCTCGGTTTGAATTGCTTAATATAATTAGCTTCAAGAATTACTGCCTCCAAAACTGAATCGGCTATCTCCCATTTCACATCAGTCACATCTTTCATTAAAACCTCAATCGGCCTCAATGTTTTGGGATTTAAATAGCTCTTCACTCTATTCCTCAAAGAAGTAGCTTTTCCCACGTACACTAATTCTTTGCTTTTATAAAAAAGGTAAATGCCGGGAACGTCAGGAATATCTTTAATTTTATTTCTCCAATCAGCCATTTTTTAAAACTCTTTTTAAATACTTACCAGTCCAAGTCGGCATTTTGGACAATTCTTCGGGAGTCCCCTCTCCGACTAATTTTCCTCCTTCGTCTCCTCCTTCAGGACCAAGATCAATAATCCAATCAGCGCATTTGATAAAGTCTAAATTGTGCTCAATGACCATGACTGTATTACCTTGGGAAACCAATCTCTGTAAAATAACAATTAATTTTTTAATATCATCGTAATGAAGTCCAGTTGTCGGTTCATCTAATAAATACAAAGTTCTAGTTGTTCCTTGCTTGCTTAATTCTTTGCTTAATTTAATTCTCTGAGATTCTCCTCCAGATAAAGTAGTTGCTGGCTGTCCAAGAGTTAGATAGCCTAATCCGACTTCATCTAAAATCTTAAGCTTGTCATGAATATAGGGAATATCTTTAAAAAAACCTGACGCCTCTTCTATGGTCATATCTAGAACATCGGAAATACTCTTCTCTTTATAATGGATAGACAGCGTTTCTTTATTAAATCTTTTTCCTTTGCAGACATCGCAAACAACTTCCACGCTCGGCAAAAAATGCATTTCTATTTCTATATTTCCCTTTCCCTCGCAATTTTCACACCTTCCTCCCGGCACATTAAAACTAAACCTGCTCGGACTATACCCGCGCATCCTTGCTTCGGGAGTCATGGCGAATAGTTCCCTGATTTCATCATAAGTCTTAGTGTAGGTAGCTGGATTGGAACGAGAGGAACGCCCAATCAAAGATTGATCGACTCTGATAACTCTGTCTAAGTATTCGACATTTTTAATTTCCTTAACTTTGATATTTCTTTTAAATCTGTTCAATATACCGGTAACATGCTTGTGAACAACATTATTCATCAATGTCGATTTCCCTGAGCCAGAAACTCCGGTCAAGCAAACAAATCTTCCTAAAGGAATATTAACATTCAAATTTCTTAAATTGTTTTCACTTGCTCCCAATATTTTCAATTTAAGCGTAGCATCAGAAACAGTTCTCCTTTTTGCAGGCAGTTCTATTTTTTCTTCCCCCCTTAAATACTTTCCAGTCAACGACTTCTGGGCATTGCCATATTGCTTGCAAGAAGAAGCCTCTTTTCCTTTTAATAAAAGATTGTTTAAAGGTCCAGAGAACATTATTTCTCCTCCATGCTTTCCAGCTCGAGGCCCAAAATCAACAATCCAATCACTAGTCCTAATAGTGTCTTCATCGTGCTCAACAACAATGATACTATTGCCCATATCACACAAATTCCTCAGTGTCTTGACTAGCAATTCGTTATCCCTTTGATGAAGCCCGATAGTTGGTTCATCTAAAACATATAATGCTCCGACTAATTTAGTTCCAACCTGTGAGGCTAAGCGGATTCTTTGAGCCTCTCCTCCAGAAAGAGTCCCGGACATCCTATTCAAGCTAATATAGTGCAAGCCAACATCAATTAAAAATTGAAGACGGTTCCTGATTTCGTTGAAAATAATTTCGGCTACTTCCTTGTCTTTAGCGCTCATCACCTCTTCGATTCCAACAAAAAATTCTAATGCTTTATCGACTGTCATACTGGTCACTTCCCAGATATTTTTATCAGCCACCTTCACACTCAAAGCATTCTTGCTCAATCTCTTTCCTTCGCAAGAAGGACAAGGGTTGGTTGAAAAAGGACTCTCGACTCCTAAGCCATTACAATCTGGGCAATAGCCATATGGGCTGTTAAAACTGAACAGTCTTGGCTCTATCTCAGGAAAACTGAATCCGCATTTAGGGCATGAATATTCTGTGCTGAAAATCTTCTCCTCTTTGTTTGGAAAAATAACAGTACACAATCCGTTAGACATATCCACCGACGTCTCAATAGCTTCATTTAATCTGAACTCAAATTCATCATCGATCTTAGAAAAATAAATCTTATCAATAACTATCTCGATTGTATGGATTTTTCCTTTTTCCAAAGGAATCCTTTCTTTCAAGCTTTTTAATTTGCCATCAATTCTCACTTCGACAAAACCAGACTCATATATATCCTGGAGCATTTGATAGTATTCTCCTTTTCTTCCTCTCACTACTGGGGAAAGAATGATAAGAGCGCCCTCTTCTTTCAACATTTTTTCAGTCTTCTTGAAAATCTCATCAATGGTCATTCTTTCAATGCTAATTCCGCATTCAGGACAAGAAGGCTTTCCTATCCTCGCATACAAAACTCTTAAATAATCGTATATTTCTGTTATTGTTGCTACGGTTGAACGAGGGTTA
Source organism: Minisyncoccales bacterium (assembly GCA_049302695.1). GTDB lineage: Bacteria > Patescibacteriota > Minisyncoccia > Minisyncoccales > Minisyncoccaceae > UBA2211. Next base: position 26,889 of record JBAQMJ010000014.1, read on the forward strand.
GAGCTGTGCGCTTTTTGACTAATAGAAATAGCTGGGGATAATCCTTCAATCTCATCAACATCAGGTTTTTGCATTCCGCCCAAAAACTGCCTGGCATATGAAGAAAGAGATTCAATATATCTTCTCTGTCCTTCAGCAAAAATAGTATCAAAAGCCAAGCTAGATTTTCCTGATCCAGAAAGACCGGTAAAAACTACCATCTTATTGCGGGGCAACTCCAATGAAACATTTTTCAAATTGTGCTCTCTTGCTCCCTTGATTACTATTTTATCCTGCATCATATTACTTTTTCTTTATTTCTTTCTCTAATTGAATAATCTCGTCTCTCAAGATAGTGGCTAATTCAAATTCCAATTTGTCAGCCGCTTCTTTCATCCTTTCTTTCTTTTCTTTTAGTATTTCTTTCAACGGCCTGGCATCACCGGCTAAATCTAACTCTAAAATCTTCTCATTGCGTTTTTTGCTCTTTAATTTTTTGCTATCCAATCCAAATTCTTCCAAAATATTTTTAATGCTCTTTTCGATCGTCTTCGGTGTTATATTATTATCTTTATTGTACTGTAGTTGAATATCTCTTCTTCTATCAGTCTCACTAACTGCTTTTTCGATTGACTTGGTAATATTATCAGCATACAAAACAACCTTGCCATTAACATTTCTAGCAGCACGGCCAATAGTTTGAATCAAGCTAGTTTCATTCCTCAAGAACCCTTCCTTGTCAGCATCTAGAACGGCCACTAAAGAAACTTCTGGAATATCCAATCCTTCCCTTAAAAGATTAACTCCGACAATAACATCAATCAAGCCTTTTCTTAATTCAGTAATAGTTTCAATTCTTTCCAGCGTCTTAACATCGCTATGCAGATATTTAACCTTTATCTTCTTCTTTTCCAAGTAATCAGTTAAATCCTCGGCCATTCTTTTAGTTAAAGTGGTAACTAGAGTTCTTTCTTTTTTAGAAACCTGTTCTTCGATTCTTTTAATCAAATCATCCACCTGAGAGTCTCCTTCTTTTGCTGTAATCGGCCTTATTATGACTTCTGGGTCGACTAATCCAGTCGGTCTGACTATCTGCTCAACTATCTGCGAACTCTCGCTTAATTGATCTTCTCCTGGCGTTGCTGAAACATATATCTTTCTCTTGGTTAAATCTTCAAATTCAGAATATTGCAAGGGACGATTATCGTATGCGCTTTCCAAGCGAAAACCGTAATCAATCAATGATTTCTTCCTTGACTTATCTCCAAAATACATTCCTCCTATCTGAGGAATGCTCACGTGCGACTCATCAATGACAGTTAAAAAATCAGGATCTGCTTTTTCAAAATAGTGCAAAAGGGTAAAAGGAGGCTGGCCAACTTTTCTGCCGTCAAAGTGCCTGGAATAATTTTCAATTCCCTGACAATAGCCGATATTCTCAATCATTTCCAAGTCGTAGTTGATTCTTCTTTTCAATCTTTCGTGCTCTAGCAATTTTCCTTCTTTTTCAAAATACTTCAACCTCTCTTCCAATTCTTTTCTTATTCCAATAATAGCTTCTTTCTTAGTCTCTTCATTTAAAACATAGTGCCTAGCAGCGAATAAAAGTACTTCATTGACTTCTTCTAAAACATTCCTTCTAATCGGATCGAGGATTTCAATCGAATCAATCTTATTTGAAATTCCTATTCTATAAATTATCTTTTGATTGACTGGCATCACTTCCAAAACCTGGCCTCTCAATCTAAAAGTTCCCATTGTTAAATCTTCATTAGTTCTTTCAAACTGAAGCTCTATCAGTTTCCTGGCTATCTCCTTGCGATCAATATTTTCTCCTTTTTTAAAATGATGCAAAACTTTTTTGTATTCGTCGGGAGAACCCAAGCCATAAATGCAAGAAACCGAAGCAACGATAATCACGTCTTTCCTGGTCATCAAAGCTTGAGTGCAAGCATGCCTCAATCTGTCTATTTCTTCATTGACCTGCGCCTCCTTCTCAATATATGTATCGGTATGAGCCATATACGTTTCAGGCTGAAAATAGTCATAATAGGAAACAAAGTATTCCACCGCATTGTTGGGGAAAAACTCTCTGAATTCATTACATAATTGAGCAGCTAAAGTTTTGTTATGCGAAATCACCAGTGTCGGCTTCTGCACCTTATCTATTACATTTGCGATGGTAAACGTCTTACCTGAGCCAGTAACCCCCAATAATGTCTGTTTTTTCATTCCTTGGTTCAAGCCTTGAACCAATTTTTCAATAGCTTGAGGCTGGTCTCCTTTCGGTTTAAATTCTCCCTTTAGCTGAAAATCCATAGTTTTTAAACTTAGGAAAATACATTGTACCATCTAAAAAGACAAAAGACAATAAGGCTTCTCTGGCCATATTGTCTAGGCTAAAAAAGATTAGAATGAGAGTCAATTCTTAACAGTAGAATGGTTATTTCTTCTTCGTATATCTTGTAAATAAGAAGAACGTCTGGTTTTACATGACACTCAAAACAATCTCTGAATTCTCCCGATAAGCGGTGATTGGAATTTTTGAGAAACAAATTTGATCCCTTGGCTAAAGTATCCAAAACTTTTTCTAATTCAATAAGCACATCTTTGTTGTGCCTATAAGCCTTAAGATCTCTTTTAAACCGACTGGTATATCTTAAAGTAAACATGCGTTAATTACTCAAAGCATCTTTTATGAGATCAGATCCTTTAGTAAATGATTTCTTGCTATTTTTTGCACTCACAATCGATTCGCGTAAAATTTCAGCGTTTCTTAAGGTAAAACCATTCTCATCTCTTAACTCACAAGGAAAATTATTAACGTTTATCATCTGGCGTAAAAAAATCTTTATTGCTGAACTCATATCCATGCCTAAAGTATCCAAAACTTTTTTTGCTTCATTTTTAGTTTTAGAATCAATACGAATTTGAAGTTGTTCATCGTTCTTAATAATCATACTTAATGCAATTTATATTATAATTATATTGTATTGCATTTTTAATTAATTGTCAATACAAAATAGACTACTTACTTTTCTTAACTAATATTAAGCTTAAAATAAAAGCGGCTGTAAAGAAGATTGCTCCGAAGAAACAAGGAGTCAAAAATGGATTAGTTCCAGCCGTGCATCCAAGAGTACAGGAAGTGCTTTGATTATAGGCGATTAACTCATTGGCAAAATTAAACCAAGCAAATAATGTTCCTGCTAATAAAACGAAAAATTGTGTTAAAATTATTTTTTTCATATATTTTAAATTATTATTTATCTCCATGGGAAACATTTGTTCCATCTAATTTTTTATACAACATTTTCTTTAGCCCAACCCACCAATCAGTGAATCTTGTTTCTTTCATCTCCTTAAATATTTGCTTAGCTGAATCAGTTTCAAGAGCTAATCCGACATTATTTATCCAGTCCATCGCCAAGCTATTGCCCAAATCATAATATTCTTTAGCGCTAAAAGCTGCTTCTAACCAATCGGCGTCTTTCGCAATTACACCTTCTTTGGTTCCTCTTTCCTCTATCTCTTCAAAATATTTAACTAATTCTTTAAATTCTTCTGGCAAATATTTAACTTGATCGACAAAAGCATTTTTCTCAGCTTCCCGACTATCAATATATCTGGATGCTACTCTATGCAGATCACCAATCCTGACTTCCCCATTATCATGAAAAATCAGTATTGAAGCAACCTTTTCTGGGCTTATTCTTGTCCCGTGTTTTTTATTCTCTAAAACCGTTAAAATATATCCTATTTGAGCTGCCCTTAAAGCATGTTCTGCGACAGAGTCAAGATTGTCTACTCCAATCAACTTGAAACCATTGTGACGTTCTCTTTTTAAAACACCTATCTCAAAAATATAATTAACTATGTTTTTCATATATTTATATTATAGGTTATATGAAGAAAAAAATAAAGATTTGACAAAGCAACTAATTAAGTTTATATTTTAACAAGCAGAGGTTTGTATGACAAAAATTGGTATTGTATACGGCAGAGCCCCGATTATCATAGCCAGAGAAATTCTGGACGTCCGACTTGGAAACAATTCAAGCAAAAAAAAGATAATCATTGCCCGATCACAGAAAAAAAAGGAGTGTCTACCAAATGCGTAGAGCCTCCTTTTTTAATTAAAATACTTCTTTAAACACTCTTCAAATTTATCAATATTCTCATTTTTTACCGTAAAGCCAGCTGCTGGAGGATGGCCCCCGAACATAACCAGCAAATCCTTGCAGCTCTCCATCGCTCTTACCGCATCCATTCCTTTAGGAACTCTCACTGTTCCCCTGCTTATCTCTTCTCCTTTTTTATATAGAAAAACTGGATTATTAAAATAATTACATAAACGAGAAGCTACTGCTCCTAAATGCTCTGGCTCCCACAAATGAGATCCTTCAAATATTACCGATGGCCTGTTTTTGAAAGTAATCTTTTCTATCAGCTCATCAACCAGCATCGCCACATCTCTCTGTTTTATTTTACTTTCCTCAAAAAGTTCTTCTGCTGTTTTTTCAACTTTTTCAAAATCAGATTCAATTAAAAACAAGTACGGTTTGGGAACATGATTTTCTATAACTGAAGAATTCAAAGCGCTATTAATCTTTAAAATCATATCTCTCTTTGAAGAAAAGTCCATAGGATTTAAAATAGAGAATATGGCTCTCACCGCTGGTCTTTGGCTATATTCTATTTTCTCTAATCCTTCTTTAATCATTTCTTCATTTTCCCCAACTTCAGGCATCATGTCGGAAATTGTAGCTAAGGCAGTCAATTCCAAAAAACTATCTCTTAACATAGGCGACATCTTATCCCCCAATAATTCTTTAGCCAACTTAAAGGCTATGCCAGCATTGGCATATTCCTTAAAGGGATAATCATCGGTCTCCTGTTTCGGATCAACCACTATTTCTGCAGCTTCAGGGATTCCTCCAACAGTTTTGTGATGGTCGACAACAATAACAGAAAAACCGCTATTCTTAGCATCTGCAATTTCTTTAAAATTAGTGACTCCGCAATCAAGGGTTACAATTAATCCGTTTAAAACTTTTGATTTGATAAAGGCAAGGGCTGTTTCATTCAAGCCATAGCCTTCTGTTTTTCTTTCTGGAGAAAAAGAAAAAACTGGAGGAAATAATTCTTTCTTTTCCTTAGGAAGAAGAGATATTAAATTATCTATGGATTCCTTAACTATGACCATTGAAGAAATTCCATCCAAATCGGAATCTCCGTATATGATTATCTGTTCGCCATTCTCTACGGCTTTTTTAATCCTTTCTGCAGCTTTGTCGATATTCTTAATCTTCATTATTTTTCTTTTTACTATTTTCTTCCAAAGCGACTAGCCCAGGCAAATCTTTTCCAGCCATGAAATCAAGCATCGCTCCACCGCCTGTAGAAATATGGTCGAATTGATTTTCAATTCCTAATTTCTGAATTGCTTCAACTGTTTCTCCTCCGCCAACTATCGAAAAAACTTGGCTGTTGATCTGTCCTATTAACTTAGCGATGTCTGTAGTCCCTTTATCAAAAGGTTTCTTTTCAAAAAATCCCAAAGGTCCATTCCAAATAATAGTCTTAGCTTCTGATAATACCGCCCTGTATTTTTCAATTGTTTCTGGTCCGATATCATAAATTCCCTCTTCTCTTCTCAATGTCCCCACTGCTCCTGTTCTCGAATACTCTTCTTCAAAATTGGACAGAGCCATTATTCCATCAATCGGCAAGTGCAACTTAGGGCTAGTTAAATTAATCCCTTTAACTACCTCCATCAGATTCTCTTCGTCTTGATTCAAAGAATCTTTAATGCAGATTCCCTTAGCTACCAATAATGAATTAGCAATCTTTCCTCCCAACAAAAGATAATCTGACTTATCGAGCAATCTTTCAATTACTCTTGTTTTAGTTGACACCTTAGCTCCTCCAATAATGGAAACTAAAGGTCGATCAGGACTGACTAAGGCATTGGATAAAATTCTTATCTCCTCTTCTAAAAGCAGTCCGGGATAAGAAGGAAGATATTTAGGCACTCCGATTATTGAAGCATGGGGTCGATGACAAACTCCAAATCCATCCTGAACAAAAATATCAGCCATCTTAGCTAGCTCTTGAGAAAACTTATCATCGTTTTCTTTTTCTCCTTTATAGAATCTCAAATTTTCTAGAACGACAACTTCCCCCTCTTTCATGGCATTGATTTCTTTTTGTACGGCCTTGCCAATAGTATCATTAACGAATTTTACATTTCCTTGAATCAGCTCCCACAATCTTTTGGCAACTGGACGCAAAGAAAAATCAACATCTTTGCCTTTAGGCTCTCCTAAATGGCTGATCAAAATTATCTTAGCTCCATTACTCCTTAAATACTCAATTGTAGGAATAGTTTTTCTTATTCTAAAATCGTCTTCAACTTTCCCTCCTTCTCCTAAAGGAGAATTAAAATCGCATCTTACCAAGACTTTTTTACCCTTAACACTGATGTTTCTTAAATTATTCATATATTGTATTCTATAAGATAAAGAGGTAAATATCAAGAACTCTTTTTTTCTTCTTTTAATATCTTCTTAGCTATCACAAACACTACAAAACCCAAGATTATAAAATTAAGAAGTTCTCCCAAAAAAGAACCATATCTGATAGCTATTGGCCCTATGCTCAAAACAGCCTCTGTCCAATTTCCAGAAGCAGTCAAGGGAGAAAATATAGGCATTATGATATCCTTAACTAAAGAATTGACTAAACTAGTACTGGCTGCTCCCATGATAAAAGCCATGGCCACGGAAACAATGTTGTACTCCTTAAGAAAAGCTAGAAAATCTTTAATCATAATTTTATTTATCACTAATTAAAGGAAACTCTAAAGTAACCTGCGTTCCTACGTTTTCCATTGAATCAATCATTATCGTTCCTTTCATTAATTCGATAATCTGCTTGGTTATCCATAGGCCTAGTCCCGTACCAACAATATCGGTTGTTTTTTGATTCTTAACACGATAGAACTTCTCAAACAAATGCTCTCTTTCTTTAGATGTCATTCCAATTCCTGTATCCTTGATTATCAAAACTAAATTATTGTTTCTATTCAAAGCCTTGATTTCAACGCTTCCAGAAGGAGTGTATTTAATGGAATTGCCAATAGTATTTATCAGCACCTGCTTCAGCCTGTCCTTATCAGCATTGATAATTGCTTTAGCTTTTTCATCAATCTGGCAAGTCAAAGCCAAGCCTTTGCCGTCGGCCTGTATTTTCATTTCCTTAACAGTTTCTTCAACTAATGGCCAGACATCCATTTCCTTCAAATCCATCTTCAATCTTCCTTGTTCAATTCTAGAAACATTCAAAAGATCTTCGATAAGATTGGCTAATCTTTCAGCCGAAATATCAATGATTGACAAGTATTCTTTATTTTCATTATTAGTAAGCTTGTCTGCATCATTAATCAACATTTCAATATATCCTCGAATAACTGTTACCGGAGTCCTTAACTCATGAGAAGCCATGGAAATAAATTCATCTTTCATCACATCAACTTCTTTTATCTTGTTGTATAAAATAGAGTACTGGAACAGTCTCGAATTAGCCAAAAGCAAAAGAACAATAAAAACAACCGTTAATAAAAGTATCCAGTAGGAATTGCCTAGAGCCACTGCTAATTTAGTATTAATAATATCTGCCGAAATCTTCATCGACAAAAGAGCTTGCTTCTCTCCTGACAAATTATTCAAAGGCATAACCACTAGCCAATAGAAACGATTTACCTTTCCATCTGATTCATATATCTTCTGAGCAACTGGAAGGTCGCTATTCCAGGCAGTATAGTAATTAAAAGTAGTTTCGGTTTTACCAACATCTTCCTTATTATTCATGCTAGCTACCAACTTAAAGCTATCTCCTTCGCGCAAATAAACATCAAGGGCCTCAGTATCTTCATTGTATTTACTCCAATCGTCAACAAAAGATTGAATTTCCTCTGTTGAACCAAGTTTACCCGACAAGCCAGCATTAACCGATTGCCCGATTGCCACCGCTTTATCCTGCAAACTCAAATCAACCGTATCTTTAAAAGATTCGGAAAACAGCCAAGTATTCAAAACTACTATTCCAGGAACGACAATCATCAGGACTATCGAATAGAAAACCTGCCTATTGTCTTTTAAAAATCTCCATTTAAAATTGGTGCTTTCCATGTTTATTCGTCAGACATTCTTTGTTTAATTATCAAGAAGGCAGCGATAAGAATTAAGATGATTGCTATTCCGCTAAAAATATATAACATCATTAGAGTGTTTGTCTGGCCAGAAACTTCAGTAGCATCTCCAGTTGTAGCAACAAAATCATCGACTGAAACAGCTTGTGCTTCTTGAATGAAAAAGGGAGTTGGCAAACTGGCCTCGACTATCGCTCCTTCGTCATTATTGATAGCCACATATACTTCATGAGTTCCATCAACCATAGTTTTATCCAATTCATAAGTCCAGTTTCCATTAGCATCGGCCTGAACAGTCACCACGATTGGCATCGTACTATAAATAAACAAAGTGACTATTTGATTTGGTTCAGCCTTCCCTTCAAATTTTAGATTTGATTTATTATCCTCTGTTTTAACTGTAGTAACTGAACTAACAACTAAGGAAGCGCTAGTCGTCACCTCTGCATATTTAGGCTGTTCCAAGGTCTTCCCGTCGACAATAGCCTTATCAACTCCAGTTAAAGATTCTTTAACTGCTGTAGTCAATCCTTCATCCCCTAAACGGCTATCTAAATCATCAGAAATTCCGTTTTGATTACTGTCAAAAATAATGGCAACTGGAGATAAACTCTGTTGCTGCGAAGAAGTTGATCCGACTGAAACTAAATTTACCGACACTTGTTCAGAATCAGAAGAAGTAATAGGCAATGAATCAACTTTGATTTCTTTTATTTGCTCGGTTGTATTTCCTCCAGCTATTGGAGTTTTTTTAATACTGACTATAATTGTCTTAGCTTGCGTATCAATAACTGCGGACATTCCAGCAACCTCATTCAAGCTATCTTTAGTCTCTGAAGAAATAACTGAACTTAAATCAGAAAGAATAACATTATTTATCAAAGAGTTGCACTCATTCTCGCTCAAACTTTGACACTTCAATGGTTTTCCGTATTTACTTAATAAATATTCTCGACATTGGTCCTGGGTAGTCAGTCCGCTACTTTGGCAATCAGAAACTATTCTTGACTGATATAGGTACAATTCGCAATCATTCTTGTTATCAAATCCAACCTTCAAACATTCTGCCGGCAACGCTTCTTCTGTTTCAACTGTTGTTTCCGTAGTAGTTTGCTCTTCTTTTGTATAAAGGCAAGTCCTTGTTGTTTGAGGAGATTTTAGAACTGAAGCGGTAGAAGAAATGCAGGTGTCTAATAAAGAGCATTTTCTATATTGAGTTCCTTCGCTCGCACATTCACCCCAATCTTCGCATTTCCAATCATTATCAGTACAAACACTCTTGCAAGTTTCTTCAATAATCGGATTGCCAGGAGTGCATCCGTTTGGAGTTGTTGAGGTTACATTTCTCGTTCTCTTGCCATTCTTGCACTCACCCCAAGCAGAATATTTATATGAACAAGCGGTTGATGTACAGGACTTTTCCAAAGGTTCAGTCAGAGTGTCTATGCATCCTTCAGGATAAGAGCTTAAAACTTTACGAGTTTTTACTCCATTTATACAATCTCCGTAATCAGACAATTTATAATAACAATTTGTGGCTTCAGTTGTTTCTTCAGTTCCGCTTGCAACAGTACAATCTTGTTCAGTTCTCGGAGAAACTTCAGTCACTCCAGGGCAATCGAAAGACAAAGTGCAGGGCCTGTATTGTTTTCCGCTTACGCAAACACTCCAGTTATCACAAGTCCACTGGTCTTTAGTACAGGTAAGAGATAGATTAGCTTCGCATTTTGTTCCATTCAAAGTGTAATTATTCGGGCAAGTACAAACACAAGTTGTCGAATTCCATGTTCCATTGCTAGTAGAACAATCTGTAGAGCCAGTTCCCGTACAAGTGGTAACTGTTTTATAAACACAACTGCCTCCTCCGCCTAAATAATAATT
>JBAQMJ010000015.1:0-28768 GCA_049302695.1 Minisyncoccales bacterium
GCCTGATTCACACGCTTTTGCAAGACGAGCCTGTTTTCATGCTCGTTTTGTATTAGAAAGCGGTCTTCATTTCATGCCGGTGTTGTATTGGACGAATCTAGGGGTTGAAAAAGACTTAGTTTTAATGTATATTACAAACATATTCCGGTGTGGCGCAATGGTAGCGCGGTTGCCTGTTAAGCAATAGGTTGTAGGTTCGAATCCTACCACCGGAGCAATATGAAAAAGTATCGAGAGACCGGAAATGGTCAAATAATCAATAATCAATTAACCAATTAATGGCACTTCTTTTGAAGTGTTTTAATTTATAAAAATATGAATAAAAAATATATTATTGTTATTGTCATTGCGGTTTTTGGCTTAATATTATCTGGATTGTATATTTACTATGATCAATTAATCAAAAATACTTTCTCAAAGAAAGAATCGAATGATTATAGCGAAAAAGTCCTATACTTATCGTCAAATGATAATAAATTTTATATTTATAACACATCAACTAAAGAAACAACGCTACTTCCAATAGATAAACAGGTAAAGTATGGTTGTCTTTCTTCGGGTGGCATTTTATATTATTCAATCAGGGGTGATTATGCCCTCTATTCTTATAATATAAAAAATGGAAACACAGAAACTGTTCAAGATTTTAATTATTTGAGCATTGGTCCCAATACATCTCCCCGTGATTTTTCCCCTAGTTGTAGGTATGTTAGTTTAGAGGCAGGAACTGCTCCTGGAGATAGATTTGGAGCGATATATGATATTGAAAATAAAAAAATAATAGATGGTTCTGATGGAGGAGGATATCCTTTTTGGTCACCGGATGAAACAAAGTTTATTATAACTAAAGGAACTATTGATTTTGATACTGGGTCAGATCAAAAATTGGACTCTCTCTACTTAAATAAAATAGAAGATGGTAAAATCGTTGCTTCTGTTCTATTATCGGCCACAACAAAAGAATTTTATTCTCCATTTGGTTGGCATGACAATGAAACATTTTTATACGAAAAAAACATTTTTAGTGATGAGATAATGAGGGGGACAGGCAAAAATTGGGAAGAAACATCTGCTTTTAATAAAAATCTTTACAATAATAAAAGCATAGAGTACCACTCTATTAATGTCGGAACTAAAGAAATTTCTGGAGGACAAACTTTGATGCTTGAAATGTTAAAAAAAGATAATGCTCAAATTTCTCCTTTACTTGATTATAAAATCAGCGAGGATGGCGATATTATTTCTAAATTAGATGATTCGGAAAGTATTAATATATCCACTAATACTCATTTTTTCGTTCCAGTGTGGCTAACTATAGATAACAGCGTTTCTTCTCAGATAGATGCTATATTAAATAGCGAAGGGGAAAAGTTTGTCTATGAGTCAGATTTTAAAATTTATCTTTATGATGTTCTGACCAATAAGCAGATTAATATTCCCATAAGTGGTGACGTTAGAGATGTTTGTAGTAAGGAAAGTAACAAAATACTTTATACTCTTAATTATATTGGTTCGAGTATTTATTCATACGATCTAAAAGAAAAAAAGATAGAGGTTGTTAAAAATTTTGATGGCGGTAATCCCGTGTTTCTTTCTTCTGACTGCACCTATGTTTATACTGATGAAGGAACTGGGCCTGGTTGCAGAAGCCACTCCGTTTTTAATCTTGGGAAAGACGAGTTCATTAAAGGTATGAATGGTGTTCCGACATGGTCTACCAATGGAGATAGATACGTTTTATGTAAATGTAATTTGCAAAGCGATTATGAATGTTATGTCGGGGAGATAGACAGCCCAAGTAATGAAATGTTGTTTTTTACTCCTAAGCAAAATCAAGGGATAGGAGACATTAAATGGACCGATAATGATAATTTTTTATACTCTGTAAACAATTTCAGTTCTGTAAGTTTTGACGGAGGCGTATCTCAGGAAGCCTACGAGTCAAGAATAATAGATTATTTTAAATTTAATTTTTTTAACAAAACATCTTCTTCTATTGATGATAGTTTTAAGGAAAGCATAAAAACTATCTCAATTATTTCACCATCTGGAGAATATAAGATAAATATTAATAATGATTTAACAGTTTCAAAGATAGACGGATCTGATAGTGCGTCTATTGCAGATTATTCGGGAAGAGGTATAAACAGTGTTGATTGGTTGGGAAAACAGAAAGAAATTGGTCCCAGTGCTGTCTGGAGCAGTTTTCAGGAGTCTTTGGGTAAATGGCCAACATGCTATGATTCGGAATGTGTTTATAAAACCATGGAGCAATTTGGAGCTTCTCCAGATGCCGTGGCTTTTTCGAGACTCCTTTCAGAAAGAGGTTTCTTGGATGAATTTACAGAAATGGGCAGAATTGATTTAGGAGAAGTAACGTTTATAGGTAGAGTTAATTCTATGCAGCAATATTATTTAATAAATGGTTCGCCCATTCTTATCTCCACGGAAATAAAAGATACTTCTAGTTTAGATTGGAAGAAAGATAAGCTTTATCTTGAGATGAAGAATAAATATCCGGACGTAACGCTACTTGGATCTTCTCCTAACTTTGCCAAAAAAGAAGTTCTTCCGAATGGCAACGAAAGATATATTTTTATATATAGGTTTACTAACGGATGCCATAGCTGTGCTACCGAATATTTCGCCAACATCGGATTTGATTTTGATTCAAAGGGAACTTTTTTGGATAAAATATTTTTAGAAATTACTAAATAATTTCATTTGTTTCATTTTTCCTAAAGACTACCCGACCGTTCACCAGTGTGCCATAATAAAAATATAAATAATTAATGTTTACGGTTATTGCCTTAATGGGGCCCTGGACCGTACAAGGGAGCCAAGTAGTGCGGGGTTCCAAGAGACCGGTTGCCGTCAAGGAGGCCGGTTTTTGTCTAATTTGATTTTTTTATTTTTAAAGTATATATTTAAAAAAATGAAAGATATAATAACAAATAACTTAAATATTAGTAACGGCACCTTTGAGGTGTTTTAATTTAGAAAGATGACCAATAAATAATATGAAAAATAAATTAGAACATATAATTTCAAAAGCTTATAAAAATAGATTTAGTTTATATTATAAGCCGAAATATTGCCTTTTAAGAGTTTATAAAAAGGATGGCTCTCAGCACAAAGAAATAGGAGAAACAATAGATGAAGCCATTAATAAAATGTTGGACTACTTAGAATTAATTGAAAAATAAATTGCTTAAATTAAATAATTATGACTTCAAAGAAAAAAAGAATTGTTTTCCCAGTTAGAACTATTCTGAATGAAGAAACTACGGACTTGTTCGAAAACCTTAAAAAAGTTTTGCTGGATAACTATAAAAGACGCAGCGGAGATAATTTAATTGCCATAAACGAGATGCATAAAATCATAGCAAAAGAAGGTAGAAATATTAATAAACTAAATAAAGAAGAAGCGGTAGCAAAAAACAAATTTAATAATTTATTACATCAAAAAATAGACAGAAGTGCAATAATTGAATGTGTGATAATTTTAGATTCAGAAATTAAAAATATTTTACATCAATTCCAAATTAGAAAATTAAAATTAGAATCCAATGAAATAGAGGAGTTAGAAGGAATTGAAGAAGGAATAAATATGTGCTTAAAAGGAAAAGTATTACCAAAAGAATTTCAAGGTAAACGTTCCTTTATTCAAAATTTTAGAAAACTAAGACATCAATTTGCTCACAATTCCTTGGGAGTATTTTCTTTTGAAGATAAGGGACCTGACTTTGAATTATTTTTGAAAAACTTAGAAGGCATTGTTATAATGCCTTCAATTTGGACAAGTAGGGGCAAGAATAAGGCAGGAGTATTTATCAGTTATAATATTAATTCCTCTAAGTTTTTAGATATTTTTTATAAGGAATCAGTAATATTTATTTCTATGCTACTTGAAATTCTATTTCCTACCGAAAAAGAAAAAATATTTAAGTTTAAAGAATAAACATCTTAAGGTCATGAATCACGTAGCGCTAAAAAGGTTCCAAGTTCGTCCCACTTACCGAGCTCTTAGAGAAACCGACACTTGAGAAACCGACTTTTGTCGGTTTTTTGTTTTGTGATATAATATTATTATGTTAGATAAAAATAAAAAATTATTTCAATCTCTTAAGGAGTTAAAATTACCACTGGGAGAGTATGCTGTTTTTGGTAGTGGTCCTATGGGTATTAGGGATTTAAGAGAAATGCACGACATAGATTTGATTGTTTCCGATAAAATATTTAATGAATATTTAAATAAACAAGGATGGAAAATAAAAGAAATATACGGATATCGAGATTGGTTAAAAAACGACAATCTTGAAATAGAGATGGGCAGGGATTGGCATGAAGGATGGGACGTTGACGGAATGATCAAAGAAGCAGATATAATAGACGGATTGCCGTTTGTTAAATTGGATTATTTAATTAAATGGAAAAAGTTTTTTGGAAGAGGGAAAGACTTAAAAGATGTGGAAATAATAGAAATATTTTTGTCGACGAAAGGGAATTAGTATTATTTAGAAAGCAATAAAAAGGTTTCAAGTTCGTCCCACCTTCCGATAATATAATTTATTCTATGCAAGAAAAATTTGAAGTAATTTTAATAATAATAAATTTTATAAAAATACATCCGACTGTATTAATTTGGATTATTTTCACTTTTATTTTTTTCTTTATGTCCTACAAAGAAAAAACAAAAGCTAAAGAAAATTTAAAAAGCTTAGAGAAGCTAGAAAGTAAAGCAATACCAGGAATAGAAATACAGGTGACAACCAAGGGGATTGATTTTGATGAAATGTTAAAAATATTCAAGGATGAATTAAATAAAACAAATAAAGAATCACACGAAATTGCAAGTACTTCTTATTTTTGGGCAGGAGTGACAGCATTAGCTAGTATAATAACTTCTTTATTGTAGTTTATAAGATTGGCTTGGAAAAAGGTTCCAAGTTCGTCCCACTTACCGAGCCAAGTAGTGAGGGGCTCTAGGAGACCGGTTACCGTCAGGTAGGCGGTTTTTAAGTATTGACAATTAATTTTAAGTTGACTATACTATCAGTAGACCAGTCACTATAATAATTACTAAGAAAGGGATAATTTTATGAGCAATAAGTTGAATACACGAGAAAGAATTCTTACAACAGCATCTAGACTTTTCCAATTTCAAGGATATTCTGCCACGGGACTAACTGAAATTTTGAAAGAAAGCGGTGCCCCTAAAGGATCTCTTTATTATTATTTTCCTAAAGGAAAAGAACAATTGGCTTTGGAATCAATAAAATTAGCAAGTGAAATTATGCAAAAGAAAGTAAAAAATATCTTAGAAAATTTCCCTGAACCTGTTGAGGCTATTGAACATGCTATCAGAAATTTAGCTAAAACTATTGATAAAGAAGGCCTTCTGGACGTCTCCATAAGTTTAATTTCATTAGAGAACTACAAGTCAAGTAAATGTTTGAGAGAAGCCTGTAACGGTGTCTTTGAAGCTATGGAAAATATCTATTCAGAAAAATTAATTCAATGTGGTTTTGATAAAAATAAGGCAAAAGAATTAGGTATACTTATTCAAATAATGATTGAGGGCGCTATTACCATATCCTTAGCAAAAAAAGATACCTCGCCACTTCTTCTAGTTGCTAATAAAATAAGTGTTTTGTTAAAACATTAAGTTTTTCTACTACACATAACACAACCATAATTGGCGTATTTTGGCGTTTAATATACCTATATAAAAACCATGAAAACAATCACAAATCAAGTTAAAAACAAAAAATTCAATATATTGCCAATTATGGTTGTGTTATTGCTGGGTGGATTTATTTCATTAATAAATGAAACCATCCTAAATGTAGCACTGTCAAAACTCATGGTAGAAATGAGTGTGACAGCGGGGACCATACAATGGCTTGCTACTGGCTACATGCTTGTAATTGCTATATCAGTTCCGGTCACAGCTTTCCTCATTAAAACCTTTACTACAAAGCAATTATATATTAGTGCTATGATGTTATTTTTAATAGGCACTATTTCTGCGGCCTTCTCTTCCTCTTTCACTATGCTGCTTATATCTAGAATGATACAAGCTGCTGGAACAGGCATGATGATACCACTTATGACGAACACTGTTTTTGTTATAAATCCACCAGAGAAACGTGGTTCTGCTATGGGATTATGCTTTTTAGTTATATTAGTCGCACCGGCTGTTGGACCTATTATCTCTGGTGTACTATTACAATATTATAATTGGCATGTCTTGTTTTTTATGTTAATTCCAGTAGCTGTTATTGCTATTATTGCCGGTTACTTATTTTTAAAAAATGTATTAGAAATAACAAAGCCAAAAATTGATTATCTATCTATTGTATTATCTTCAATAGGTTTCTGTGGAATTCTATATGGGATTAGTAAAATTAGTGAACTAGGACCAAATATTTTAGGAATGATTATTTCTTTTGTCATTGGAATAATATCTCTGGCTTTATTTATTAAACGTCAATTGTCTTTAAAAGAGCCAATGCTAGAACTGCGCGTCTTTAAATCTCCAGCTTTCTCCATAGGCGTTATACTCGTTATGTGTGCAATGATGATCATATTTAGTATGAATATGATTATACCTCTATTCCTTCAAGATGCACTAAAAGCATCATCTTCCACGGCAGCACTTACCTTGCTGCCAGCAGGGATTGTGAGTGCTTTAGTAACGCTTATTGCCGGCAGACTTTACGACAAGATTGGAGCTAAAATTTTAGTTCCTTTAGGATTTGGGATAATAGGATTGGCCTTAATGTTTTTATCAGGAAGTTCATCAACTACAACCATTAGTACAATAGCTATCATATATTGTTTTGTATGCTTAGGAACTGCCCTGACGATGGCCCCAACACAGACAAATGCTTTAAATTCACTATCTAAAGAAAATTACGCTCATGGTATTGCAATAATGAACACATTACAACAATTGGCTGCTGCTATTGGGTCTTCACTATTTATTAGTATTATGTCAGCTTATCAGATCAATTATTTAAAACAGATGAGCAATCCTAGTGGAGTTAATGAACAGATATCCGCAGTGGTTGCTGGATTTAATCATACATTGGTAGTTGCACTTATCTTTATTATAATTTCTTTTGTTCTATCCTTATTTTTAAAAGGCAAAGTTCGGCCCAATAGTCCCATAAGTAGTACGTAAAATAACTTTTACTTATTTTGTTATCAATCTTTGAGAGTAAGCCCCCGCCTGTTGCTAAAGTAGTATATTTAGTTTTTTATTTATGATAAAATATTAATATGAAGTTTAAGAAGAATATAATTAAAATTAACGGTAGGAATATTTTCTATCTAGATAGCGATAACCAAAACCCAGCCATAATTTTATTGCATGGCTTTCCAGGAAATCATATGGGTTTGATTAAACTGGCTAATCATATGGGGGATGATTACAGGATAGTAATACCTGACTTGCCCTCCTGCGGATCTTCAGATTCTTTAGGAAAAAAGCATAATCTTAAGAATTATAGCGATTGGCTGAACGATTTTTTAGAGGCTTTATCTATAGACGAAGTCATCATTATTGGACATTCTTTCGGTTCAAGAATTGCTTTGGTTTTTGTTAACCATTATCCAAAAAAAGTCAAAAGGCTCGTGCTTATCACCCCGGTTTTAAAAGTTGACGGATTGCTTAATAGGATTATTTCGATTTATTATGGGATTACAGGGCTTCTGCCAAAATATTTGCAAAAGATAATGCTTTCTAATGGATTTGGTAAAGAGATGGGGGATAAGATTATTTTTAAATCATCTGATTCTAATATACACAAGGAAATAATAGATAGGGATATTGAAGAAATTAAAAAATTAAAACCGCAAGTCAGTATTGAAATATTCGATGAATTTTATAAATTTAGCCTAATCCCAGTAGGTAAAGAAATAAAAAATGACACCTTGTTAATCGCCGGTGAATTAGATAAGGTTTCTCCGTTGGGTCCGATTCGAGAATTGTCTCATCAATTACCTAATGCCCAACTGGAGATTATGAAAAATTGTGGGCATCTTTTACCGTTGGAAAAACCAGAAGCCACTGCTAAAATTATTAAAAAATATATTTGTCGGTAATTGAATTTGAAGAATTTAGTCGCATATGTTTTGACGAAGCCTTAAAAGAACAACAAATGGCCACGAAGTTAATTCCTGTCCACGAAGAAATACGCTTTGAAGATTCGTAAATTGAGACATTCTAGAAAACTATAGGAGATGTGATAAAAAATAACCTCGAATTAAGAAATAACTAACAATGATTCAAATAATGAACAATTTAATAGTTAGCGATAGCACTTCTTTTTATGTTTTATTTGACATTACCATTCAATAGTTTTAAAATAAAGATAATAAAAAATAAAATATATAATATGTTGAAAAAATATTCATCCGCATGTAGAAGGATAATCCTTTGTTTCACTTTTTCAATTTTATTTTTAGTTGGAGGGTTGAACATTGCTTTTGCCCAAACTTCTTTACCGACCGCCGGGAACAGTTTTAGTTCGGCGGTTTTATTATCTCCAGGAGAATATCAGGGCGGGCACCTTGATGACTCGCAGGTTCTCTATTATTCCATTTCTGTCAAGCCGGGGCAAAAAATCAGCGTCGAGGCTAGTTCTTTTGACGAAGCTGGATGTTCAATGTATCTTTATAGTTCAGGACAGGAAGAATTAATATCTTCTTATGACGAGAATCCCAAAGTTAGCTGGCTAGCAGGAACTAGTGGCTCTTCAGGTTATTATTTAAAGATAGAGAACGATCATGCGGAAATAGCTTCGTTTACCGTAAAAGTTTCTGCGACAAATTATTATGATGCCGGTAGTCAGACCGATGCTGGCGATACTTTTGATAGGGCCTTGACTGTTGGCACAGGGACGTATAGCAGCTATTTGGCTGGTAATGCCTACATTACTTCAGTGTCAGGCGACGATGCTCAAGATATATATAAGGTTTCACTTAAAAAAGGAAGTACTTACAGTTTTAAATTGAGTCCGTCCTCAAAAACGGAATTGACTTTAAGTCTTTACGACATTAACAAGCAATTGATCGAGGAAGATGCCTCGGCGAATAAAGGAGCGGCAGTTTCATTGTCTTTAACTCCCGCAGCCGACACTTATGTTTACATATCGGCTCTTAATGAATTTTATGCTTATCAGGAAGAAATCGTTAATTATACTTTAGAAATAAAAACGTCGGTTCCTTTAACGAAGTTTTATAGTTGCGCTGATGATTATTGCGGATATGTCGGAGAGTTTGCTTCATTGTCGGAATGCCAGTCATCTACAACTAAAACCTGTTATACGTCTTCCACTTGTAATGGAGTCTGCTCGGGCGGAGGAGTCGAGGGCTGTATTAAAAGTTCTGATTGTCCGATAAACAATACTTGCATGGCCGGTCAATGTATTCCCGAAGAATTGCCTGTTTGCGAGGATGAATGCAGTGCTGATCAGACTAAGTGTTTTGATAATTTTAATTATTATAAATGCGGAGATTTTGACAGTGACAATTGTTTAGAATGGTCTACTCCAGCTTATTGCGGAGAGGGAAATAAGTGCCAAGGAGAAAAATGTTCCAAATCTTCTGGCGGGTGCATGTGTTCAGCTTGGGTGGGGACCGAGTGTGGAAGTGGTGAATGTGGAAGCGATAAAATTTTTCAAACAAGAACCTGTACTCCGCAAAGTTGCGATATAACAGAACAATGTTTGAGTGCTTCTTCGTGCGGAATTATACCGCCTCCTCCCGATGGCGGAGACAACTCATTTGAGGTATTTTTAACATTTTTAGGAACGCTTCCGGTCTGGAGCTGGTTTTCCGGCTGGTATTTATTGCTATGGATAGTCTTCTATGCTTATTTAGCTTTTTGTCTGCAGATATTGGCTCAGAGAACCAATACACCTAATAGCTGGCTGGCATGGATTCCAATCGGCAATATTTTTCTGATGATAAGTATCGCTCAGAAGCCGATGTGGTGGATTTTATTATTTTTGATTCCGCTGGTTAATATCGTCATAGCTGTAATTATTTGGATGGCGATTTCCGAGCGAAGAGGGAAGCCGAATTGGTTGGGAATTTTAATTCTTATTTCTCCCATTAATCTGTTCATTATCGGATACTTAGCATTCTTTGATTATAAAAGCAATGGAAAGATAGAGCCCACTCCTCCTTATGCTCCGACGGGTACGGAAGCGGCCGATAAACCGACTGTGGGATACAAGCATCTTTGCAAATATTGCGACAAATTAATTCCTCCAGATTCCGTTGTTTGTCCTTTCTGTGAGAAGGTGAATCCTTTGGGTCCATCTCGCTGTCCGAAATGCCACGAACCGATTGAAAAGGAATGGAAGGTGTGTTCAAAGTGCAATTTGAATCTCCGTATTATTTGTCCTTTTTGCGGAAAAACAACTTTTTTTGGAGAGCATTGCGAAGACTGTGGAGCCCGTTTGATGGTTATTTGTCCTAATTGCAATCAAGAACAGCCGCCACTTGGCGACAATTGTATGAAATGCGGGAAATCTTTAACTTCAAAAGAAAAAAATAAGTAAAAATAAAAAATATGTCTTTACAACCTTTTACAGACAATTTTGCTGACAATTCCACTAATGCTGGATTTCAGTTCACCTTTTTTTGCGCCGTTTGCAAGGAAGGATACAAAACTGCGTTTATCGAAGCCAAATCAACCAAAAAGGGAAAATTTCTTGAAATGGCTGGAGGTCTTTTCGGTGCAGCGGCTCAGATGGCTGGAAAATATAATGTTGGTTACGGAATTGAAAAGGTGACAGATGTAATTACGGGCCGACACGAGGGCATGTCGCCAGAATGGCGTAAAGAATATGATGTGGCTTTCGAGCAGGCTCAGACCGAGGCCAAAGCTCATCTTCATCGCTGTCCAAAATGTACCCAGTGGGTTTGCGAAAATTGTTGGAACGAACAGGAAAATTTGTGCGTGAGTTGCGCACCGAGAGAAGCAGTTGAGGTAGCGTCATCCAGAGCCAAGAAGAAAATTCAGGATATAGCGGCCAAGGTGGCTGGTACCCAGGTTTTTACCGGTGAAATTGAATCAAAACAGACATTGTGTCCCGCTTGCGGAAAACCAGCTGGAACTGGCAAATTCTGCGTTAATTGCGGGGCTGGTTTGGAATTCAAAAAATGTCCCAAATGCGGAGCTAAAAATCCGGCCGGTACGGGATTTTGTGGCAATTGCGGAGAAAAAATGAAGAAATAAAATATGGAAGAAGCAATTTTTGTCCCCCAAAATATATTCAAGGTTGCCGGAAAAGGCTTAATTATATCAGGTTCTCTTAAAAGCGGAGTCTTAAGATTAGGAATGGTGGCTGAGATAAAAAAGCAGAAAATACCTTTAATCGGGATAGAAGCATTCAATCAGAAAGCGGATGAAATTAAATTAACAGATTCGGCTGCAAAGCAGTTTGGGATAGTTTTGCCAGAAGCCGCTGGAGAATTTTTAAATTCCATTGGTAAAGAAATAATTTTTACAGAATCAAAATAATTATGGATAAACAAGATTTTAACAACGACCAAATAAAAGAAAGTCTTTCGGCGTTGCAGAAATTTGCTTCGGTTCAGCCAAGTGATAACAAAGAGGAAAAGAAGAAGAAAAAAAAGAAAGAGCCGAGTGTTATTTCAGAAGCCAGTGGGGTGTGTATTTTGACCGACGGGTCTGGAAATGAGGTTGAGTCGGGCCAAGCAAAATTTGTTCTTGATGAAGAAAAGATTTCCATTCTTTCAGAGAAAGGCCAGGCCACTCCTTTATTATTGAGAGACATTAGTGAGTTTATCGCCGAGGATTTTAAAATCAATTTGTTTCTTATCGGTGGAGGAAAAGCAGTGCTTTCTG
The DNA here is from genome assembly GCA_049302695.1 of Minisyncoccales bacterium. Lineage (GTDB taxonomy): Bacteria > Patescibacteriota > Minisyncoccia > Minisyncoccales > Minisyncoccaceae > UBA2211. The sequence continues at coordinate 11,891 of JBAQMJ010000015.1, forward strand.
AATTGGGATATCAATATGAAGACTTTGTTAGAGTTTTAAACAAACTCCGTCACGAAATATCTCAAAAGGAACTTTTAATGAAAGAGGGGGGAATTAAAGGGAGCTATAAGGGAAGCTACAGTTATCGAAAAGGAGGAGAAGAAGAATCGGGAGAAGCGGAGGTTGAAGTCTCCGACACGGGATTAGTGATAAAACCGAAACAAGGGAACTTGATCAGGGTTTCTTATGCTGAAATAGAGGATTTTTCCAATAAAGACTATGAGATATTAATTATTGCCGAATCGTTTGAGGTTTTATTATCTGGTTTTGGAGAATATTTTGATTCTTTAAATAATGCGATAAAGGAATCGTTGAATGAATTATCTTTAAAAACTCAGTCTATTCTTAAGGAGTTTTTGCCAGAACTAGATCCTTTGACTGTTAAAAAAGCAAGCGAGCTTTTGAGGGATGGCCAGGCGGTGAGCCGAGAAAAGATTGATAAAGTTTCGTCATCAATCTGGGCGGGATTGGAGAAAAAATTGGCAATTCTGGAAATAAAAGAATCATATGACTATCTGATGTCTTTATCAAAAAACAAGCAGGTTTTCTTTGGAATCAAACGCGATCTAATGGGAGATTTAACAGGTGAATACGTTTGGTTTTTAATGCCAGTGAATTCCCAAAAGGGCAATAATTTCATTGTCATGGAAGCGGCTTCAACTATAGAAGGTGGAGGTAAGGCCACATATTTTTTTAAGATTTCCGAAAAAGAAGATATAGACGAGCTAGTTAAGAAAATAAATCGTTGCATGATTGCCATAAATTTCAGGCGGGAACCTATATATCTTAAAGCTGAAGATTTGGAAAAGCCAGAGTATTTGAAATACAAAACAGCCGTTAGCAGAATTCCTGAATTGAAACTCATTCGTCAACTTTTTGTCGGACGGGTTGTTCACGCTTCTCCGGAAGAATGGAAAGAGAACGTAAATAATCTTATGGCTGCTGAATCAAATTAATTGAAAAATTAATGACATAGATTCAAGTCGCTATTTATAGCCAGCTTTTGCTTTAGCTTATGTTTTTGGGCACTTTTGGTTATTATTTTGATTTAGCAAAAATTATCTATCAATAAATCAAGAATTATCTGTTTTTAATAATTGAAATTGTTGCCAATTTTAATTGTATTAATTTATATGCAGAATATAATGACAAAAATTGATAGGATAGCTTCGTGGATTCTGTTTATTACGATTATACTTTATGCCATCACTGGATATGGCATGACTAAGGGTCTGATTGATTCCAATTTTTCTCGTACGTGGCATCTGGGATATCTGGGAGTTATCGGCTTGATTGCTTTTGTCATTCATACTTCATGGGCTGCACATCTATCCTTAAAGAGGAAAAACATTTGGAATGTTTATACAAAATCATTATTAGTTATTTTTTATCTATCTTTGATTTTTTTCTTTTGTTTTATGCAATTTTTCTATCAAGAATCAAAAAGCAAAGAAATCGATCATCCAAAAACTACAATAGAGAATTCTGGAACATCTATTGATATAATAACAACTGTTTTTACAGCAGAAACTCTTAAGCAATACAATGGATTAAATGGACAGCCGGCATATATAGCTGTTGATGGTATCGTCTATGACGTATCGAGTCTTTTTGTGAATGGACAGCATTATGGATGCAACGCAGGACAAGATGTAACAGATGAATTTGATGGCGAAAGAAGGCATAACGACAACATACTGGAAGGGTATACGGTAGTCGGAACCTATGAATAATCTGTTTGTATTTTTTATTTGTGATATAATCTTCTTAAGATTAAATTATGAATAAATATCCATTATCTCCTAAGGTATTTTTTGATATATACAGCAAAGTCCCACGTCTTTGTGTTGATTTGGTGATAAAATCTAATGAAGGGATTTTGCTTGCCAAGAGATCAATCGAGCCGTGCAATGGCTTTTGGCATTTGCCTGGCGGAATGATTTTTAAAAAAGAAAAAATAGCTGATGCAATTTTGAGGGTGGCAAAAGAAGAAACGGGATTAGCTGTAAAGCCAAAGAAACTCCTTGGACATATAGAATTTTTAAACGAAGTTCGTTCAAATACGGATATTAGGTTCCATAGTGTAAGTATTGCAATGGAAGTTAAGCCTATGAGTAATGATTTTAGTCCAGATGAGAACGCTAGCGAACTTAAGTATTTTAAAAAGTTACCTAGTAAGATGATAAAGGAGCAAAAAGAGTTTTTGAAAACAATTTATTCAAACATTTAAATCGGCTTTTGCCGATTTTTTGTTTGTGGTATAATCAAAAGCATGATAAGGATTCATATAGAGTATAATAAATAATTAAATTATGGAAAAAGTAGCTGTTATTGTTTGTAATTTTGCCTCAATTAATGATGAGACTATTAATAAGTATGGTATTGTTCCGATAATTTCTCAGCCATACTGGCCAGAGGAGAGTTCTTTAATTGGTGACAATATCTTTCAAAAGATGAGGGATGCGCGCAAGAAAGGGATAAAATCAAGCCCTAAAACTTCTCAACCTTCTTTGGGAACTTTTAAGAAATATTTTGAAGAGGCGCTGAAGAATAACAATGAGGTTATTTGTATAACGATAAGTTCCAAGATATCGGGAACGTATAATGCCGCATTGCAGACTAAAAAGCTATTCAGTCCAGAAATTCAAAATAAAATACATATAATAGATTCTAATAATATTGATGCAGCAGAAAGCCTTTTAGCTATTAAGGCGTTTGAAATAATCAAGCAAGAAAATGATATTGAAAAAATAATCAATATTGTCAGCTCGTATATTCCCAAGACATATTTCTATGGAATGACTGAGAACCCTGATCAAATGGAGGCTGGAGGAAGGATAAGTCATGTCTTGGCGGTAGTTCTTTCTCAAATGCAAAAGCTGGGGATGAGGCCGATATTGCACATGGACGATGGGGTTGTTAAAGCAGCTAATCTTAAAATGAATGCTAAAGATATTGCTGAAGCATTATTTAAACAGTTTGAAGATTTAAATAAAGAGTCATTGTCTAAAGGGAAGACTTATAGGGTTGCAATCAGCCATGCAGACAATATTGCTGGCGCTGAAAAACTGAAATCTTTGTTTGAAAGCAAATATCCTTCTCAGGTTAAAATTGATTTTATAAGCATGACAGGTGTCTTTATTGGTTCCCACGTTGGTCCGGGAACTTTAATGTGTTGTACTCTAGAAGAATAAAACAATGAACAAGTACGTTTTTCCATATCAAGAGCAATTAGATAGAATAAAAAGATTAAAAGAAGAGATTGATCGTTTTTCAGTTGCTTCTGATGAAAACTTCAAAAGCGCTGTTGATGCTTTCACTTCATTTTTTATACAATGCTATCATTTGCGTGATTGGCTGGCTGAAAGCAGGTACAGCAGGAGAGATATAGATATTTTTGTTTCTGAAAGTCCATGGCTTTCTCTTTGCAAAGATTTAGCTAATAAGCAGAAGCACAAGAATATAGACAAGTATGAACCGCAGAATCATTTAGTCGAACACAGTATTCTCGGACTAAAGACGCCGATTATTTCCTATTACGATCCCACTAAAGATCAAAAAAGGTTCGGAGTGGATGTCGAAGAGTTCGGAACCTTAATAGACGTAATCGAATTATCAGAAAGATGTATTGAGGAGTGGCAGAGATTCTTGTATATATATTCAATATGAACAATAAAAAAATAAAAATAGAAAAGGACGGTCCATATCATGTTTCAGGCGACATTCTATTAGAAAAAGAATTTGTTACAGCTGATAACAATAACGATCCTTTGGATTGGAAGAAAGGAGAAAAATATCAGACGAAAGGAGAATACAGTCTTTGTCGTTGCGGAAAATCAGGCAATAAACCGTTTTGTGATGGAAGCCACGCGAAAGGATTTGATGGTGCGGAAACTGCGAGCAAAGAAAGCTATGCTAATCAGGCTGAAAAGATTTCTGGACCAGGGATGGATTTAATGGATGCTCCCAATTTATGTTCTGGGGGTAGGTTCTGTCATCGACATGGAGGAACTTGGAATCTTACCCAAAAATCAGATAATCCTGAAGCAAAAAAGATTGCTATTGAAGAAGCTTGCAACTGTCCCTCTGGAAGATTAAAGGCAATTGATAAAAAGACAGGTCAGCCGATTGAGCCAAACTTCCTTCCGGCTATTAGTGTTACCGAAGATGTTCCTGCGCAAGTTAGCGGACCTTTATGGGTAAAAGGAGGGATTCCAATAGAGTCTTCTGATGGTTCAATTTACGAGCCAAGAAACAGGCAAACGATTTGCCGTTGCGGAAAATCACGCAACAAGCCTTTTTGTGACGGAAGCCATATAGGAAGCAGATTTGACGACAAAAAATAAGCCAAATATCTTTTCGTTTGCTTTTAAATCATATTTAGCCTATAATGAGCCCCACAGGTTAATATATATAAATATGAAAAACTTCAACAACATTTTTGAAAACGAGAAAAGAAACGGAGCCAGAGAAAGTGATTTTAAAAGAATGAAACCAGAAAGAAGAGAATTTAGCAATGATAGAGATAGAGAAAGACCTCAAATGCATGAGGCTGTTTGTAGTGATTGCGGCAAGAGATGCGAGGTTCCTTTCAGACCAACTGGCGATAAGCCCGTTTATTGCAGCCAGTGTTTTACATCTCACGGAGGAGCTTCATCTTCAGATAGGTCAGACAGAAGGGGAGGAAGAGAAAGACCGAGATTCCAAGATAAAAGAATGTTTGACGCAACTTGTGCTACTTGTGGAAAAAGATTTGAACTTCCTTTCAGGCCAACTGGAGAAAAGCCTGTTTACTGCAATGAGTGTTTTGACAGGGGAGGTAATGCTCCTACTACAGTTAAGAGCAATGTAAGCAATGAGCAATTCGAAATGTTGAATGCAAAGCTTGATAGAATCATTAAGGTTTTAATTCCTGTCGTTGCAGTAAAAGAAGAAAAGAAACCGGTGGTTGTTGAAAAGAAAGAAATTGTAATTGAAAAGAAAGAGAAAGCAAAAAAATCCAAAGTAGCAGCAAAGAAAGTCGTTGTTAAAAAGAAGAAAGCCAAAAAGTAGATCAAAGGCCGACCAATAGTCGGTTTTTGTTTGTCTAAAAGTAAATACAATGGTATGATTTGTATATAATTAATTTTAAAGTTTATGGCAAAAGGAAATAATTCCAGAAAAAAGGAAACAAAAAAGCCAAAGAAAGACAAGAAGAAGTAGTCTAGGCTATTTTTGTTCGGAGCGTATCAGTGATACTGTTAAAGTATCTAATTTTTGTTAACTATATAGACTATGAAGATAGAAACAGCACAATTTATAAAAGGAACGCTTGGTAATGATGAATCGCTTGAGAATGGTATTCCTCAGGTTGCTTTTATTGGTCGTTCTAATGCAGGCAAATCTAGTGTTATTAATTCTTTAGTTAATCAAAAAGATTTAGCTAAAACTAGTCCTTTTCCCGGAAGAACTCAGAAGATAAATATATTCTTAATTAATAACTCTCTGTATTTTATCGATCTTCCGGGCTACGGCTACGCTAAGGTTCCTGACAAGTTAAAGAAAAGCCTTAAAGGAATGGTCAATTGGTATTTTTTTATTTCTAACTATGAACAAAAGAAGGTTATCCTGATAATTGATGCTGATGTCGGTCCGACTAAAGATGACTTGGAAATGCTCTACGCTCTAGAAGACCACAGGAAAGATATTGTCGTTGTTGCGAATAAGATAGATAAAATAAAAAAATCTAAATACGAAGAGCAGTTCAAAACAATTAATGAACTTATCGGAAGCCATAAGATTATTCCTTATTCAGCAAAAAATAAAATAGGTGTAAATGAACTGTTGGAAGAAATATTTTCAGCATAGTTTTCTTTACATATTTTCTATTTATGCTATAAGTATGTATATGTCTGATAAAGAAGAAATATCAATAATTCCAACTATTTTATCCGCCATCAAGGGCGATTATTTAGCGTGGGAATGTGCTCGTCCTCTTATCTGGATGATTTAGCGGGATATTTTTTCTTTTAACTAACTATGCTTTCTATCTTTGCTGATATGCAATCGGCAAATCTTTAATTTAAAATTATGAACACGAATAAAAATGAATCAATTCTTAGATTCAGCAAGGTATCATTTGGATATGATGACGAAAGGCCTCTTTTAAAAGAGGTTAGTTTTTCTGTCCATCGCGGTACAAAAATAACAATTATGGGACAAAATGGAGCCGGTAAAAGCACTATTTTTGCTCTTATTGCTGGAGACATTCATCCAGAAGAAGGAACGGTAAATATCGTTAATGGCGTTTCTATCGCTATTTCTCGCCAAGTTATTCCTCGAGATGAACTCGATTTTACCGTTAGGGAATTTTTTGAAAAAACAATGTCAAAAGGTTCTGATAAAAAAATCTACGATATCGATCCTAAAATAGATGATATTTTAGAGATTGTTCACCTTGAAGCTCCTCATGACAAAATAGTCAGGTCTTTTTCTGGCGGACAGCAAGCCAGGCTTCTCCTAGCCTCAGCCCTTATTCAAGATCCAGACTTGCTTTTGCTAGATGAACCAACTAATAATCTAGATAAAGACGGAATAAAACATCTTACAGAATTTTTAATTAAATATGAAAAAACATGCATTGTTATTTCTCACGATGCAGATTTCTTAAATAGTTTTACCGATGGAGTCTTGTATCTAGATGTCTTTACCAGGCAGGTAGAACAATATGCCGGCAACTATTTTGATGTAAGAGAACAGATTACCATTCGTCAAGAAAAAGAAAATAGAAAGAATGCTCAACTTAAAAAAGAGATTCAAGAGAATAAATATAAAGCAAATTATTTTGCCAATAAAGGAGGCAATATTCGTTTTGTTGCTAAAAAAATGATAGAAAAAGCAGAAGCGGCTGAAGAAGAAAAGATTGAAATAAGAAGGGAAGACAAGACTATCCGTTCTTTTATCATCCCTTCACAAAAAGATGTTAAAGGAGAAATTGCCCACATATCCTCATTTAAAACTATTAAAAAACACAAGCCGGTAGAAAGGAAGGCAAATATAGAACTTAGAAGGAATGAGCACCTTTTGATCCAAGGGCCTAATGGCATCGGTAAAAGTACTCTCCTAGAGTCGATCGTCAAAAAGGAGGCTACTGGAGCGACAATTGCTTCTGGAGTTAATGTCGGTTATTACCGTCAGGATTTTTCAATCTTGAATTTTGAGGACACTGTCTACAAATCTCTTTCAAGGGTGTCTGAAAAGCATTCCGAAGAAAGCATGAGAAAAGTGGCGGCTGGATTTTTAATCACGGGAGAAATCATGAATTCAAAAATAGGAAACTTATCAGAAGGACAAAAAGGCTTAGTTGCTTTTGCCAGGCTTGTTTTACAGGAGCCAGGCTTGCTTATTCTTGATGAGCCGACTAATCATATAAACTTTCGCCACATTCCTGTTATTGCTGAAGCATTGGATAAATACGATGGAGCTATGATTGTCGTTAGCCATGTGCCTGATTTTATAAGCAAGATACGTATTGATAAGATATTGGATCTAGAAGATTAATATTTTTGTGCTATAATTTAAAAAAATTATAAATATACTTATATGACTATTAAGCAGCTTACTGAAGAAATTATGGAGCAAGCCAAAGAAAAAGGCTTTGGTGTAAAGCCAGAAGATATTAATGTTGCTGAAAAGATTGCTCTTATCCATTCAGAAGTCTCTGAAGCTTTTGAAGCATATCGACACAAGAATATAGACGGAAAGGATGGATTTGAAGAAGAGCTGGGCGATATTGTCCAGCGAGTGCTACATCTTTGTGGTATATTTAATATTGATATTGAGAAATCAATAATTAAAAAAATGGAATCAAATAAGGATAGAAAATGGGAGTGGGATAAGATGAACGAAAATCACAATTAATTATTTTGGCATTTTTTACACCTGCATCCAAAAGGCTTGATAAATTCATCAAAGTATTCTTTTCCGTAGTTATAAGATAATTCTTCTCCGGCCCCAATATTCTTTTTCGCCAGTATCTTTATTTTTTTACCAACGATATAGGCTTCGCAATTAGGTCGGCAGGAATGATTGATATATCTAGCGAGATTATTTCTTCCGCTGCCATCAATCGTCCATTTAGAATTAATCTCAAAGAGATATTTTCCGCATTTTTCATCAGCCTCTTTGGAGGTTATCATCTTGCCGGTATAATTAATAACAAATTCACCCTTTTTAAGGGGTGTTTTTGTGTACAGGCCTAAACCAGCTAAAGATTTTTTAACAATTAATTTTTTCATGACTAAAATATAGTAACATATATTTTAAAAAATAAAAGATGTTTATTGGTAAAAATGTCTTATTTTGCTATAATGAATTCAAAGGTCGTTATTATTTAATAGATATATAACAATATGTTTTTTGGAATAGCTTTAATTGTAATCGGATTAATTTTTCTTTTACAAAATATGGGTTGGATTGCTGCAGGAAGTTGGAATATTATTTGGCCCGCAATTTTAATAATTGTAGGAATTTCAATGATTTGTAAGAAATCAGGCCATTGTATGTGTGGATGCGAGCACGAAGAAAAAAAGATAAGTAGGAAGATGCAACAGAAATAAGGAGAGCTGATTAATCAGCTCTTTTGTTTTGAAATAAAAAATATCAGCTATTGTAATTATAGATAGAGGACCTCTGATAATAAAAATAAATAAAAAAAATGAAATAAATATGAATAAAAGGCAAGTATTAGTTTTTTCATTATTGTCAGCCTTGATAGTTTCAGGATTCGGAATAGTAAACGCTTTGGCAGCTTCTTCAGGAACTAATAATTCCGTAGATAAAGCAGCTCAATTAGAAGAGAGATATGGCATCACTTTGACCGATGAACAAAAAACTCAAATAGAGGCCAAAGAACAGGAACAGGAAACTAAAAAAGCAGAAGAGTTGGCTAAGTGGGAGAATATGACTCTTGATACCTGGAAAACTCAGGAAATAGAGAGAATCAATGCTACTACTCAGGAAGATTTTGACAAGATGAAGGAAAGACAATTGAATATGTTGGAAAATGGTAAGGGTGGTCCAATGGGAGATCCTAAGGACATGGGAGAGAAGCCAGCTGAATAGCTGGTTTCCTTTATTGAAAGAAGAAACTGTTCCTGGTTGTATAAATATATGGTATTATGGAAGTATAAACCATGGAACAATTAAGCGACGAACAGATAGTTACCGCCATTCTTGAAGGTGATAAGGATTTATACAGGGAAATTATTAAGAGATATGAAGTTAAGCTTTCCCGTTATTTGCGTAAATTTATTGCTGACCAAGATGACATCGAAGACATTCTTCAGGTTGTCTTCATTAAAGCGTACAAGAACCTGTACGGCTTTGATATAAAAAAGAAGTTTTCTTCATGGATATATAGGATTGCCCATAATGAAGCAATCAATCATTTAAAAAGGAAAAGAAGCAACAGAGTCTCCCTAGATGATGTTGAGTATAAACTGATAGATGAGAAGGCAGATATAAAAGGAGAAGCTGATCGAAAGTTCTTGAAAGCAGATGTTGAAAAAGCAATCGGCTGTTTGAAAGAAAAATACCGAGAGCCGATAGTCCTTTTCTATCTAGAAGAAATGTCATACGAAGAAATTAGCGATGTTTTGAGAATACCAAAAAATACAGTCGGAACATTGATATTAAGAGGAAAGAATCAAATTAAACAAAGCTTAGAAGAAATAAATAAAAGACATGGAGGATAATTTGGAAAAATCAATAATGGGAAAGATAAAAACTGGCCAGGTGAAGATCAGGTCAAAGTATGTCTTTATCGCCGAGAAGTTGGGACTGGGAACAGCTTTCGCTCTTTCGGTCTTATTATCTATTCTTTTATTTAATTTAATTCTTTTCTATTTAAAAGAGACAGACAATCTCAAATATTTGAGTTTTGGCAAGTTTGGAATATTTGCCTTTCTTGAATCTTTTCCATATCTTTTGGTTGCTGCTTTTATTGTTTTGATTGTCTTATCAGGATATCTGATAACCAAAAGCGATGTTTCCTACAAAAAACCATTTGGATATTTAGCTGTTGGTTTAGCCGCCTTTATTATGATTTTTGGAGGAGTTTTGACTTATGCCAATCTAGGACAGAATTTTGAGAAGCAAGCCAGAGGGGGGAATGGGTCAGTTGGAATGTTTTTAAATCCTTTGACTGAAATTAGAAACAACGGCGTTGCTGGTATTGTCTATGAGGTGGGTGAAGATTATTTAGTTCTTCAGACCCCGCATGGCTTAAGGAATGTAGAAATAACAGACATTGATGATTTGCCAGAAATAACAAAAAATCAGTTTATTATTGCTGTAGGTAAAAGCGATGGATTTGATTTTAAAGCTGAGAAGATAAAGATTGCTAATAGGGAAGATATGCCGGCGGTGGAGAGAGGTATTGATTTTAAATTTAACCAAGGAGGAGCAGATCCAAAAGATTTTTCTCCCAGTATGTTTTATTTTAATGAAGAAGAAAAAACATGCGTTCAAAGCTGCCTAGATTTAGAGAGCGGAAAAGATTGTTTCAGAGAATGTCGCAAGTAAAATCTGCCTTCGGGCAGTTTTTTGTTTTGAAATAAAAAAGAAGAGTTATCGGTATTAAATAGTAGAATAATATTTATTAACTATGAACAAAATTATAAACATCTTCTCAAAGATAAAGAGCTTCGTATTGTCTCATAAGATTATTTCAATAATAGTCTTGGTTGCAGTTATCGGCGCTATTATTGCTGTGTATGTATTCCTTCCTAAAGAACAAAGCTTAACCTATGCTACACAGGCAGCTAAGAAGGGAGATATCAGTGTCAGTATTTCCGGAACAGGACAAGTTTCTTCATTGAAGAATGTCGATATTTCGCCAAAAGTCTCTGGAGATGTTATCGGGGTATATGTTGAAAGCGGAGACGACGTCAGCGAAGGAGATATTCTTTTCAAGATTGATAGCACAGAACAGTTGAAGAATGTTAAAAGTGCAGAATTGACTTTAGAAAGCGATCAATTAACTCTGGAAGATATGACTTCTCCTGTTGATGAACTGACTCTTTTGCAAGCGCAGAATTCATTGATTGAAGCTCAAGAATCAAAAGAAACCGCTGAATCTAATTTGGAAAAATCATATGATGATGGTTTTAATAATGTTTCAAACGCTTTCCTTGAATTGCCATCAATCATGACTGGGTTCGATACAGTTTTGTTTTCTGCAACGATAACAGACTCTCAACAGAATATTGACTACTATGCCAGTGCTATTGATTTTTCAACTTCATATGAAGGAACTAAGTATAGAAATGAAGCATATGCTAAATATGAGGCAGCCAAGGCAGCATATGATAAAGCCTTTGCTGATTATAAGGCAACCAGCCGTTTTTCTGACAAGGCAACAATTGAAAGCTTGATTACTGAAACCCACGACACTATTAAAACTATTTCAGATGCGATCAAGAGCGCTACCAATTTGATCGAACTATATAGATATACAATGAATGATGAGCAAAAAACATACGATTCTGCTGCTGATACTCATATTAGTACGTTAAGCGGATATACTAGCCAGACCAATAGTCAGATTTCAACTCTTCTTTCATCAACAACATCAATTGAAAATTACCAAAAGACTATAGAAAGTTCTGAAAGATCAATTAAAGTTAAGCAGTTGAGTCTTGATGACATTGAAGCAGGATATACCGATCTAGAGATAAGAACTCAGGAATTAGTTGTTGAAAAAGCTGAGCAGGCATTATCTGATGCTAAGGTGACATACAATAATTATTGGGTAAAGGCTCCTTTCAGCGGAACTATAGCCAGTGTTGATACTATTGTCGGAGATACTGTAAATTCAGGAACTGCAATGGGTTCTATTATTACTAAAAAAATGATTGCCGAGATAACTTTGAACGAGGTTGATATCGCCAGTGTTGAAATTGGACAGAAGGTCAATCTTACCTTTGATGCTTTAGATGATGTTACAATCGAAGGAGAGATTGCTGAAGTCGATGCCGTCGGAACGGTTTCTCAGGGAGTGGTAAGTTATACCGTTAAGATATCATTCGATACTGATAATGCTAGCGTTAAGCCAGGAATGAGTATAACAGCTGATATTATTGTTAATTCAGTCTCAGATGTTCTAACTATTCCAGCAGCCGCTGTTAAAACAGGAAGAGATTCTAGCTATGTGGAGATTATGAACAGCAACGGAACCATTGAGAAGAAAAATGTTGAAACAGGAATAACTGACGATACGACAATTGAAATAACAAGCGGATTAAGCGAGGGAGATAAGGTAGTTGTTTCTAGCAGTTCAAGCACTAAAAAGGCTACCACATCAACAACGACCAACAGCAGTACAACAACCACTCAACAGGAGGGCCCTGGAGGCGGTGGCGTAGATATGATGATGATGACAAGATAATATGATCAAATGCGACAATATTGTAAAAACATATAAGTTGGGTGATGACGAAACAACTATTTTAAAAGGAATATCTTTTGAAATCAAAAAAGGAGAATTTGTTGCCATCATCGGACCTTCTGGTTCTGGCAAATCAACTTTGATGCATATTTTGGGAACGTTAGATAAGCCAACCTCAGGAAAATATTTTTTAAATGGCCAAGATATGCTTAGCTTGGGTGATGATGAATTAGCCAAGACAAGGTCTCAGAGAATCGGCTTCGTTTTTCAATCGTTTAATCTTTTGTCCCGTGCCAATGTTTTAAGGAACGTCATGCTTCCTTTGATCTATGACAATAATATTAAAAAAGAGGATAGAAAGGCAAGGGCTGAAAAAGCTTTAATCTCGGCTGGACTAGATAAGGATAGATGGTACCACCTATCAAGCCAGCTTTCAGGAGGACAAATGCAAAGAGTAGCCATTGCTAGAGCTTTAGTTAATAATCCCGATTTAATTTTAGCTGATGAGCCGACTGGAAATCTTGATTCTAAAACTGGAGATATCGTCTTAAATACTTTTCAGAGATTGAATAGGGAATTCGGACATACAATTGTTTTAATTACTCATGAGAGATATGTAGCAGAGCATGCTGATAGGATTATTGAATTGAGAGATGGAATGATTATTGCCGATGGGCAAGCATCAAAAGATTTATTAAAGAATAAATAATATGATTTTTAGCGATTTATTAGAAGAAGTGTATATTTCCCTCTCCTCGAACAAATCGAGGTCTGGCTTGACTATGCTAGGAATCGTTATCGGCATAGGTTCAGTTATTACAATGGTTTCAATTGGCCAAGGATCAACAGCGACAATTGAAAGCAGTATACAATCTTTAGGTTCAAATCTTTTAGTTATTTCTCCTGGAGCAACAAAGAGCTATGGCTCAATGGTAAAGGGCAGTTCTGGTTCGGCCAGTACTTTAACTATGGATGACGCTGATGCAATTAAAGCAGAAGTCAGCAATCTAAAAGAAGTTGCCCCCTTGATATCTTCTCAAAAGCAGATTGTGTATAAGGGAGAAAATACTAATGCTAGTATTTATGGAATAACTTCAGTTTATCAGACTGTTAAAAGTTTGGAGGTTGCCACGGGAGCTTTTTTTAGCGATACCCAGATAGAGAAAGTGGCTAAGGTTGCGGTTATCGGTCCGACAGTGAGCGAGACTCTTTTCGGAGAGGATGTTGATCCGATTGGATTGAAAATAAAGATCGGGGACACTCAGTTTACCGTTATTGGAGTGACAGAATCAAAGGGGACTACAGGAATGAATAGTTCTGACAATATAGTATATGTTCCGATTACTGTTGCCGAGCATTATTTTACCGGCAGTGAATCATTGTCCAGTATTAGTGTTGAAGTAACTGAATCTAAATATATGGATCAGGCTGAAGCTGATATAGAAGCACTGCTCTTGGTGAGGCATGATTTAGCTGATGCTGATTCAGCTGATTTCAGTATAATGAACCAGGCAGAAATAATGGAAACCATGTCTTCAGTTTCAGGAACTTTAACTTTATTATTAGGAGCTATTGCCGGAATATCATTATTGGTTGGAGGAATTGGAATCATGAACATGATGTTGACTACTGTGACTGAAAGAACAAGAGAGATAGGATTGAGAAAATCATTGGGAGCAAGGAGCAAAGATGTCAGCGGACAGTTTTTAGTCGAATCAATTTCTTTAACTTTTATCGGAGGTATTATTGGAATAATTTTGGGAATCGTGGCTTCGTATTTGGTTAGTACGTTTGGAGGAACGACAACGGTCGTTACCGTTCAATCTGTTCTATTATCATTTTTTGTGTCGGCAGCCATTGGAATAGCCTTTGGTTATTATCCAGCCCAGAGAGCTTCTCAATTGAATCCGATAGAAGCATTAAAATACGAATAATAAACATATGAAAAAAATACACATTATTTTAATTTCGATAATTGCAATTGCAGTATTGGTTGTTGGAGGAATCTATTTATTCCAGGGTAATAAAAATACAGATCAGTTTAGTGATCAAGAAATACCTGGCAATCAAGATGTTACAGAATTAAGCATAGATTCTTTATCTCTTGGCAATTGGGCTTCAATCGTAGCCGAGAAGGGTGACGATGGAATATATATTGCTGATATGATAAGCGTTTGCGAGAGTGAAGATAGCTGTTCTGCTCAACAGGGAGGAAACGGACAAACATCTCCTTCAGGTACGGGAACTCCCACTGGAGAAGCTCCTACGGGTACTGGGACAGCCCCTTCAGGCAGTGCTCCTTCAGGTGATAAAACTTCAGGAACTGCACCGACTGGAACCGCTCCTAGCGGAGAAGGACAGAAAGACATGAGTAATAAATCTATGCTTTCTGGAACAATTATTGAAATAGGCGAAAACTCTATTACTCTTGAATTAGATACTGGAGAAACGGCAACTGTTGCTATCTCTGATTCGACTAGAGTAGTGGAGAGATAGGTTGACAAAATGCGAAAAATATAATATAGTTATCTCATATTAGATATTGAGATAAGAAGGCGGAGTCTCTGTATTGAGGCACTCCGTCTTTTTAATTGAATTATGCAAACAAGAAGATTTTCAAAAAACAATAGAGCTGGAAGAAAACCGGCATTTAGAAGAGGAGCCCCTCAAAGAAGAAGTGGTTTTTCTGCTTCTAAAATAGATATTTCTAAATTAATCCAAAAGAGCACTTTTGTTGAAGAAGATGTCTATACTCCCGCTCATCAATTTGCTGATTTTAAAGTAGATAGCAGGTTGAAGAGCAATATTATTCGCAAGGGATATAAGGATCCTACTCCGATTCAAGACAAAATCATTCCTTTGATTTTAGAAGGAAGGGATGTTGTTGGTATTGCTAATACTGGAACAGGAAAAACTGCTGCTTTTTTAATACCAGCGATCAACAAGACTCTTTTGAATAAAAGCAATAAAACTATTATTATTGCTCCAACTAGAGAGCTAGCTTTTCAAATAGAAACAGAGTTTAGAGATTTTACCACTGGCATGCATTTGTATTCCATTATTTGTGTTGGAGGAACAAGCATGAGAGATCAGATGTTCAAGATGAGAAGAGGATATGACTTTGTTATCGGAACTCCTGGAAGAATTAAAGACTTGGTTCAGAGAAATGCTTTGGATATGAACAGATTCCAAACAATAGTTCTAGATGAAGCAGATAGAATGCTTGATATGGGCTTTGTCGATGATATGAGATTTTTAATGGAAAAGATGCCAGCTAATAAGCAGGCTCTGCTTTTTTCAGCTACCATTCCCGATGAAATAGAAAAGCTTTCTAGGAAGTTTTTAAAGAATCCAGAAAAAGTTTCAGTTAAAGTCAGGGAATCTTCAGCCAATGTCGATCAGGACGTGATCAAGGTGGGAGATAAAAACAAGATAGATATTTTATGCGATCTTTTGAAAAAGGAAGAATTCAGCAAAGTTCTTATCTTTGGAAAAACTAAGCACGGAGTAGAAAAGCTTTCTAAAACTTTAGTTCAGAAAGGATTTAAATCAGACTCAATCCATGGGAACAAAACGCAATCAAACAGAAAGAGAGCAATTGATTTCTTTAAGGGAACTCAAGGAAAGATATTGGTGGCTACAGATATAGCAGCCAGAGGCTTGGATATTGATAATATTAGCCATGTTATCAACTATGATATGCCCGCTACCTATGAAGACTATGTTCACAGAATTGGAAGAACTGGCAGAGGAAGAAAAAAAGGAAAAGCCATTACTTTTGTTTAAAAAGGAGCTGAGAAGCTCTTTTTTGTTGAAATATTCTTTAATTTTTGAGATAATAACCATATATGGATTATCTTAAAGCAATAACGGAAATTCTTTTGGTTGCAACTATTGGAGTTGCTGTTTTGGTTTTAGGGCCAGACATTCAATCAATTTATTCTGAGAAATTTTTTAATCCCTGTCAAAATCCAATTTCTTATTCAATCGGAAATATCGATAAAGATTTTAATATTACCAACGATTATTTTTTATCAGCCATCAAGGATGCGGAAAAAGTATGGGAAGATGCTGCTGGAATTAATTTTTTTAATTATTCAGAAGAGGGGGGAATGAAAATAAATTTTGTTTATGATTATCGCCAAGATTCAACAGCTCAAATAAATGATTTAAGCAGCACCCTCGAGGCCAATGAAGCTAATTACGCTAAAATTAAAAGCGAATACGATGGATATGTTAGCCAATACAATTCTAGCAAGTCAGAATTAAATAATTTGGTTTTGCGATACAATCAATCTGGAAAAAAGAAATCAGAGGAATTACTTTTGCAAATCAGAACTTTAGAGAAAACAATCAATGATTTAGTTGTTAAGATAAATGAATTGGGAAATCAAATCAATAGCCTTGAAGGC
>JBAQMJ010000016.1:0-3278 GCA_049302695.1 Minisyncoccales bacterium
CAATAATCCAGCTCTCGATAGAGCCACTGGATACGGAATCGGGATTTCTCCGAACCTCCGCTAAAATGTACTCTGCCATATTTTTGTACCCGATAGACTCCAAGGCAAGGAGTTCCTCTGGCGTTGAGAGGATTTCGGCATAGGTTATGTACCCTGCCTCCATCCATCGCTTTATCCAGAAGACTCTTCGGACATTCGGCCCGTCCTGATATTTTCTGGCATCTATCAGGTATTTTTTGGCATTATTAATAATGCTTTTCTTGATTAGCCACTCTTTCAACATCTTCAAACCTCCTAAATACAGAGCAACTGAATAAACTGTTTTTAGGTAAATATATTATACAATATATACATTATTACGTCAACAAGCTTGTCAACAAAAAGACACCCTCTCGGGTGCCTTCCAAATATTAACGTTTACTCCACTGTGGTGCTCTTCTCGCTCTCTTCAAACCAGGTTTCTTTCTTTCCTTCATTCTCGGATCTCTAGTCAAGAATCCTGCCTTTCTCAATCTCTTCCTGTAATCAGCATTGAAGACTACCAAAGCTCTGGCAATACCGTGTCGCATTGCTTCAGCCTGAGAATTGACTCCTCCTCCCTTGACTGTGACAGTGATTTTAAATCTATCCATTGACTTCATCTTGTCTAATGAAGCTAAAGCGTTTAATTGAAGAATCTTGGTCGGGAAATACTTAGTGAATTCCATTCCATTAACTTCAATTGTCTTGTCTCCTTTAGTATATAGTCTGACTCTGGCAATTGCAGTCTTTCTTCTTCCTGTCCCTACAAAATACTTGTCTTCTAAATCTTTGAAGTCATCCTCGTTAACAACAAAATCATCGTCGTCATCGATTATTGAAGGAATGAAGGCGTTCAAGTCTTCAACTTTGGCCTCAATCTTTACCTCCTTGATTTCTTCCTTAACCTCGGCTTCTTTCTTAACAGCCTTTTTGGGAGCAGCCTTCTTCGCTACAGGTTTTTTAGTTGTTTTTTTCTCAGTAGCCATATAATTATTCAAACTTTAATCTCTTTAAATGCCTATCTCTTAATCTGTTCTTAGGCAACATTCCATTAACTGCAAATCTTAATAATTGTCCAGGATTCTTCTTGAAAATTACTTCCATGGGAGTATGCTTGTCGTTTCCCAGGTATCCAGTGTGCTTGAAGTATGTCTCATCTTCCATCTTGTTTCCGGTAACTTTAATCTTATCCATATTTGAAACAATAACTAAATTGTTCGGCTCTTTGTTGGGAGCATAATCAACATCTTTCTTCCCCTGCAAAATCAAAGATACTTCGGTAGCCAATCTGCCTAGTACTTTTCCTGTTGCATCAATTCTGATTGTTTTAACGTTTGTCATATAATTAAACTAATTGAATCATTGCCATTTTGGAACTGTCCGACTTTCTCTGTCCCATTTTAACAACTCTAACATATCCTCCTTTTCTGTCCTTGTATCTAACTCCTAAATCTTCAATCAATTTCTTAACGGCTTTAGGTGTAAAGGCAGTAGCTAGATATCTGCGAGCAGCCATGTCTCCCTTCTTGGCTCTGGTAATCTTTCTTTGAACAAAAGGAGAAAGCTCTTTAGCTTTAGCTTCAGTCGTGACAATCTTTTCTTTTAAAATCAAACTGGTAGCCAAAGTCTTCAACAATGCATGCCTTTGGTCTCTTTCTCTATGTAATCTTCTACCTTTTTGTATTTTTTTCATGTTACTTTGCTTTTTTCTTGGTTGTCTTCTTCTTTGGTTTCTCTTCTGTCTCTTCTTCTGTTGCTACTTTTTCCTCAGGCATAGATCCAATCATTTCTTGAGACATTGATCCGAACTGTGATAAAAGAATCTGCAATGTTTCAGCAAAAGCTGCTTCAGGAGTAATAGTTCCATCGGTTTCGACATCCAAAGAAATCTTGTCGAAATCTGTCCTATCTCCAACTCTCATATTTTCAACAACATAGTTAGCTTTCTTGATTGGGGTAAAGGCAGCATCCAAACCCATGACGCCGATGCCTCTCTTTATCTCCTTGTCTTCAAAAACATAGCCGGTTCCCTTCTCAATCTTGATCTCGATTTCCAACTCTGTATTTTTATCAGTTATTGTCGCAATATGCAAGTCTGGATTAGCTAACTTCAAATCATTAGGACATTTGAAATCCTTGCCTGTCGCTTCTTTCTCGCCCTTAAGGGTTAAAATTGCTGTTTGAGGCTCATCAATCGATGATTTAAACCTTAGCTGCTTTATGTTCATTAAGATGTGCAAAACGTCCTCTTTTATGCCTTCGATAGTGGCAAATTCATGAGGAGCATTCTTGATTTTTACTTCAGTTACAGCTGAACCAACCAAAGATGACAAAAGAACTCTTCTGATGGCATTGCCAAGAGTAATTCCGTAACCAGGATATAGCGATTCTATTTCAAAAATGGCGTGATTGTCGCTTATCTTTTTTGTTTTGATTGATGTAGGCAATGGAATCATATTTTTTATATTATGTTATTACCTTGAATAGTGTTCAAAGATAGTTGAAACTTCAGAAGGCAATTGAACGTCTTCCGCAACAGGAAGCCTCATTACCTTTCCTTCGATCTTATCCATATCAAATGACAACCACTTAGGCAAGCTGTATTTCTTCATTGTTTCAGGCAAAGTCTTCAAAGCTTCCTTGCCCTTTGATCCTTCTCTGATAGAAATAGTGTCTCCTGCTTTTACCTTGTATGAAGGGATGTCAACTTTTCTTCCATTAACTAAGAAATGTCCGTGGGTAACCAATAATCTAGACTGGCCTCTTGATTTGGCCCAGCCTAATCTGAAAATAATATTATCCAATCTGCTTTCAAGCTTAGAAACCAATTGAGATGCAACATCAACGCCTGAACCTCTGTTTTCCATAACCTCAAAAACATAGTCTTTAAATTGAGACTCGGAAATGTTGTACCATTTCTTAACCTTCTGCTTTTCTCTCATTTCACGGCCGAATTCAGTCAAGTTGCCTCTTCTTTTCTTGGCTTTCTGTCCAGGTGCGAAAGGTCTCTTAATCATGGCGCATTTAGAACCCAAACATTTCTCTCCTTTTAAGAAAAGTTTGTCTCCTAACCTTCTACAAATTTTACACTTTGCTTGTTTCATATGGATTATAGTCTTCTGGGTTTCTTAGGTTTGCAACCATTGTGCGGAATTGGAGTAACATCTTTAATAGAAGTTATTTCGTATCCTTGGTTAGCGATTGATCTTAATGCTGATTCTCTTCCTGAGCCGATTCCTTTAACAACTACCTGAATC
>JBAQMJ010000017.1:0-11991 GCA_049302695.1 Minisyncoccales bacterium
CGATTGCGTACAATATGAGTGACAATGAGTTCGCCAGAAGAATGAAGAAAGCTAAAGAGGAATTGTTTAAAAACTTTAAATACGTACCTCAAGAAATGCTCTCTTTCACATCCTTCGTTTCATGCCAGTTATTGGATTAGAAAATACTACAGCATTTTTATCATGTTTCCTTATTTAGATTTCAACTATTTTAAATAATAATTCAAGACATAAAAAAAGAGGACTTATATGTCCTGTATTTCCGCCTTATGACTTCTTCGTATGAAGTCCACCAGGCTTTCTTTCGTTATGTATTGCTTGTCTCCGACTAGCTTTGCTTCAACCTTGTATCCCGAAATTAAAGATTGTATAACACAAACTCTCTTATTCATGGCAACTGCCACATCATTGATCTCGTACCCGAATTCTTCGGGAACATACTCAGTGACCTTAATTGCCAAGACAGAAGGTTCGGGGCAATGGTTAATCGGATGTTTTGATGCCGACTTTGAACTAATCCATCTTTCCGATGGAGTTTCTCTTCTGGTCAAGCAAGTCGGTACAAATAACCTTTCAACCTTTGACGATTGAGAAGGAATTACGACTCTGCAATTCAGTTTCGATAAAACAATCTCTGGAGGCAAAGGAGGTTCCTTTCCCTTCATTATTTCTTTTACCGAAGCTAGACTAATAAAAAGATTCCCTCGATGGATTGCTGGACGCAATTTACCAGCTTCGACCATTGAAACAATTTCATCATCAGTCACATCCAATGTTTTAGCTGCGACTTTCTTGGATATCCATCGAGAAGAATTGGGTTTCATTTTCAAATCATGGCATCCATCCTTGTTAGACGGCCTTCCCCTTTTCCATCCTTTTAAAAGTCTTCCTTCTACAGCGCAAACGGACGCTCCAGCAGCGATAAGCTTCTCAGCAACAGAAATCATAACAACACCTCTATTAAATAACTATACGTTCATTGAACGATTAGTTGGAGTATATTAAAAATAGAATAAATGTCAAATTAATTATTTAAAAAATTAACAATTAATTTAATAATTCCTTCTTTGTCTTTAGAATCGCTTTGAGCTACAAGTAATGCCAAAGCAACTAAACCATGGTCGTCTATTTTCTTCTCTCCGTTCTTCTTGATCAAATAATTGTTCTTTTTTAAAAACAAAATGAATAGAAACGAAGCAATTCTTTTGTTTCCATCAAAGAAAGGATGGTCCTTGATTATAAAATACAAAAGATGAGCTGCCCTTATCTCTATATTAGGATATAATTCTTTTCCAGAAAAAGACTGGCAAAGAGTGCCTAAAATTCCCTGAAGCATTTCGCTCCTCTGTTTTCCAAACAAATCACTGGCTTCCCCTCTATTGATTAGTTTCTTCTTTAATTCATTAATAGACGCGTCTGCAAAATCATAATCGATATTGCTTTTAACTTTTTTAACCTTAGATGGAATAATCAACTTCCCTTCATCGTATTTCTGCAAAAGGACCCAAGAATTAGCATAGTCGGTTATAACCTTTAAGACATCTCTTGCTTCGCTACCATTCAAAGACTGTTCCTCTAGCAATCTTTTAGTCGAAATTAAAACCTGCTCCAATTCTTTTAAATTATTTAATTTCCCTTCTTCTAATCTTTTTTGATTAACAATATACCCTTTGATTAAATAATTCTTTAATTTTTCAGTAGCCCAAATGCGAAACTGTGTTCCTCTTTTAGATTTGATTCTATATCCAACCGAAATAACAACATCTAGATTATAAAAATTGGTATTATAAGCTTTTCCATCACTAGCAGTTATCCGGAAATTCCGGATAACTGAATTTTTAGACAACTCTTTTTCTTTAAAAATATTGACTATGTGCTCATTAATAGTTTTCAAATTTTTATCGAAAAGAGTTGCTATCTGCTGCTGAGATAGCCAAACTGTTTCTTTTTCTAACTTAATTTCAAGGTCAATTTTATTGCCTTTATCCTTGTAGATTAAAATTTCCCCCTTATTTAATTTTTCTATTTCTTTTTTCATATTACATCTTCTCTGGAGCAGAGATTCCCATTAAGTCTAAAGTATTCTTGAGTGCGATTTTAGCGGCTGCTGATAAGCCAAGCCTAGCTTCTCTTAATTTTCTATCTTTATCTAAAACATGGCAATCAGCATAGAACTTATGGAATGCATTAGCTAAATCAAGAGCATACTGAGAAATTCTATGAATTTCATAATCATTGGCAGTATCTTCAACTATTTCTGGAAACTTCAATATTTGCTTCATTAGTTCAATCTCTCTTTTGTCGTTCAACAACTCCACATTCTTTATCCTCCTCATTCTTAAAATCTTATTCGATTTCCTTAAAATGCTAGCAATTCTTGCATAAGCATATTGAACATAAAAGACAGGATTCTTCTCTGATTGCTCCTTGGCTAAATTTAAATCAAAATTCAAATGAGTATCAGCTGATTTCATTAAAAAGAAAAATCTAATAACATCAGGTGACAGCTCGTCCAATAAATCATCCATAGTCACAGCTGTTCCTAATCTCTTCGACATTCTAACTGTCTTTCCATCTTTAACCACAGTTACAAATTGCAATAAAAGAATCTGCAATTTATTCATATGACCCATCGCTTCGACTCCAGCCATCAATCCTGCAACATCTCCAAAATGATCGGCTCCCCAAATATTAATCACCTTATCAAACTTCTTTTTCTCAAACTTGTATTTGTGATAAGCAATATCGCCCAATAGATATGTCTTCTCTCCGTCAGACTTAACAATCACTCTATCTCTCTCATCGCCCAAAGCAGTAGACATAAACCATTCAGCCCCTTCTTGCTCATAGGTCAATCCTTCGTTTCTTAAAAGTTCGAGTACGTTTTCAACATCTTTTCCTTTATGCAAAACGCTTTCGCTGAAATACTCATCAAACTTAATGTTTAATTTCTTAATCGTTTTCTTAATCAAAGTATCCATGATAATCTTGGCCGCAATCTTGCCGATCGAATATGGATCCTTTCCTTTAATCTTCTTATTCAGCCTATCAATGTATTCTCCTGTATATTTAGCTTCTTCATCTTTCAAGACAGAATGACCCAAAGACAAGATTTGTTTTCCGTGATCATTGATGTAGTATGCCTTTTTAACAGTGTAGCCGTATTTCTTTAAAACATTAGCCAAGACATCACCGAAAGGACCGCCCCTTCCATTACCAACAGTCAAAGGACCAGTTGGATTAGCCGAGATAAATTCAACCTGTATTTTCTCTTTCTTTTTCTTGCCTTCCCCGAATCTCTTTCCTTTCTCTAAAACCTCTCCTATTTCCTTTAAAACATATTCCTGAGAAATAAAAAAGTTGATAAATCCAGGGTTCATCACTTCAACCTTTTCAAAGTGCCTTCCCTTTATATTCTCTTTAATTTTCTCCGCTATTTCCATCGGATTCTTTCCTTCTTTTTTAGCTATTTCCATAGCGACAGAAACTGAATAATCGCCAAAAGATGATTTTTGCGATCTCAAGACTTTAATTGAAAAATTCCCTTCATATCCAAGAGTCTTTAATGACTTTAAAACATCTTTCTTAATTTCTTCTCTAATGTTCATATCAATATTCTATCAGAAAATAGAAAAAAAGAATATTGACAATGTTGATTTTATATTTTATCATCACTGTGCCCTATTATGGGCAATATTGATCTTAATATTAGGAATTGAGGAGGTTAATTATGGGTCTACTCGGAGAAATTAAGAAAGTCTTCGCAGAAGAAGACGGGAGAATTACTCCTGAAATATTTGAACGAATCACGAAGAACGAAAAAAACATGCGACTAATCGAAAATATGCCAGACGAAGTATATAGTCCATGGTATCGACTTTTCCTGGCTGCTCAAGGAGAAACAGAGGAACGTATTTTTCTGCTCGCAATGGAAAGAGCGGATATATTCAAAGATCTAACAGACTTCATTTCTTGCTCTAACCAGAACTATATTGAAATCGCCTGCAAAAGAGCCTTGCCCTTAGCGACGACCGCTTCTTGCTTCAGAAAAATTGCCAAACACTCTCAAGTGCCAACAATTCAAAAAAAAGGAATTGTTGGATCCTTAGCAATAGCCAAGACAACGAAGGATTGCATGAAAACAATCTACGTTCTACTGGGGATGAAGCTCGAAAATGAAGATGATTTTATCGAAAACGCAATCGAAAAAACCGTCGAAAGAAGCGTGGCTCTGTCCAAAGGCCTTCACGAATCCTATCAATTCAGAGAATCTTTTTTCTATCATCGCATAAACAGCACATCTGAAAGAGAAGAAAAACTGCTACTTCTGGTCGACTTCATGCTATCCAGGAGTTTGGCAAAATCGCCACACACTTTCAAACATAAGGGACTGTTGAAGGCACAAGTCGATCTATGCCAAAAAAAAGACGGAAAAATGGATGGAGCTTTGGATGCTCTATTAACGTCCGTTTTGGAATTCGGCAGATATGAATATCTCTGCACCATGGTTCCTAAGGAACAAAGGAGGTTGCCACAATAAAAGCAAACCTCTTCTTTTTTTATACAAAACCTTTCATTTAAGCTAAAAATCGGATAATATAAAGATATGAATATGGTAGCCAATAAAAAAGCATATTTCGACTATGAAATACTCGAGAAGTTCGAGGCTGGCTTAGTATTGAATGGGCAAGAAACCAAAGGATTAAGAACCAGAGGCATCTCCCTATCAGGCACATATATTCTCATTAGACAGGATAAAACAGGTTCTGCCGAGGCTTTCTGGATTGGAGCTAATATTCCTCCTTACCAACCGCTAAACGCTGATAAAGGGTATGATCAAAAAAGAGACAGAAAGTTGCTTTTAAATAAGGAAGAACTAAGATATTTGCTTGGTAAATCAAAGGAAAAGGGCTTGACTTTAGTACCACTTTCGGTTTATACTAAGAGACGCAAAATAAAGCTTGAATTTGGCTTAGCCAAAGGAAAGAAGAAGTTTGACAAAAGAGATTCTATCAAGAAAAGAGAAGCTGATAGAAAGATAAGAAATGAGTTAAAAATGAGGGGGTGAATTCGCTTCGACAGGAGTTTGAATCCCATATGCAAGCCGAGTATTCTCTAATCTCGCAAAACTTAGAGAAATCAAATCAAGTGCCAACTTATTTGAACAACCCGCACTAGCTTACGCTTAGTGCCGTCCTCCCCAGTGATTCTCGCTATCTGGGACAGGGCGTAAAATTAGCGAGGAAAGACATTGTTAAATAATCCGGGAACAATGGCCTTATTACGGATTCGAGTTTAAAGCATTCTTTCCAACCTTAAACTTTAAACTTGTAAAACAGATTGGAATACGCTTGTAGACTTATGTGTGAATAACTTTTGGACGCGAGCTCATTACTCGCCACCTCCACAATGATCAAACCATTATATAACAACCAAATAAGAGCCAGTGAAGTAAGGCTAGTTGCTGAAGACGGCCAACAGATGGGCGTTTTTACATTATCCCAAGCGTTGGAAACCGCCAAAGAAAAAGGAATCGACCTGATTTTAGTAACAGACAAGGTTAGCCCCCCTATCTGTAAGCTGGGAGATTACGGCAAATACCTTTACTCATTACAGAAGAAAGAGAAGAAAAATATTGCTGGCAGCCATCACTCAGAAACTAAAAATCTTCAATTAAGTTTTAACATTTCTGATAACGATATTGGAACCAGAGTCAATGCCGCAGAAAAGTTCTTGAATAAAGGAGACAAAGCGAGCGTTGAACTGAGATTGAGAGGCAGAGAAAACCAATTGGCCGAAATCGGATTCCAAAAAATGAATAAATTCCTAGAAATGCTGAAAGCGCGAATGGAAATCAAGATGGATCAAGAAATAAAAAAAGAAGTGAAGAAATTAACAATGATTATTTCAAAAAAATAACATGAAAGCAAAAACCAGAAAATCTTTAAGCAAAAGGTTTAAAGTGACTAAAACAGGAAAGGTCTTAAGAAGAGCCGTGGGACAAGACCACTTACTCTCAAAGAAATCTTCTAAAAAGAAGAGGGCTTTGAAGAAACTAGTCGAAATGGACGCACCACAGGCAAAAAAGATTAGAAGATTATTAGGCAAATAAAAATATGGTAAGAGTTAAAAGAGGTGTTGCCGCACACAAAAGAAGAAAGAAAGTTATTAAAGCGGCAAAGGGATATAAATGGACAAGAAAATCAAAATTCATCGCTGCTAAACAGGCTTTGATGAAAGCTTGGTCATATGCCTACAGAGACAGAAAGGTAAAAAAGAGAGCCAAGAGATCACTATGGATTGTAAAATTGAATGCAGCTTGCAGGGAGAATGGAATCACCTACAGCAAATTCATTACAGCTTTAAAGAGCAAGAATATAGAATTGGATAGAAAAATATTGTCTCAATTAGCTGAAGAAAACCCTGAAATCTTTATCAAGGTTTTAGAAAAGGTAAAAGCTTAAGTACAAAATCATCGGGAACATTCTTAGAGTACTGATAAGAATAATCTATCCCGCAATTAATCATCTCATTACGAGGTGATTTTTTGTACTTACGAACTAAAACAGTTGGACCAGAATAGTTCTGCGGTTCCAGGACCACATCGCCTCTTTTTCTCACCTTGGCTAATTCTTTGCACTCCTTTTCATCTCTAGCCACAATAACTAACAAATCTTTTTCCCAAAAAACACGGCCCAAAGTGATCAACTGGGCATCGCTGCCATTAAATTTGGGAACCTCTTTAAACAATTCGAAAAGCTTTTTTGAATAATTAGGATCAGTTAAAATACACCCTCCAGCTGGAGACGGATATTCTTCAATTTTAAACTTTTTAGCTAATTCAATCTGTCTGCCCCTTCCTCTGCCCGAGATATCATAAAAAGAATCTCTCTTAATCATTCCCAGTTTTTCAGGAATAGTTTCTGGCAAAACTTTAACTGACAAAGGGCGAACAATCAATCCCTTTAATCCCGACTCTTTTTCAATTAAATTAAGCGAATTGATGTTTTGAGACATGGGACGCTGTCCTAACACTTCTCCAGTAGCAACAAAATCATATCCTTCTTTTCTCATTATCTTCCCAGCCGTCTTAATCATTAACAAATGGCAATCAATACAAGGATTAAATCCAGAACCTCTCCCATGCTTAGGAGATTTGATAATTTTCAAATGTTCTTTACTGAAATCAACTACTTTCAGCTTAAGTCCAATCTGTTTAGCGGCTTTTTCTGCTGCCTTAGAAGAAAAAAAGAAACTTTTAAAACAAAGAGGGGTTACTTCTATCCCCGCCTCTTTTAATATCTTCGCCGCAAGCATTGAATCAAGGCCTCCAGACATCAATGATAAACATTTAATTTTGCACTTTTTCATTTGTTCTTTATTTCCAGTTTAATTCTAAATCTTCTAAGGGTAAAGCATTTAAAACATCTTCTTTAGATAATCCCGCTCTTCTAGCTTGATAAACTCCGAATTGCAAATCTGGCAATTCTTTCTTATTATGAGCATCACTGCCAATCGTTAATTTAATTCCCATCTCTTCAGCCAGCTTGGCGGTCTGATACCCTAAATCAGAACGATACGAATTTATTTCCAAGGCAACATCGTTTTCTTTAGCTGCTTTTAAGACAGCTTCGATATCTACTTCATACTCTCCCCTTTTCCCCAATATCATTCCAGTCGGGTGATTTAATATTTTGACCAAAGGATGTTTGATCGCTTTAATAATTCTCTTTGTCATCTCCCTTTTTCCTATCTTAAAATTAGAATGAACGCTCACCGAAACGTAATCAAGCATTTTTAATGTTTCATCATTAATATCTAAAGTTCCATCTTTTAAAATATCAACCTCAGAACCTTGAAGAATTTTAAAATCGATTCCCTTCTTTTTAAAATCTTCATTTAATAAATCTATCTCTTTCCTTTGTTCAACCAGTCTTTTTTCATCAAGGCCATTCTCAATCTTCAAAGACTGAGTATGATCATTAATTCCTAGGTATTTATACCCCAATGAAATAGCTTTTTCTACCATTTCTAAAATAGAATGCTCTCCTCCATCCCAATTACTGTGACAATGAAAATCTCCTTTAATATCTTTCGGCTCGACTAAATGAGGAATCTTTCTTTCGATAGCCATTTCTATTTCTCCCTGATTTTCTCTCAATTCAGGAGGAATCCATTCCATTCCCAACTTCTCATATATTTCTTCTTCTGTTTCTCCCTTGATCTTTCTTTCATTCTTAAATAGTCCATACTCATTCAGCTTATATCCCTGCCTCATCGCAATACGGCGCAAAGCGATATTGTGCTCTTTGGAACCGGTAAAATACTGAAGAGCTGATCCAAAAGAACCTTCGGAAACTAACCTTAAATCCATACTCAATCCAGATTTAGTTCTGACTGAAGACTTGGTTTCTCCTTTGCCCACCACCTTAGTCACCTCATCCATAGAAACAAAAGTGTTCATTATCTTTTCAACCAAGTATTTATCCGTTGAATCCTTGACGGCCACTAAAAAATCAACATCGCCAATAGTTTCTTTTTTCCTTCTAGTCGAACCAGCAACAGAAACATTAACCACGCCCTTAATTCTTTTGAACTTCTCTTCAATGCGTTCAACCTCTGGAATAACTTCTCTTAAAAGAAACCTTCCTCTTCCTTGTTTTAAAAACTGAATTGATTCTAAAATATTCTGCTCAGTCTTTTCCCCGAACCTAAACATGGAAGCAATCTTGTGGTCATCGATCGCTTTTTCTAAATCTTTTAAATTCCTCACCCCCAATTCTTTCCACAGCCTTTTGATCCTCTTGACTCCCAGCCCTTCCACTTTGGTTAACTCTTCTAAATCAATCGGGGAAGACTTTTTTAATTCTTTTAAGTATTTAATCTTTCCTGTTTTTAAAAATTCCTCAACTTTTTCAGCAATACTCTTGCCCACCCCTGAAATAGTTTCCAGCCCCTTGATTCCATCTTTTTTGTACAAATCAGAAATATCGTTCTCCATGTTATCAATAGAAATAGCCGCTTGCTGATAAGCAGCTGGCTTAAAGGGTATTTCCTGCAATTCCAGGAATTCTCCTATTTCGAATAAAATTTGGGCAACCTCTTGGTTTTTCATCTTTTATCAAAAAATATATCTTTGATGTTAGCGTGAAAATTTTTATCAAAAACTCCTTGGATTTCTTTTCTCAAGCGAAGAAGGACAATAACACTTAATAATCCTAAAATTCCAGCGGAAATAAAAGTGGCATCATAGCCAAACTCTAGAACCATCCAACCAGCCATTACTCCAGCAGCTGCCGTTCCTATACTCAACATTGTATCATCAAGAGACCATTCTGTTGCTTCTCTGCCTTTATCAATATTCTTGGTAAAAATAGCCCTCCATCCAGCCAAAGACATCGCCATTCCTATTCCACAGAATCCTTGGAAGAGATAAACATGCCAAGGCAGAGTAGCAAAAACATATCCAAAAAGGGTTATAGCAATTATAAGATTGCCAATCACCATAAACAAATAATCATCTCTTTCTCCCTTATATTTATCCAGCATTACTCCGAAAGGAAATACTAACATCGATCTTAAAAGCCAATAAACAGCCGTGGCAATTCCTACAACCAAAGCATTCCCTCCCACAACTTTATCAACAATAAAAATAGCAAAGATAGGAGTAATCAATCCCCATCCCGTCCAGAAAGCAATATCGGCTAATATTAAATATTTAACTATCTTGTTGACTTTTATCATAATTGATAATTTTATTCCCTAATAAATTAAAACCTGTCTTAATTAAAAATATTAAACCAACTGAAGAAACAATAATCTCTCCAGCTCTGATAATCATAGTAAAAGCCGTAGCCATTGAAGCAGCAAGGCCCAGAGAAGTAAAGGCATAGAATTGAACAGCTTCGTGAGATCCTAAAGAGGCAGGAATTGGAATCATCGAAGATAAATACGTAAATCCAAGAATGGCTAAGGAAGGAAAAAATCCGATCCAATTGCCTAAAAATAAAATCAGCAACCATCCTCTCGCCTGCATAACTAAAGCCCTCAAAATAGAAAGAGTAAATCCTTTTTTAAAAGAACTGTTTTTTAGTTGGAAAAAATTAAACACATCGTTTTCCACCGCGATCATTCCATTATTATCGCTAACCTCTTTTTTAAAAAACCTTTTAATAATCCCTCGAACGATACTCTTCTTGCCCAAAGCTTTGATATAAAAATAGGAAAGAACTGAAATAAAAAATATCAAAGCTATTCCAAAAATCATTACCAATTCTTTGGGGGGGAGATAAACCTTATACAAAAAGAATCCTAGTCCCAAAAAGATAACCACTACATTAGCTGTCCATTCCAAGATTCTCTCGACTATAACCGAACTGAATGTTTTCTTCCAAGAAAGATTCTTTTCTTTGCCTAAACCGTAAACCCTAAAAGCTTCTCCTCCCCATAGTAAAATAGGAAAAAGATACATCATAGCATATCCGCCTAGATAAATTTTAAACAACTGATAAAAGGGAACATCTATCTGAGAATCTTTCAATATCTCTTTCCATCTCCAATTTCCAATAATTGCTATCAAGAAAGATAAGCCGATAATAACCAAACCTTGCCAGCCAGTAAAGGCAGCGAAAATATTCCAAACTTCTTTCCAGCCGATAACTCCTCCCAACCAAACAAAAATGGCTAAACCCAATAAAAACGAAAATATTAAAAGTAATGCTTGCTTTGTTTTAAAACTCATACTTGATCTTAATTTTAGTACAAAAAAACCGCCTTTACAAGCGGTTTCAAATTTTGGCTTCAACAAAGCTCGTCAATTCGTTTTTTACTTGTGGCCAGTAATAGTCGTGGCCATCAATGTGGATCGCTTCGCCAAAAGACATCTTATCTCCAATAATATTAGAATAAGTCCAAATAATAGGAGCCTTAATAACTGCTATTAACAATTGCCCAAGCTTCCCATTAGATAGAATATCGGCCTGATTATTGAGAGATAAAATATTATTGCTCTTAGTATTCTTCTTCCAGAATGGCGCACCAAGCTCTATCGCAAAAACGCTATCATCATCTTCTTTTAAATCAACCATAGCTGCATCAACAAAAGAAGCTCCATTACTCAAACCAGCTAAAATAACTTTATCATTTGGATTGTTTTTCAAAAACTCTTCAATTTTCTGGCTGAAAACTTTTGAACTGTCTGGAAAATTCAAGAACACTTCTCTTAGAGCGGCAATCTTGGCAAAAAAAGTTTCTTCAGTCCTATAGTACTGGACTATTGAAACCTTGTAGTCATTACCTTCTATTATTTTCTTGGTTTCATTGATAATGGGACTAAAATCAAAAGCCTTGTCAAAGGGAACCGTTCCCCACCCTCCAGAGTTAAAAACAATGACCACATCACTTTCTTCTCCAGCTTTCATCAGCTCTTCTTCAAAATCTCTTCCATTGTTGTTTAAAAAAACAAAATTAAACCAGAGCAAGGAAGATGCAAAAAGAGCCAGCGATAAACAAATTATAATCTTGGTTCTCTTTTTCATATTAAGATTCTTCGTATTGTATTTTTAAAATTTTATATTCGCCTCCGCCATTAAAAGAAACTAGTTCTCCGACTCTCTTTCCGATAAAAGACATTCCTAAGGGAGATTCATTACTAATTCTTCCAGCAAAAGGATCCGCTTCAAGAGTTCCCACAATTTTGTACTCTTCTTCTTTTGAAGCACCTTTCTTTAAAACAACCTTGGCTCCCAAGAAAACCTTATCCTGCTCAGTCTTAACTGGCTTCTTGATTATCTTGTAATTCTTGATAATATGTTCCAGTTCTTCTATTTTCTTCTCTAGTTCCTCTAGGTTTTCTTTATAAAAAGAATAATCTGGATTTAAAGCATCGCCCTCTAACATGGCGGGAGCTGCTTCCGATCGTATTTCATTTTTCTGAAGGTCTTTTAAGTCTTCAAAATGTTTCTTTATCTTTTCCAGTCCTTCTTTTGTTAAATAGTATGTCTTTATCATATG
>JBAQMJ010000018.1:0-3646 GCA_049302695.1 Minisyncoccales bacterium
CAAATATTGTTAACATCATCCCTTACGGCTTAACCAGCTTATATTGGACAAAATCATAATGGTTAGGTTTTTCTTTTTTGTAATCATAATAAATTTCCACACCGATGTCACCCAAAGAATTCCTTATCATTTCTTTTGTATTATTCTCGGTAGCAGCCCAACAATCCATACAATCATATTGATTGTTTGATAATCTTTTAATACAAAAATGCATTAGTTCTCCTCTAATCAAAGTTGGAAATATTTTATAATCATCATTTTTTAAATAAGTAGTATTTCCCAAATATTTAAAACTATTTTCTGGATCTTTTAAAATAACTTCTTGATTATCTAAAATATAATCATAATTTCTTGTATCAAAAAACAATGTTCCGCCTGGTTTTAATATCCTCCAAAAACCTTTCAACGCTTCTTCTCTGTCCTCCTTTGTCAATAAATATGTTGGAAAAGAATTTCCTAAAACAAGAATAACGTCAAATTCTTCATCTTTATACTTATCGGAATGTAAAATATTTCTCCAGTCTTCTATTTTTATCTCTGGATTAACGCCTTCAATTTTAGCTCTATCTAAAACAAAAGGGATATAAGATTCGTTTAATTCATTTGAAACAACATTGTATCCCTTTTTAAGAAGACGGATTGTATCACACCCTCCTCCCGTGGACATGTCTGCAATTCTAGGATTGCTATATTTTTCAATAATTTCATCAATTATGCCGTTCGTTTTCTTCCATCTTAAATCAATATCTCCATGATATTCATCTTCAGTTAAAAAATAATCCAAATTGTCCCTTTTAAAACCCTTCGCATATTTATAACAGTATTCACAATTTTCCATATTGTTATTACATATTATTATTGGCGGAGAGAGAGGGATTCGAACCCTCGATACGTTTCCGCATACAGTCTTTCCAGGACTGCCAATTCAGCCGCTCTTGCATCTCTCCAATTAGATATTCATTCCCCTTAAATTAGCCAGTCTTTCTTCAACTGGCGGATGAGTCATGAATAATTTATTAAACCAGCTTGTTGTTTGTTTTCCTCTGAAAGGAGAAGAAATAAAAAGATGGGCATTGCTGCTATTAGCTGTTCGCAACTGGCTGCCATCGGCAGCTATCTTTTCTAAAGCGCTGGCCAAGCCTTCAGGATATCTAGTCAATAATGCTCCTGAAGCATCGGCTAAAAACTCCCTATTCCTAGAAACAGCTAATTGAATCAAAGATGCAGCGATCGGAGCCAATATTGCAGCAATAATTCCTAAAATCAAAAATAAAGCATTGCTTGAATTATTATCATCACTGTCTCTGTGTCCTCCCCAGAAAGTCGCCCTTATAAAAAAATCTGCAACAGTGGAAATGATTCCAGCCAAAACAACCACTACTGTCATTAAAAGCATGTCTTTGTTTTTGATGTGCGACAATTCATGGGCAATCACTCCTTCAATTTCTTTCTTTTCTAGCTTTCCCAATAATCCTTTAGTTACTGCAATAACTGCATGCTTCTCATCTCTGCCAGTAGCAAAAGCATTAGGCTGAGCCTCATTTAAAATATAGATTTGGGGTACGGGCAAACCAGCAGTAATGCAAAGATTCTCAACAATCCTATACAGTTCAGGATTATCTTTCTTTTCAATCGGCTTAGCGCCAGTCGTCATTAAAACAATCTTGTCTGAATACCAATAAGAAGAAATGCTGGTTAAAACGCTGAAGACTACAGCGAAATAAAAAATGCTCTGGCTGTCTAGAATATAGCCAAAGAGCCATCCAATGGCTATTACAAAAACAAGAAAAAAGGTTATCAAAAACCAGGTTTTCCTGACATTAGAATCGGCTATGTTGTATAAAGTGGCCATATTATTTCTTCTCAAGCCCATGCCTTTTCAGGTCTCTCTCGGAAAGCTTGTTGAATTTTCTTCTCTGCCTTTTTTTCTGCTTTAAAATACACTTAGAAATATTTTTCATTTTCTTAAATTTAAATTATTAAAAACTGACCTTTGGTGCCGCCTTCTCCCCCTCTTCAACTGCAAAGAATTCTGAAACCTTGAATCCGAACATTCCAGCAATCATATTGGTCGGGAAAACTTCCAGCTTATTATTGAAGTCCAAAACATTGCCATTGTAGAAACGCCTAGAAGCTTGAATCTTGTCTTCAGTATCGGTCAATTCCTTCTGCAACTCTAAAAAGTTAACTGAAGCCTTTAAGTCTGGGTAGTTCTCAGACAAAGCAAACAGACTCTTTAAAGTTCCTGAAAGCATATTCTCGGCATCTCCCTTCTCTTTGGCTCCTTGAGCAGACATGGCCCTGCTTCTAGCTTGGATTACCTTGTCAAAGGTTTCCTTTTCGTGGGAAGCATAGCCCTTAACTACTTCTACCAAATTAGGAATCAAGTCATATCTCCTCTTCAATTGAACATCAATATCGGACCAGGCTTCTTTAACTCTGTTCCTCAAAGTGATTAATCCATTGTACATTGAAACAACATACAAAAGAATCAAAAATATTACACCTAAGATTATTTCTGTTGCCATATTATTTTTTTGTTTTCTTAATTATTCTCTTTTTTACCTTTTTAACTTCTTCTTTGACTATTTTCTCTTATTTCTTGAACAAGTCATATATTACACCAAATGGCTTGCTTTTCAAGAGCTTTCTAATAGATTCCGCTATTTGATTGAACAAATCCTTGAACGATTCTATCCCCTCTTCTATCTCTTTGAATTCTTCTTTTAGCTCCTTCATTTTCTGAGAAAACTTCAATTCTGGGTATTTATCAGATGCTGCAAAGGCAGCATTGAAAACAACCGATAGCACATTGCCTGCTTTTTTCTTTTCTTCAACTGTCTTGGCCTGTTCGGCTTTCTTTTTAGCCTCAGAGATATTCTTTAAGAAATCCTTTTCACAGGAAACATATTTAGAAATCTCAGAAATGATCTGATTGGCTAGTTCTATCTTCTTTCTTAAATAATCATCCACTTCCCTAAAAGCTTTCTGGGTTTGTCCTTTAACCCTTAAAAGGATTAAAAAGTTTCCAAACAAGAAAAGGATGACGAGAATAATGATTGAGGAAATGATTTGTATGCTTTCCATATGTTAATATATTTTTTCTTTTATTGTACCAGAAAAATAAATAAATTAAAGGTTTCTATAAATATCGTGCTTTCCGATAGACAAGAATAGAACATCCCCGCCCTCCTTGTATTCGAAGATGATGCGATAATTGGTGTTTACGCTTATCGACCAATAATTACTAAGCCTCCCCTTAAGGCAATGCAACCTCAAAGAAGAATGGAATGGATTTTTTTCGAACATCTTTTCTTTTTCCGCGGCAATTTTTTTAATATCCCCATCCAATTCTTTAAAACTTTTTAAAAATTTATGGGTATAGACGATATCCTTAATTATCATATAAAATCAGACAATCTTTTACCTCTAACAACGTCTCCCTTTTCATATTCTTCTTCTCCCCTCCTAATTTCCTCTAATAATTCTTCTTCGGAGATCAAATCTTCGTCAGCAACTACGAGATTCTTAATATAATCACTTACTGAATTAAATCCTCTTTTCTTTGTTTTTTGTTTTATATCCCTTTCTAGAACGCTAGTAACAGAGATACTTAATACTTTGCGCATAGATTTAAATATTATTA
>JBAQMJ010000019.1:0-8648 GCA_049302695.1 Minisyncoccales bacterium
TAACCTATCAGCCGAAAAAGAAGAAAAGAGCGAGGGCTCACGGATTCTTGGAAAGAAGCAAGACTAAGAGCGGTCAGACAGTTTTGGCAAAAAGAAGGAGAAAAGGCAGAGCCAAATTAACTGTCTAGTTTTTTGTATGTTACCCAAAGAAAACAGATTAAAAAAAGAGAAGGAATTCGAAGCCGTCTTTAAGGGTGGAAGAACAGTCAAGGGTAATAGTATTTTTTTAAAGTATTTAGCTAATGGAACCGACAAGACTAAAGTCGGTTTCGTAGTCAGCAAGAAGGTTTCTAAGCTGGCTGTTAAGAGGAATAAGACAAAGAGAAGAATGAGGGAGATTGTACGGTTAAGGAAGAAGGAGATCAAAGAAGGCCTAAGCATTATCTTCATTGCCCTGCCGTCAATTAACAATGCTGGATACGAAGAAATAAAGAAGGATATTGAGAGTATTCTTAATAAAGGAGAATTGATTAAATAAATTTGTGAATATTTTTTCAGTAATTTTTAATACCATTCTAATACAGCCAATGCTGAACTTCTTAGTATTGGTTTACCTCTATACCAATAACTTTGGTATAGCAGTCATTGTTTTAACTGTTTTAATCAAAATCTTAACCAATCCTTTAAACGAAAAAGCTTTGCAGTCGCAAAAGGACATGGCTGAAATCCAGCCAAGACTGCAGGAGATACAAAAGAAATACAAAGATAATCAGCAGAAGCAAGCCGAAGAAATGATGGCCTTATATAAAGACAAGAGGTTTAATCCTTTTTCTGGTATATTCCTTCTGTTTCTTCAGATACCTATTATCTGGGCCCTATTCTATGTCTTTAAGGGAGGAATAGCGATCGATCCCAATATGATTTATTCTTTCATTTCTTTGCCTGACTACATCAACCCTTTCTTTTTAGGAATAGATCTATCTAAGCCAAATATTTATTTAGCTATTTTAACAGCGGCTGTTCAATATATTCAAGCTAAGACAGGAATGCCTGCTGCGTCAAAGTCTGAATCAAAAGACAAGGCTACTCAGGTTACAGAAATGGTGACCAAGCAAATGGTTTTATTTATTCCCTTAATAACATTCTTTGTTCTATATTCCCTGCCGTCAGCCTTAGGACTATACTGGACAATAACCACCGTGCTTACCATTTTCCAGCAAAGAAAAATATTTAATAAAAAAGAAGCATGATCGGACAAGAAGAATTAGAAAATATAAAAGAAATAATCAGAGACTTTTTCTCTCGCTTTGGCTTTGTTGTTGATATTGATGGAGGCGCCCTAGAAAGAGAGGGAGAAGATATCTTAGAGATTAACATTAAGACAGCTGATGCCCAGACATTGATAGGAAAGCAAGGATTGGTTTTAGCTGATGTTCAATTGCTTTTAAGAAAGGTTATCAAGAAGAAAACCGATAAAGATTTCTATTTAAGCCTAGACGTAGATAGCTATAAGAAGAATAAAGAATCGTATTTGAGAGATGTGGCAGAGAGCGTGGCTGATGAAGTGTCTAGAACCAAGAGAGAGAAAGAGCTTCCTTTCACTTCTTCTTTTGACAGAAGGATAGTGCATATGGAATTAGCTAATAGAGAAGATGTGATAACAGAGAGCGTGGGAGAAGGAGAAGAAAGGAAGGTAATTGTGAAGCCAAAAATTTAAAGGTTGCCGCGGATTAACCGCGGTTTTTAATGCTTATAATTATACCTTATTGGATATATTAAATCATAGCAACTATGAAAAATATAATTAAAGAAAAGAATATTGATGTCATGGCCGAAGCTAGAAAGAATAAGAATTTTGTTAAATATTCAAGCGAGGTCGATATAAAAATAAGGATAGCAGAAGAAGTGTATAAAGCTAGAATTAAAAAGGGATTAAGCCAGCAAGAATTGGCTAAAATAATCGGAACTACTCAAAAGGTTTTATCGAATATAGAAAATGCCGACGTCAATGTTGGCACAGTCCTATTACACAAAATATCAACAGCCCTCGATTTTAATATTAATAGTTTTGCCAGAATTTATAAGTGTCCGATTGTAAATTCGATTATGGCTGACGCATAACAAAAAGACTCCGCAAGGAGCCTTTTACTATATTAACTCTCGAGATTCTTTTGCTGCCCTTATCTTCGATACTTCTTCCGGGCTAGTGGTGATTATTTGATCTTCAGTATATGAAGCGACTATTCTGATAGCGACGTGTTTTTGTCCAGCAAAGAAGATGCCTTCCCCTACTGGAGTTTCTAGTAGAAGGAATTTTTCTTGGTCTGTCAGTGTAAATGTCTGCTGGATCAGATCTATCGTTGCCGGGCTTTGCTTTAATAATAATTGGATTGAAGAGTTGGTGATAATTGGTTTTCCATAATCAGAGCGCATAAAGTCGGAAACATCTTGAGTAATGGTTGTGACTCCCAGCCAATACTTTCTTGCTCTTTTGCAGATGCCGAACAAGAAAGAGGCTCCATCTTCAGTTTTCATCATCCACCAAGCTTCATCAATAACTAGAATTCTTTTTTTTAATTCAGCCCTAGTGGTGTTCCAGATATATCGCATAATGATAAACATAGCCATCGGCCTCAATTCGTCTTCCATGTCTCTGATGCCGAATACCACCAACGTTTTATCCATTGCAATGTTTGATTTTTGGTTGAAGAAAGAAGCAAAAGTTCCTTTGGTGAATTTTCTCAATCTTTCAACTAAAGATTCGGCTCCGTCCATGGTATCTAAAACTGATTCCAGATCAGACATTATCGGAATATTAACGGCCCAGTTTTTAGGATCCGAAGTGGGAGTGATATCTTTAGCGGCATATGTTTCAGAAAGAGCTCTATCCATAATAGCGTCTTCTTCTGGAGACAATCCTCCAAGCATTATTCTCATTAATCCGACTAGGTTGATAACGTTAGACCTTAAAACATCTTCTGGAGTCTCATCTTCTCTCGGCTCGGGCAAATCAAAAGGATTGATGTGGCTGTCTGAACTCAATGATATTTTAAAGAATGATCCATCGACTGCTTCCGCCAATGTCTTATACTCATTTTCAGGGTCAAGAATAATACACTCAGCCCCCATCATAAGGGATCTGAGGATCTCCAGTTTGACCGCATATGATTTACCAGAACCAGACTTGGCAAAGATAACCATATTGGCATTTTCCATGCTGAAACGGTCAAATAAGACCAAGGAGTTGTTGTGCTTGTTGATTCCATACAAGATTCCTTCGTTTGAGCTTAAGTCGAAAGAAACAAACGGGAAAATACTTGATAAAGGAGTGGTGTTGAGTGTGTTGTGAATCTGCAGCAAGTCGCTTCCGTATGGGAAAGAAGAAATCAAACCTTCTTTTTGCTGGTATAGGGCTGGCTTGATATATATCAATCTGGACTCAAGAATCGATCTTAGTGTTGTTTCAATTGATTCTAGCTCTTTAGTGTTGTCGGCATATACTGTTATATACAGTCCGAACTTGAACATCTTTTCTTGGGCAGTTTGCAATCTGCTTCTTAAATCTTCTAGATCTTGATAGGCAGTTTCCAAGGCTGGATCTCTAATTAATCCCTTCTGTTCCCTTTCCATAATTTCAGCCTGTACTTCGGTAACACTTTTTCTTAATTGTTTTAAAATGCTTCCAGTCTCAATCGGATGGAAGAAGAAAGAAATATCCAAAGGGATATCCATATTAATAATGGGAGAAAGCCAGCCAGTAGTTAAATATCTGGGATAGGAAAAAACAAAATAGGTCTTAGCTAGTTTTTCTTCCATCTGGACATAGTTCTGATTGACCTCGATTGAAGCAGGGGCGATAATATCGAGAGCCGTTGTCGTCTCTTTT
The DNA here is from genome assembly GCA_049302695.1 of Minisyncoccales bacterium. Lineage (GTDB taxonomy): Bacteria > Patescibacteriota > Minisyncoccia > Minisyncoccales > Minisyncoccaceae > UBA2211. Next base: position 3,827 of record JBAQMJ010000019.1, read on the forward strand.
TCCAGGAATTTTTCTGTTTTTGGTTTGTTTCCGAATAAACCCATATTTTTATATTATAACTTCTGGCGGCAGATCAGGATAATAACCCAATTCTGCTTGTTTGGGATGGTGCAATCCCCACAGTAATTCTATTAATTCTTCTGATCCTAAGTTGGCTGATTTCAATCCGCATCTTCTGATTCCTAAAGAAACGTATTCCATTCTCTGCCAGAGCTGGTATTTTCCAGTCTGGAATTTCTTTTCAGTCAGGCTGGTTTTGCTTTCGCTAGAGCCTACTCCGGGGATATTGGGCAATTCAGTCATCGGGAAATAAGGAACAACAATGTAGAAGTTCTTGCTCATAATCGAACCGTTGGAAACTATTTCTTCGATAAAGGCGCGGTATTCAGCAGTTTGTATTTTTAATAGCTCGTTCTTTTGTTTGCTTTCCAAATCTTTGATTTTATCAATATATCCTGTAATGTTCACCTTTCTTGAATTAACAACAATCTGGCAGCTGAAATCAAGAGAGTTTAAGAAGTTCTGGAATTGATAAATGATAGCCATTTGTTCATCTTCTGACTTTAGAGCAAAGTTCAAAGAGGAAACTAAAAGAATTCCTTTCAAGGATTTATCTTTCATGACGAGCACTCCTTCCCTGATTTGCTCCACGGGCATAAATTGTTGAGATGGGACTTTTACCATAATTATTCAGGTGTTTTTTCAAAATCAATTTTCTTAATTAACTCCCCTATTTTTCCATCTTGTTTTACTTTCAAGGGAGACCTTTCTTCTTTGACTGTTATTTCTCTTCTGATTCTTTCTGTCGATAAGTAGACTGGAGATTGTTTTCTTCTCCAGAGGAATATTTTTGGATTAATATTGAAGTTGGCCCAATTCTTAATCACTGTCGGCAAACCCAATCCTTCAATCTTGGTAAAGGAGATGGCTAGAGCTCCTCCAGTCAGGACAGCTGCAATTACTAAAAAAAGAAAGAAATTGGTTTGTCCGACCATGAAGTATAGGAAAAAGCAGATAGCTAGAACGCCTCCGACAGTCAAACTTTGCTTAATGTTGAGGGGGCCCAATATCTTGGCTTCATGTTCTATAAATTGAGGAACTCTGTATTGCATATTAGATTAGAGGTTCTTTGTATGGGTCTTTAGAGTTAACAGGTTCTTTTATTTTTGCTTCCTGTTTAACTTCTTGCTTATTCTCACTTCCCTCTTTCTTTGTATTATCGCTTACTTCTTTATTCTCTGCAATACTTGAATCGTATAATTTGTTCAAAGAGATCCTTAAGTGGCTGAAAATTCTTCGATCGATATCGCTGCTTATATTCCTTGCTGTTTCTGTATCTAAATCAAGTTCTAATTCAAGAAGGATGGGAAATTCTTTTATTGGTAATTGTCCCATTAATGTTTTTCCTACATATTTCATTAATTGAGATTTTGTTTCTTCTTCAGAGAGACCGTTAGCTTCGCAGATTTCTGAGACAATGTTAAAATTCTCTTCAGCGAAAAGAGCTTCTTTAATATTGTCTGGAAGTTTTTCATACGTTTTCCAGAATTGATCTTTTTGACTTTCTTGGTTTTCCATATATATGATTCTATTTTATCACATATTTAATTTCGGGCAATGATTTTAAGGAAAATATACTAAGGGCTATTGGAGGAGGACAGAACCATAACTCGGGAACAAGGAGAGCATATTCATATTCCTGCATTATCTCTTTAGATTAATAATAAATTTATTGAAAATAAAACCACATTCAAAGAATGTGGGGGGTGTTTCTATTTATTAATAAAGTATTCACACCACTGTCTTGTGTCATCGAAAGTGTCAAAAGAAGGATTTTTAATTTGTTCTAAAGAAAACCATTCAATACCATCGGTCTCTTCTTTATTTATTGTTATTTGTCCTGGCTCGGGGATAGCTAAATATATTAGGTCCATGTGTTCATGTTCCTCAGGTTTTATAACATTTAATTGTATCCCAAATGGTCTAACCATGTCTGTTTTTCTGGGAAGTCTTTCTCCGATTAGGTTAACCGTAAGGCCAGTTTCTTCTTTTGTTTCTCTTAATGCAGCATTGTCGGATGTTTCATTAGCCTCTATGTGCCCCCCCCGGAGCTAACCACTTTCCTATTTTTTTGTGCTTAACAAGAAGAAATTTTTTTGTTTCTTGATTCAGTACATAAACAGTTACATTAAAATGCCGTTCGATTTTTTGTGTTTGGTTCATTTTTGCCTCCTTAGCGAGATATTTTTAACATTGATGATTTTATTATCGTTTTTTTATAATATAATCACCCATACAAAGAACATCCAATCCGCTATTTAAAAAACAATTAAGCGCATCTTCTGGTGTCTCAGCAATAGGCTCATTGTCGTTAAGCGATGTATTTAATAATAGTGGGGTTTTTGTTAATAAATAAAACTCTCTTATTAATGAATAATATTTGGAATTCTGCGTCTTGTTTACCGACTGGATTCTAGAAGTATCATCAATGTGGACAACTGCTGGTATCTGACTTTTTTTGTCATCCTTAACCTTTGCCGTAAATAGCATGTAGGGACTGTGCGAAATGTCAAAAAATTCATGTGCTTTATTTTCCAAAACACTAGGTGCAAAAGGCCTAAAAAATTCCCGTTTTTTTATTACTTGATTAATTTTATTTTTCATCTCTATTCTACGGGGATCGGCAAGAATACTTCTATTTCCCAAAGCTCTTGGGCCAAATTCACTTTTTCCTTGGAACCAGCCAACAATTTTACCAGAAGAAATAATTTTAGCAACTTCTTTGCATATATTAGATGATTTACGAAAAACAATCGCCCCTTTATTTTTATTTATAGCATTCAGAATTTCTGATTCTGAGTATATTTTTCCTAAATAGTCTGAATAATGTGTCCTTTTTTTGTTTTTCCCCAAAATATTAAAATATCCATAAAAGGCACAACCAATGCTTATTCCACAGTCAGATGCTGGAGGCGGAATAAACACATTCTTAAATCCACTATTATTCAATATTTCTGTATTTACAGAACAATTCAAAGCTACTCCTCCCGCATATGCTAAACTGTCAAAATTAGTATTTTTTTTGAGCCATTTAGATAACATTAATACAGCCTTTTCTAATTCTTTTTGGGCATTAAAAGCCAAATTAGAATATTCTTGAAAATATTTTTCAAGGCAATCGGTGTCTCTGTTGGGACGAGAAAAATCTTTAATCCAATCATTATAATATACGATTTCTGTATTATTCTTTATGCTTAACATCCTAATCAACAATTTTTTCCCATAAGGAGCTAATCCCATTAGCTTTCCAGCATCAAATCTTGATTTGAACACATAAGATGAGGCTATTTCATATAAGTGGCCAAGGCCGCTCAATCTTACAAAGCTTTTATGGATAGTGCTTAAGTTTTTTCTTAAAAGTTTATATTTTCCATTCGAAAACTCATAAAATGATTCTCTCTCAACATAGGAAGATTCGTTTTTCCGGGGATAAATAATTGCTTTACTTATATTTTCCGTTAAATCCTCTTTATAATTACCCTGACCATCAATTACCATAACAGCACAATTTTCGAAATTGCTTAATCCGTAAGCACAATAGGCATGAGCTAAATGATGAGAAATTTGGATGATTTTGTTTTGATCCATATCATCTAATATGCGCTTTTTTTTGAATCCTAAGACATTCTCCTTTTCTTTGCAATATAAGATAGTGGGGCTGTTTTCAACAACCAGATTTATTTGTGATAGATTTATCCCTTCGGCATCAAGGCAATAATTGATACAGTCGCTGATGTCTATATCAACAATAGATCCATCGTGCTTTTTTCTTGATAGGCGCTCTTTTTGTATTGCAAAAGTCGGCACCCCGTTTTTTAATAGACAAGCTGAAGCGTCATGAGAATAACACAATCCAAGCACGTAAGTATTTTTCATTTTTGATTAATCAAAAATTATAATTTTTAGATAGATGCATTTTTTTGTTGCAATTATTGTTCATAAAGCAATAAGAATCTTCACGGTTAACGCTACCCGTTTGTCCATATGACCTAGCTCTACAACCACCACAATTATCCCGGTATCGACATTTACCACAAACTGCTATGTCGCCTCTTTTTCTAAAAATATGCATGGATTCGCTATTCCATATGTCAAAAAAATTATTATCAAAAATATTGCCCATTATTAAACCAGTAAAAAAAGAGCAGGGCGTTACGTCGCCAGATTCATTTATCGCACATGTCAGAATTCCCGCTGGACAGCCAATTTTTAAAATTTCTGGAATCTTACTATTAGTAATTATTCCTTCGCCCATTTGTATAGAAAACATAGTTTCTGCCAATATCCCCATTTTTTTTAAATATTGTTTCTTTTTATTTTTCCAGACTTTAATATATTTTTTTATATCGTATTCTCCGCTTCCATCATATTTAGTCGTTAACGATATGGATCTTCCCTGCGGAACGACTGTATTAGTTTTATGTGCACTAGCACCCAATTGATAGGCAATGTCTATGGTTTTTGCATAATGATCTGGCGACTGGCCCATTAAGGTGGTAACCATAGTATATCGAATATTATTATTTTTAAGTAGCCGAAGATTTGCTTCCATTCGCTCAAAAGATTTATCCATTCCCCTAATTTTATTATGCACAAAAGGATCGAACGAGTCTAATGATACGTGAACCTTCTTTAATCCGGCATTAGCTAATTCTCTTGCCATCTTCTCGTTAAGGAGAGTCAAATTAGTAGACATGGTGCAATTAATTCCTTTACTCACGATATATTTGATGAAATTAGCAATACCATCGACAAGTAATGG
>JBAQMJ010000020.1:0-8802 GCA_049302695.1 Minisyncoccales bacterium
CTCTTGAGATTTGCGGATTGATGGAAAGAAGACAGTCTAAAATTTTATTGCCTTTGGCTTATATCATAGGAGCTTTCTTTGTTTATCTGATTACAACTCCTTATTTTGTCGATGGCGTGTTTTATTATGCTTTTGGCGGCTGCCATACTTATGCTAAAACAGGGCATCATTTCTTTTTGATTTATTTATTAACGTTCATTTCTTTTGCTTTTTATAATCTTTTCAAAACTTGGAAAAGCGATAAACAAAGCCAAGAAATAAAAGAGAAGGCTTATTTCACTTTGATGGGTTATTTTGTTTTTAGTTTAGCTGGAATCGGAATGGCCACAGCTTATGGCATTATCTTCTATCCTGCTTATTTTATCTTCTTCCCACTATTCTCGTTTATTCTTACCTACGCTATTACCGAAAAGAATCTTTTTGTCGTGTCTATGGCCACAGATATTCTAGTCGGAGCTATTCTGATTCTGGTTTCAACATTTTTATTCTTTCCAGAGATGGAAATGGGAGTTATTGGCAAGGCAATAATTTTTGCTCTTTTATTGATTTCTTGCGGATTGTTATTAAAGCACAACCATGAGGAGATAAAGAGAAAGGAAGAAGCGGAGAGAATCAGCAAATTGAAGACAGAGTTTATTTCCATTGTTTCTCATCAATTAAGAACTCCTTTAGCTGCTATTCGAGGATACACCGATATGGTTAAAGATGGAGACTATGGAGCTATTTCTAAAGAATTAGATGTTCCGGTGAGATATATCCATGATGCTAGCGTCAGCATGATTAAAATGGTCAATGGATTGTTGAGCGTAACTAGATTGGAAAGAGGAAAAATAGAATTAAAGCCTAAATATTTTTCAATTGATGCAATGATCGAGGAATGCATCCAGGATGTTGGGCTGAAAGCAAAAGAAAAGGGATTGTATTTGAAGTATGAGAGGCCAGCAGTTCTGCCTTCAGTTCGGGGAGACGAGGAGAAGATAAAGCATGCGGTGATGAATATTTTGAATAATGCCATTTTGTATACTGTCACTGGCGGTGTGACTATCACAACTTCAGTTCTTTATTCTTCATATGTGAGGATTGCAATTAAAGATACTGGGGTGGGAATCGAAAAAGAAGAAGAACAGAAGATATTTGAAAGTTTTTCAAGAGGGAAGAGGGGCATGGAAATGTATACTCAAGGCACTGGATTAGGATTATATGTAGCTAAGAGTTTTATCGCTATGCACAAAGGAAAGATTACTCTTTTTTCCGAGGGGAAAGACAAGGGGAGTACTTTCTTTATCGATATTCCAATCAAAGCAGATATTATTTCAAAACAAGAGTTTGATTTGGTGCCAGCCGATTTGAAGAAATAATCCTTATATATTATAATTAAATTAAAATATATGAAAAAAATTCTAATCATTGAAGACGAAAAGATTTTATCAGAGATGTATAGGTTCAAATTGGAAAAAGAAGGATTTGAGGTTTTTAATGCTATGGAAGTTGATGAAGCGATAGGAATTGGAAAAGCAAACAAGCCAGACTTAGTTGTTTTGGATATTCTTTTGCCTAAAGAGAGCGGAATAAATTATTTGATAAAAGTTAAAGAGATTGCCGAGCTTAAAGATGTTCCAGTTTTAGTCTTATCTAATTTTGACGATAATGAAACCAGGAGCAAGTCGTTTGAACTGGGAGCGAAAGATTATTTGATTAAATCTAATCATGATCCCAAGGAGATTGTAGAGAAAATAAAAGAATTGATAAAATGATAGAAACACCGCTTTCAATATATTTAGTCATTCCCAGTAGCATTTTTATTCTACTGGTCGGCAGCTTTATCTTTTTTAAAAGTAGGACTAAAGAAAACTTAATATTCTTTCTTTTGAGCTCTGCCCAATTCCTCTGGTCTTTCGGGGCTTTTGTTGTTTGGCAAGGACATGCTTTCGGACAGATTAGCAATAGCGTGCTGATGAACAAGATATTTACTTTGGCTATCTTTTTAATACCAGTCTTCATTTATCATTTCACGATTGAATTCTGTAAGATTAAGAATCAGAAAATACCTTTATTCTTATCGTATTTATTTTCCATTTATTTAGTTTTAGTGGTTGATGTGGAAACAGTTATCAACGGAGTTTTCTTTTACCGCTGGGGCGATTTGAGCAATGTTTCAATAATCCACTACCTTTTTTCATTTTTTATTTTGTTTTTACTGGGCATGTCTTTGTATAATCTTTTCAATGGATGGAAGAACAGAATGAACACGGATATAAGAAAAGACACTATTTTATATCTTCTCTTGGCTATTTCCATTTTTGGCTTAGTTTTCATTGATTTTCTTCCAGTCTATGGAGTCAATGTCTACCCTTTATTCTATTTGACTATTCCGATTTATGCTCTTATAATGGCCTATGTACTGATTGAAAAGAATCCTTTGGCCTCAATGATTACAACCGATATCTTAGTGGCCACATTATTGACCCTTTTATCGTCATTATTGGTTTTTCCTGATTTGGAAGTTACCTTTGTCGAAAAGTCAGTCATCTTTGTTCTAATCTGCGTTCTTTCTTTTGTTGCCCTAAAGTATACCCATCAATTGAGTGAACAGAAGCATGATTTCGAGGTGAAGATAAAAGAAGGAGGCGAGGAGATTGAAAAAAAGAATATGGAATTGAGCGAGATAAAGAGATCGCTTGAAGAAACTAACGCAGCCTTGGAAATCAAAGTAAATGAAAGAACCAGGGATTTAAAGGGTTTGAATGATAGCTTAGAGAGATTGGTTGGCGAAAGAACCAAAGAATTAAAGAGGAAGACTGCTCAGCTGGAAGAAAAGGTGAGAGAGCTGGAGCAATTTGGAGATGTTTTTGTTAACAGAGAAAACAAAATGGTTGAATTAAAAGAAAAGTTAAGAGAAGTAGAAGGTAAATCAAAATAATATGGAAAGAGTTTTAATTAAAAAAATAGCAGAAAGCGAAGGAAAGAATGCTTTAATCAAAGGGCGTGTTTTTAATATTAGAAACTTAGGAAACATTGTTTTCTTGGTTGTTTCTGATTATACGGGCACTATTCAGGTGATAGCTGATAAAAGTACTGAAGTTAAAACAGGCGATGCTGTTGTTATCGAAGGATTAGTCAAGAAAGATGAAAGAGCTAAGGGCGGATATGAATTAAAGGCGGAGAAAGTGGAAGTTGTTTCTAATAATATTGAAGACTTGCCTTTTGACTTGGCTAAAGAAGATCTTAATTTGAATTTAGTCACTTTGCTGGACTATAGGCCCATTTCCTTAAGGCATCCTCGTGTCCAAGCCATTTTCCGTTTGTATGACCTATTATTGAAGAGCTATGAAACAGTAATGAGGGAACAGGACTTCACCGAAATCAAGACTCCTAAAATATTAGGAGCGGCAACGGAAGGAGGAGCTAACTTTTTCAAAGTTAAATATTTTGACAGAGAAGCGACTTTGGCTCAGAGTCCCCAGTTCTATAAACAAATAATGGTCGGAGTGTTTGAAAGAGTGTTTGAAGTCGGATCTGTTTTCAGAGCTGAACCTCATTTTACAACCAGGCATGTTAACGAATATATCGGATTGGATGGAGAAATGGGATTCATTAAAGATTTCACTGATGTTTCTAAAACATTAAACATTATTTTAAAGAAAATGTTTTTAATGATTGAAAAAGAAGGAAAAGAATATTTAGATCTGTACGGAGTTAAAAGTTTAGAAGTCCCAGAAGAAATTCCTTCTGTTAAATTATCGGAAATAAGGAAGATAATTAAAGATCAGTACGGATACGAGATTCCGGAAACTACTGATATTGATCCCAAAGGGGAAGAGTTGGCTGGACAATATGCCAAAGAGAAATTTAATTCAGATTTTATTTTCATAACCCATTATCCTTGGAGCGACCGTCCTTTCTATACTATGCCCAGTGCTGAAAACGAAAAAGAAACATACGGTTTTGATTTATTATATAAAGGATTGGAAATTGCCACTGGAGGACAGAGAATTCACAAGTACGAAGACTTGATGAAGAATTTGAAAAAGAAAAAAATCAATCCTGAGGGAATGGAGTTTTATTTAAATGTTTTTAAGTATGGTATTCCTCCGCACGGAGGATGGGGAATGGGTTCGGAGAGGATTATAAAACAAATGCTTGGGCTGGACAGCATTAAGGAAGCTATTTTGTTCCCGAGAGATGTTAAGAGGTTAATTCCCTAACATGAAGAAAATAAATCTTTGCTTTTCATTAATATTGGCCCTGTTTTTCTTTTTGTGCTTTTGGGCTTGCAATTCTTCCAATGTTTCCGGAAGTTCATTTTCGTTCCTAAAAGCATCATCGATTGATTTGTTGAGGCCTTTATCTAAAGAGAAAATCAATGATTTATATCTGAATTCTAGTAATTTCTTTTCAGTTTTTGTCAATCTAGAAGAGGGAAGAGAAATTGTCCTATCAGAAAAGAGAAGCAATGAAGTTATTGCCATTGCTTCTTTGAGCAAGCTGATGACTGCGGTTGTTGCTTTGGAAAATTATAGTTTAGACGACACGGTTAATATCAGTTCTTCGGCGATTGCCACTTATAGCACAGCAGGAGGCTTAAGGGCGAATGAAGTTATTTCGGTTGAAGATTTATTGTATGTAACCTTGATTGAGTCTTCTAATGACGGAGCTGAAGCTTTGGCTGAAAAAATGGGAAGAGAAACTTTTATTTTAAAAATGAATAAGAAGGCAGCTGAATTGGGAATGAAGAATACCAGATTTGTTAATCCGACTGGGTTAGATGTCTTTACCGACGCTTCAGAAACAGAAGTTAAAGAAGACAATGTTTCAACAGTTTCTGATTTGGAAAAATTAGTAGTGTATATTTTAAAGAATCACACTTTGATTGCCGAGATTCTTTCTAATTCAGAAAAGACTATTAAGAGTGAAAGCGGAGTTGTTCATAATTTGGAGAATACTAATATTCTTTTAAAGGAGAATTCTTCATATTTATGGGGTAAAACAGGATATACAAAAGAGGCTAACGGGTGTATCATACTCATATTGAAAAGCTATGCCGATGACTATGGTGGGTACATTATTAATGTCATTACTGGAGCCGATGACCGATTCAGCGAAGCAAGAAAATTGAATTCGTGGCTCCAAGATTCATTTATCTGGTAACATATGACTCTATTTACTTTCAATGCGATTAAAATAATGTCTGCAGCTTTCCTTTCTTCTTTTATTTCCATTATCGTGGCTGGATTTTTGATCAAGTTTTTATACAAAATAGAATTTTGGAAAAAGAAGCCGAGAGACAAAACAATCGATGGAAAAGAAGCTTCGGTCTTTTTGTCTTTTCATAAAGAGAAAGAAGTCAATACTCCTCGCGGAGGAGGGGTGATTATCTGGCTGTCGGTTCTGATTCTTATGGCAATCGTATTTTTAGCTGGAAAATTCTTTCCTGATATTTGGTGGATTCAAAAATTTAACTTTTTTTCTCGTGAAGAAACATGGATTCCTTTGTTTGCTTTAATCACAGCTTCTCTAATCGGATTGATTGATGACATTTCTGTTGTCTATGGAACTGGCAAATACATCGGAGGAGGATTAAAGTTCAGGACTCGTATGATTCTGGTAACTATTATTGGATTGATCGGGGGCACTTGGATGTATTATAAGCTGGGCTGGAGTTCAATCCATATTCCATTGCTGGGAGATTTTCCGCATGGTTTTGATTTAACCTTAGGCCTGTATTTCATTCTTCTTTATATCATCGTCAGTTTGGCCTCCTGGGCATCAGGAGTGGTAGATGGACTTGATGGATTGGCTGGAGGAGTCTACAGTGCCATTTTTGGGGCGTTTGCGGTTATTGCATTCAGCCAGGGGATGATAAATCTGTCAGCTTTTTGTATGGCTATTCTGGGTACGTTATTCAGTTTCCTTTGGTTTAATATTCCGCCAGCCAAGTTCTATATGGGCGAGACAGGAATCCTTGGCTTATCAATGACAATGACGGCAATTGCCTTCTTGACTGATTCAGTGGCAGTCCTTCCTATTATCGGCGGGGTTTTGGTAATTGAGACTGGTTCAGTTATCATTCAATTGCTTTCTAAGAAATATAGAGGGAAGAAGATCTGGCTTTCAACACCGATTCATCATCATTTGGAAGCGATAGGCTGGAAGCCGTATCAAATCAGCATGCGTTTCTGGATTCTCAGCATCGTTTTTGCTGTCTTAGGAACATCCATTCAACTATTAAAATGAAATTAAAAGAATTAAGAAAAAAATATCCCGAATTTGTCTATGAAAGCTTTGATTATGTTGTGAAGGATTCAGACCTTCATGTTTCTTTTTGTTTCAAGAGTTCTGAGTTGGAATTCAATCCTTCTCTTGTGATTAAAGGTGTTTCCCTGAAGAAGGTTGAAATATCGGTTTTAGACAATCTAGTTTTCAATCTAGGAATAATGGAAATGCTTTCATATTGGAAAGTAGTCTGTTCGCCAAAGATTGTAATTAGGGCAGGAGAGCTGGACAAGAAGCAGATTAAATGGTGGAAAGATATTTTAATTAATGGAATGGGTCAGTATTTCTATGAAAACAAGATTGATTTCACTTCTTCTGATTTTGTGAAGATTGTTTCAGAAGGATCATTAAAGGTTAAAAAAGGAAAGGTTTCGGGAAAGGGAATTTTGATTCCGATTGGCGGAGGAAAGGAGTCGGCCGTGACTTTGGAATTAATGAAGAAATACAAGAAAGATGTTGATTGTTTTGCTTTGAATCCATTTTCCAACATTAAAGAAATGTTCAAGGTTTCTGGGTACAAGAGGATGATTGTGGTGGAGAGGAAGATTGAAGAGAAATTATTAGAATTGAATAGAAAAGGGTATTTGAACGGGCACACTCCTTTCGTCGCTTACTTATCTTTCTTGACCGCTTTAGTTTCTGTTTTATTCAATAAGAAATTCATTGTTTTTTCTAATGAAGACAGTTCTAATGAGGGGAATGTTAAATGGCTGGGGCATGAAATCAATCATCAGTATTCAAAAACATATGATTTTGAAAAGAAATTCAGGGAATATTGTTCCGCTTATCTAGTCAATGATTTGGAGTATTTCAGCGTTTTACGATTATTGTATGAAATTCAAATTGCCAGAATATTTTCCTACATGAAGAATTACTTTCCTGTATTTTTAAGCTGCAATGAATCACAGAAGACTTATTCGGGGACAAAAAAGAAAACAGGGAAGTGGTGCGGAGCATGTTCTAAGTGTTTGTTCGTCTACATGATTCTTTATCCTTTTGTTTCCAAAGAGGAGTTGATTTCTATCTTTGGTTCAGATTTATTTGAGAAAAAAGAATTGCTTCCTATTTTGAAAGAATTAATAGGGGAAAAGGAGGTGAAGCCTTTTGAATGCGTGGGAACAAGAAAAGAAGCTTTAGTTGCTTTATATTTATCGTACAAAAAAGGAGAAAATTCTTATTTATTGAAATATTTTGAGAAGAATATTTTGCCTAGAGGTAAAGACTGGGAAGAAACAGTAGTTGAAGTGATGGACCATTGGAATAAAAAGAATTTCATTCCAGATTATTTCAAGGATTAGCAGTTTGACAATATTCTAGTGTTAGTTTATAGTCATATCAGAGTTTGGCTGTTTTAAGCTGAACAATTTAACATCGGAGGAGTATGAATGGCTTTTAAAAAAGCGGTTATTGTCACGGGCTATAGTAAAAACCCTTCGGAGTTAGTAGCCTGGAACCTGAAGAAGATGCTTGAACAAAAGGGATGCCGTGTTGTTGTGGTCGACCCCTTCAGGGATGAACGGAAGAAGTGGATTTTCCGGGAAACTCTTTTGTCTTGGTGTTTGGCCAAGGACATGATTTCCTCAGTGAACAGCGCCCTTACAGAGGCGAATCCGTTGCTGGAAGACATTGACTACATGTTCTGTTATAGTTACGGAGCAGTGGCAGGAATGTTTCAGGATGTCGTGAAAGTTCATCACTACATCTTCCTTTCTCCCGCTCTGGGGGCAGGGACTGTCAAGTTCGGCACTAAAGAAAAGTTTTTCGGACTCTTTGTCCCAGGATTGAAGGAGATGACCGACGAAGATTTCCAAGAACAAATCTTTGAACGTTTATGCAGTCTAAGGAAAGCTGGTTCGAAGATTAAATTCTTCTTGCCCCGCAATCCCGAAACAGAATGGATTGAAGACGAGAAGGTTGAATATTCGGCTAATCTTATAGCCGGACACTTCGATCTTTTCAGAGAGACAACAACCCTTCCCGTGAAGATTCACAGGGACATGATTGGAGATCACGAGGTCATTAAAGAGGTTCTCAAGGAACTGGAAATGATTTGATCGGAAAGGCTTATCGTCTATCGTTTCCTTGCGACCCCAAAAAAGGTCGTGACATCGGCCATACCGGCAGTAGTTGGAGAGATTCAAAGAATCACTTCCACTTGCTAACCCCTATGGTCTTTTTTTTATACTTCAAATATGTTAAATTATATGTATGAATATAAAATCATTAGAAAAGAAAAAGGTTTTGATTTTAGGAATAGGAAGAGAAGGTGCCGATTCTTTTGTTTTTTTAAGAAAGAAGTTTCCTAAGAAGAAATTGTTTGTCGCTGACAAGAAGAAATACGAAGATTTGGATATAAAGACAAAGAAATTATTGAATGGAAATGTTGAATTAATCTTGGGAGACGATTATTTAAAAAATATCAAGTCTTTTGATGTTATTTTGAAATCTCCAGGAATTTCTTTAAGCAGCATTAAGAAGTATTTAGGAAAGAAGACTAAAGTGACCAGTCAGACTGAATTGTTTTTTGAC
>JBAQMJ010000021.1:0-11829 GCA_049302695.1 Minisyncoccales bacterium
TGAAAATGTTAAAAAATATTGCGGAAGGCCTGATGATTTTGAAATTATTACTTTTAATAATTTAAATAAAATACCGGAAAAAGAAACTTTAATTCATTTGGGAGATGTGGCTTTTGGAAACATAAAAGAAATGCACGAAAAGTATATAAAACCTTTAAAGTGCAAAAAGATTTTAATTCTTGGCAATCATGATAGGAAGGGTAAACAGTGGTTTTTAAGCAATGGGTGGGATGAGGTTTTTGAAAGCGGAGAATTAGAATTAGTCTTGAATGGAGGGAAGAGCGTTTTATTTTCTCATAGCAAGCTCCCAGAAGAAAAAATGATCAATCATAGTTATAATATTTTTGGCCATTCTCACGAAAAAGCAATAGAATTAACGGAGAAGCAGATAGTTTATTCTTTAGAGAAAGAGGAATATATGCCAATATTGATTACAGATTTAATCAGTAAGCGTTACAGGGCTAAGTAATTGTAATAAGAGGGGTGGTCTTTTATTTTCCCTTGTGATATATTTAATTAAAGAAAATAATTAACATAAAAAAATATGAGTAAAAAAACAATTATTGTAACAGTCGTTGTTGCATTATTAATTATCGCCGCTGCTTTATTCGTATGGAAAAGCGGATTAGCAACTTCTGAAAAATACACTAAACAGTATTCAGCAGAAATGCTTACCGCTGAACAGAAGGTATACGAAGCTAAATTCTTAGAATATCAAACAATGCTCGAGGATGCAGTTAAGACATATAAGAACGGGGGAGCAACTCCTAATGTCGATTACTTCATTGAAAAAGCTAGATATGCACAGTATATCGGACACAATGATTGGGCGATAGAAATACTGAATGATGTTTTTAATTACTACCAGAATTCTTCAGTAGTCTGGAACAATCTAGCCAAGATCTACGAAGAAGAAAAAGACTACACTAAGGCTAATGAATACTACCAGAAAGTAATTGATACTTTTGGAGAGAGTAATAACTGGGGAAATTACTATTATATCTGCAGCAACCTAATGTACATGGATCAGAAAGACAAGACAAAGGAGTGCTATGAGAAATACCAGTCACTAGGAGGAAGCGACATCCAGATAGAAAATTACGTAAAATAGTATAAGCCTGTGCCCATTAATCGGGCACAGGTTTTATTTTCCTCCTATTCTATAGGAATTTGGGCTTAATGATATAGACATCTTTTGTAACATTTTTTCTCAATTTGAGTTATCCTATAGAGAGGGGTAGTTTTTTGTTTTAGGTTGTGATATATTTAAAGTAACAAATTATAGTAAAATAATTAAGAACATGAAGAAATACATATTTTTATCTTTAATCTTATCTTTATTCGTTGTAGGAGTTGCTTCAGCTTCTACTTCTTCAAGCTACACAATAAATAACGTTTTATCTGATGAATGGAATAATTCAGAATTTGATAGAGTAGCTTTAGACGTGGTAGTTCCAAGCAATGAAGGAAAGACAGATTATATCCAATCCCTGGCTATTATGAATCTTGAAACAGCTACCGATGGAAAAGGAATAAGCGACCTATACTTATGGAAAGATGAGGGGGCGGTAGGATTCCAAGGGATGGGGATTGATAAAAGAGTGGGAAGAGGGAAGTGGAACTCTGAAAGCGGAACTTGGTATTGGACAGACTTGGGTTTAACTGTTCCTTCAACTGGATTAAGAATATTTGTAACAGTCGAAACAGAAAGAACAATCAATTCTAGATATACGGTAAAATTGGTTATTCCTAAGATTGACGATATAAACAAGAATGGAACTTTTGATGTCGGAGATAAGGGAATATTCATGGCTTCAGGAAATAATGGCCCGACCGACAAAGAAATATCTAATATCGACAGCCAATTAATCAAGACTTCTTCATCTGATGGCAATGCTCCTAAAGCAGCCATCACCAATCTTCCAGAAAATTATCAAGTCAATCTAAATGAAGCATATTTAATTTCTGGATTAGCCAGAGATGAAGGATTTTCAGGCATGATGGGTGTGAGCATAAACATTGCTAAGACTGGTGAAAGCGGTTCCTGGTCAGTTGTTTCTACCGACAGCACTACCTATGGCCGATGGACTTATTCATGGACTCCCAGCACTACAGGAACCTATACTATTAAATTAAAAGCAACTGATTTCAGCGGCAATGAATCAATATCCAGCCCGATAACAGTTGAAGTGATAGACGGAGATAAAATATCTCAAACAGAATCAACCTTTACCGTTGATAATCTAACAGCCAAGGCCGATGGAAAGATATACATCAATACCGAGGTAGTAGTTAAAGATGCAAACGGAGATCCTTTAAGCAATAAAGCTGTTGAGGTTAGTTATTTGAGGAACAATGATGGCTTTATCGCTAGAGACATGAGAATAACAGACGACAATGGCACCCTAGTCTGGGGAATACCGACAATAACATCAGGGTCAGTTATCTTGAGCGCAATTATTGATGGCAAGGCAATAACTCAAACATACACTCTTTCTTTCACCGATTAGTTAAGCATGAAAAAACATTATTTTAAAATATTAATAGCCATATCTTTCCTGGTTCTTTCTCCAATGTTTGCTTCAGCGGAGAAGATAGGAGATACAACTGGATTCTTTGTTGACCAGTATTATTCCCAGGATTCCAAGCAGTCGGTTTCGGCTGTTTTAGTCAAGGATATGAACAATGCCCTTTTCTATGTCGACAGCACTCTTTGGAATTCAATCGGACAAGAGGAGAAGAATGAAATAGGATCGATTATTGAAAAGCTTTCAGTCAATTATCGCTATGAGATTTATCCTACCTTAACTAATTCTTTTGGAACTAATGGAGATGGAAAATTAACAGTCCTCTTTTATCCTATGAAATCTGACGCTATGGGATATATTAGAACCATTGATGGCTACGAGAAGATTGTCAACCCTTTGTCTAATCAAAGACAAATGGTTTATTTGAATTCGGACAAGATAAAGGGAGATTTATTGAAAGAAGGATTGGCCCATGAATTCATGCATTTAATAACTCTTAATCAGAAGGAAAAGACATATGGAACAGTTGAAGATACCTGGCTGAACGAGGCTCGCTCTGAATATGCTATTACCTTGTTAGGATACAACAATGAAGACAAGGAGACATATTTAGATAGAAGAACCAGTGATTTTACCAATAATTCTTCGGATTCTTTGACCGAATGGAGAAATAGCAACTATGACTACGGCATTGTTTCTTTATTCACTCATTATTTAGTTGAACAATATGGTTCAAAGATATTGATTAGCTCCCTCCATTCTTCCAAGAAGGGAATTGAAAGCATTAATGAAGCATTGGCAAGCAATAAGATTGATGAAACTTTCGATCAGATTTTCAGTGATTTCTCTACAGCCATATATGTTAATGACTGTACAGTCTCTCCCAAATATTGTTTTAAGAATGAAAAGTTGAGCAAAGTCAGAGTTTTGCCATATAGCAATTTCCTTCCTTTTTCTGGAGAAAGCAATTTATCCATCAACCAAACAATCAAGAACTGGTCTGCTCAGTGGCAGAAGTTCAGCGGAGGAGGTGAGTATATTACTTTCGACATCTCTCCGTACATTGATGATTTTTTCAACGCTACCTATGTGATAAAGAAAACATCAGGACAATACATTGTTAATAAAGTTGATTTATCTGATGTTAAAACAAGAAAGATCAGTATTGATAATTCAGCCAAAGACATTTCTTCGATTGTTTTCATTGTTTCTTTAGAAGACGATGAAGTGACCGATGATCAGAGCGTTTCCTTCTCTTATAACATTTCAGCGTCAACCCTGGCTTCTAGCGGCACTACTACTGACAATACAATCAAATTGCCCTTCACTATAGAGAAGCCATTGAACCAGATGAATAAGGAGGAACTGTTGATGGTTGTTTTAAAGTTGATCATTTATTTATTGTCTCAAGGGAAGACCATATTTTAGAAATTGTTTATAGGGTAAGGTTTCGAGGTTGTCAGTGTATTATGATAAAATTAAATTACAAAAAGGTTTTTATTAATTGTAATATAATAAATATATGTCCATATACATTTCTCTTTTAATCGCTGGATTTGGCGGAGGATTGGTGAGAGGGCTGGTCGGTTTTCTTAAAAACCAATACAGCTACAAGAATACAGGATTCAATCTTCCTTATTTCTTCGGCATGATGTTTCTGTCAGGAGTAATCGGAGTATTGACCGCAGTTGCAGTCAAATATTCTTTCATCTCTCTCGAGGGAGTGGAATACGTTTCTCCTTCAATTGCCTTCATTGTCGGATATGCTGGAGGAGATTTCTTGGAGGGGATTTATAAGATATTTTTGAAGAAAGAAAAATAAGCTATCTGGTTTGCAAATATTATTAATATGGTATATAATTGAAATTAATAGTATGCCATATTAACAAAAATATGAACAATTTAGATAAAAAAATACAACAAAAAATAGATGAAAAGTTTAGTCAATTGCAGAAATTGAGACCTTTGTCTCCAGCTATGGTTAAGAAGCTAAGGGAACAGTTTTCCATTGAAATGACTTATAACTCTAATGCTATTGAAGGAAACAAGCTTACTTTAAGAGAAACAGGTTTTATCATTAATGAAGGAATAACAATAAAGGGCAAATCTTTTAAAGATCATCTAGAAGCAAAAGATCATTACGAAGCCATTGATTATTTATATAGCATAATTGAAGACGATTCTAAGCATCCAATTTCAGAAGTTTTAATAAGAAATCTTCAAAAGATGGTAATTAAAGAAACGGATCCCGATATTGCTGGTGTTTACAGAGATGGAAGCGTGATAATCACAGGATCAAAACATCGTCCGCCCGAAGCATATGATGTCCCTCAATTAATGAGAGAATTAATTGTTTGGATAAGCAAAAATAGGATGAAGATTCATCCAATTGAACTTGCGGCAATAGTTCATCACAAAATTGTTAATATTCATCCTTTTTTTGAAGGAAATGGAAGAACAGCTCGATTGACAATGAATCTTCTCTTAATGCAGGAAGGATATCCATTGGTTATTATTCTAAAGCAAGATAGGAAGCGATATTATCAATATCTGGAAAAAGCTGATAGGGGAGATTATATTCCTTTTGTTGGTTTTATTGTTCAAGCAGTTGAAAGGTCTTTAAATATATATCTTAAGACCTTGACTCCAACCAAGTCGAGCAATCAAAAATATTTATTGTTATCCGAGCTGAGCAAGCAAACTTCTTTTTCGGAAAAATATCTTAATTTGCTCGCCAGACAAGGTAAAATAGAAGCCCATAAAGAGGGAAGAAATTGGGTTACAACAATGCAGGCAATAAGTAAATACATGGAAAATAGAGAAAGGAAAAGAAATTAATTAAAAAGCACTCATATCGGAATGATGTTTCTATGAACACTTATTGGGTCAGATATAGAAAAATTCAAAATAGAAAGTAAATAAAAACCGCATAAAGCGGTTTTTAAATACCTTAACAAACCCGCAAGCCTAATTTGGACATGTAATTAACTCAGAAACTTGACAATAGGTATAGCATAGGTATAATAAAGGTGTAATTATACCTATTATGAAATACGAGATAATCAAGCCTAATTTATCCAAAATTGACAAACCTAAGGTGATTGAGAAGGCTTTTGGTTCAAGACAAAAAGAAATAACGTCTTTTTTGGAAAAAATAAATGTCCCGAAGTATTTATATTGGGATTATTTTAGATACAAGAAGCCAATCCCTGAAGAATTTTCATCAGAAGAACTTTGGTTTTTAAATAAAATAACTAGAAAAGCAAAATCAATACAATCTCCCATAAGAGACGAAAATGGTAATTATTTTTTTTGGATTAAGTTGAATAGAATAGAAAAATTATTGCATGAAATAGACATGAGTGCCGGCGGTGAATTGTTTTTATCGAAAGGGTCCCTGAAAAACAAGCAGGCATTTATTTCAAGAGGCGTTATGGAGGAAGCCATAGCATCTTCTCAATTAGAGGGGGCGAGTACAAGCAGAAGGCTGGCAAAAGAATTTTTAAGAGAAGGAAAGTCTCCAAAAAATGAATCAGAGCAGATGATTCTTAATAATTATTTGACGATGAAGGCGATAGAAGATGAATACAAAGACAGAGAATTGAGTATGGATCTTATAGAAGAAATACATGGCATGATAACAAAGGATGTTCCGACTTCAGACGGAGAGGTCGCCAGACTGAGAGAGCCAAACAAAGACGATGACATCGTAGTTTCTGACGATATTTCTGGAGATGTTTATCATCATGCTCCCAGGGCTGATTTCATGAGAAAAGAGCTGAATAGGTTAATATCGTTTGCCAATAACAATGAAGAAGAATCAATTTTTATCCATCCGATTATAAAAGCAATAATGGTTCATTTTTGGGTAGGATATCTGCACCCTTTTACCGACGGCAATGGAAGATTAGCAAGATGGCTGTTCTATTGGTATTTGGTGAAAAATAAATACTGGGCCTTTATCTATCTTCCCATGTCCAGAGTTATAAAAGAATCCTACAAGGACTATTTAATGGCTTATGTTTATAGCGAGCAAGATGAAAATGATATGACTTATTTCGTCGATTTTAATATTAGAAAAATAGAAGAAGCGATAAGAGAATTTAATAATTATGTAAAAAAGAAAGAAGAGGAGAATTTAAAAATGAATAAAATAGCTAAAAATAATTACGGATTTAATGATAGGCAAATTCAGCTTTTGCAATATTTCTACGGTTCTCCAGAAGAGCGAACAACGCTTAAGACGCATCGTAATATTTATCAAGTATCAAAAGCTACAGGCATTAAAGATTTAAAATATTTAGTTAAAAAAGGATTTTTATCGTCTAAGAAAAAAGGAACATATGTTTATTATTATCCGACAGATTCTATTAAAAAATTATTTCAATAAAAGCCGCTTCATATAGAGCGGTTTTTAAATACCTTAACAAGCCCGTAAGCCGAATTCTGTTCTAAACAGTCATCTATCTGGGACAAAGATTGCTCTTTGCCTCAAGCGAACTACTTTTTTCCCTTGCGGGATTTGTTCTTGCTTCCAGGTAAGGATTTAGCCGTTTCACTCTTAAGGTTTCCCTTAAGGCTCACCCCGAAGGGTGCTTCTTCCTTTCGGTTGAAGCGTCTCTGTTCGCACCTCTTTCTCGCGAATGACGGGGATTACCCGCTACCTTTTAGATCCAGCGAACTGGAAATGGAAGTTCGGACTTTCCTCCTAATTAAAGGCGACTGTCCAGCTTGTTAAGGCAATTTATCTTAAAATAATATTTGACTTGAGTCAAGTTTGACATATTTTTAGTCGGGGATATAATAGATTTAATGAAAAAGAAAGAAATCACAATTGAAGACTTAGCGATGATGGTTCAGAGAGGCTTCACTGAAACAAAGCTTGATATAGAAACTCTTTCTAAGTCAGTTGATGAGCGTTTTGATTTGGTTGATGAACGTTTTAATTTGGTTAATGAAAGATTTGATAAGATTGATAAGAAGTTAGATAAGATAGAAAAAGTTGTTGTTCTCGACCATGACCACAGGATAGAAAAACTAGAAGACGATATGAAAGAAGTGAAAAGCGTCCTCGCTATTTAAAGATTAAGGATAATATAATAGATTTAATGAAAAAGAAAGAAATCACAATTGAAGACTTAGCGATGATGGTTCAGAGAGGCTTTAACGAAACAGCCAAGAAGGCTGACTTAGATAATCTTATAGTTGAAGTTGCGAATCTTTCTAAATCAGTTAACAAGAAGCTGATAAGATAGCAAGATTGCCTTCGGGCAATTTTTATTATGTTTACCTTTCTCCCTTTTTAGGCTAATATATATCTAATATTATGTCTTTAAAGGGATTTTTGAATTCTAAACAAAATACAGTTACTGGAGCGGCAATCATTCTGACTATTGCTGTTTTATTGAGCCGACTTTTAGGATTAGTCAGAGACAGACTATTGGCTGGAGCTTTTGGAGCATCGATTAATCTAGATGTCTATTTTGCTGCTTTCAGAATTCCTGATTTAGTCTACAGTATTATCTTTGCTGGAGGAGTGATCGTTTCTTTGCTGCCTTTGTTTTCTGATTTACAAAATAAGGATAAAGAGAAGAGCTGGGATGCGATAAACAACATCCTTAATATTTTCATAGTTTGTTTCTTTGTCGCTTCAGCCTTGTTCTTTGTTTTTACCCCGCAAATCATCTCTTCAATGGTTTCGGGCTTTGATGCAGAAGCTATAGAGATGACGATTTCTTTGTCCCGTTTGATTTTTATCTCAGTTTTCTTTTTTGGATTATCTTCTATTTTTTCAACGGTTTTAAATTATTTCAATCGCTTTGTTTCTTATTCCATTGCTCCGATTTTGTATAATCTAGGAATTATTTTAGGAACAGTCCTTCTTTCTTCTCAATTCGGAGTCTTTGGAGCGGGGATAGGAGTTGTCGTCGGTTCCTTTTTGCATTTCTTAATCCAAGTTCCCTCAGCTATCAAGTGCGGATACAGGTATAGGTTTATCATTGATTTAAAGAGTAAGGAATTGAAGGAATTTGTCGGATTGATTATTCCAAGAACCATTGCTTCGTCTTCTTCTCAAATTAATTTCATTGTTACCACCTTTATCGCTTCAGGAATAGGAGCGGGAGCGATTTCCATCTTCAATCTTTCCAATAATCTAAGATATCTGCCTATCGGCATCATCGGAGTCTCTTTTGCCACCGCTGTTTTTCCTTTTCTTTCTAAGCTATGGACTGAAAATAAGAAAGAAGAGTTCAATTATAATTTCAGAAAGGTTTTTAAGGAAGTCCTATACGTTTCTTTTCCTATCGGAATCTTAATTTTTGTTTTAAGAAATGAAATAGTCAATATTGTTTTAAGAACAGGGCAATTCGGATCTTCGGCTGTAGAAATAACTGCTGCCGCTTTAGGTATTTATATCTTAAGCACTTTTGCTCAATGCTTAGTTCCAATATTATTGAGAGGATTCTTCAGCCTTAAAGACACGATTACTCCGACTGTCATTGCTATTTTCTTTGTTATCTTGAATATCTATCTTTCCTTTTTCTTTGTAGAGATATTCTCTACCAGCAATATTTTTGCCTCCTTGGTCAAAAATGTTCTTAATCTAGACGGAGCTATGGCTTTCCCAGTCTTAGGGCTAGTCTTGGCTTTTAATGTGGGTTTGCTCTCGGAATTCATTCTTCTTTTCTATTTCTTCTACAAAAAAGTGGGAGACTTCGGCATCAAGGATATTTGCATTTCCTTTTTGAAGATTTTATTCTCATCAATTATTATGGGCGCTGTTGCTTTTTATTCCTTGCCCTCAATTAAGAACATCTTTGGAGATTCCTTTATCGGAACAGTCTTGGTATTCTGTACAGTTTGCTTGATTTCTTTCCTGATTTACGGCATATTGACTATACTGCTCAAAATGCAAGAAGCTCAATCGGTTAAAAAGAAAATACTTAGATGAAAATTAGAAATTTTGTTATCATTTCCCATATTGATCATGGTAAGTCGACTTTAGCCGATCGTCTTTTGGAAATAACTGGAACGGTAGAAAAGGGAAAGATGAGGCCTCAGTATCTGGATGCCATGGATTTAGAAAGAGAAAAGGGTATTACCATTAAGATGACTCCGGTCAAAATGATGTATAAATACAAAGGAGAAGAGGTGATGCTGAATTTGATTGATACTCCTGGGCACATTGATTTCAATTATGAAGTTAGCAGAAGTCTGGCGGCAGTTGAAGGAGCTGTTCTTTTAGTCGATGCGACTAAAGGAATCCAGGCTCAGACAATCACTAATCTGGAATTAGCCAAGAAAGAAGGATTGACGATTATAGCGGCAGTAAACAAGATTGATTCGCCTCAAGCCAGAACCGAAGAGGTTAAGAAAGAAATCGCTGAGTTTTTGGAAATAGAAGAAAGCGAAATCCTTTCTATTTCAGCCAAGACTGGAGAGAATGTAGAAATGCTTTTAGAGAGAGTTATTGAAAGGGTAGAGGGACCAGAGGTTCACGAAGACAAGCCTTTGCGAGCTTTGATTTTTGATTCCCAATACGATACTTTTTTGGGAGTAGTCTCATATGTCCGTATTATTGATGGAAAAGCCAAAGCCAACGACAAGATTTATCTGTTAAACGCTCATGCGGAAGGAGTAGTCAAAGAGATTGGAGTATTCAAGCCAGACATGACTCCGATCAAAGAATTGCATTCTGGGGAGATCGGCTTTATCGCCACAGGAATCAAGGATCCAGAGAAGATTAGGATAGGAGATACAATCTCTCTGAAAGACGGCGGAGAAATGAAATTAGAGCCCTTGGAGGGGTATAAAGACCCAGAACCAAAGATCTTTGTTTCAATGTATCCGCAAGATCAGAATGATTTTGAAACCTTGAAATTAGCTTTATCAAAATTGAAGCTGAATGATTCAGCCTTGTTCTATCAGCATCAGAATTTCCAAGTATTCGGAAGAGGATTCTTGTGCGGATTCTTAGGAACCTTGCACACTGAAATCACTATGGAAAGATTGAGAAGGGAATTCGGACTGGATTTGGTTATCGGCGCTCCTCAAGTCTGCTTCAAAGCTTTAGATGGAAAAAGAAAAGAAATTTCTGTTTATAACTCAACCAGCTGGTCGGATTCTTTCACTCAGTGCTTCGAGCCATGGACTGAGGTAACTTTGATTATCGGTTCGGCCTATTTGGGCCGTGTCTTTGAACTATTGGGAGACATGGATAGTAAGCATGTAGACTCCAGGCCATTTGGAAAAGACAGATATATTTTAATCTATGAGCTTCCCTTGAGAGAAATTATCGGAACCTTCTATGAGAATCTTTTGAATGTGACTCAAGGATATGCTTCAATGACGTATGTGGAAACTGGGTACAGGCCAGCTGAATTGGTCAAGCTAGAGATTCTTATCGCTGGAAGAGCAGAAGAAGCTTTCTCAAGGATCATACCTCAGAAAAAAGTCCAGGCTGAAGGAAAGAGGATCGTTGAAAAACTAAAAGATGTTCTGCCGGTCCAAATGTTTGCCGTGGCAATCCAAGCAGCAGTCGGAGGAAAGATTATCGCCAGAGAAACAATCAGCGCTAGAAGAAAAGACGTTATTGCGCCTTTGTACGGAGGAGATTATACTAGAAAAAAGAAGCTGTTAGAGAAACAGAAGAAAGGCAAGAAAGAAATGAAAGACCGCGGAAAGTTGAAGATTCCCGCTGACGTCTTTCTTAAAGTGTTCGGCTCTAATTAAACAAGGGCCAGACTAGAGAAGCAATAGTGGACAAGGCGATCAGAGAGACCAAGATTGCCCAAAAGATTCTGAATTTTTTAGATTTTGTATTCATATATAATATGCTACCAAAAAAAGGCAAAAAAGTGAAGTGGGGGATACATATTAACAAAAGAAAATGGACTATCTTCTTTTGGTCGTTTTTTTGTCTTTGGTTTGTCGGTTTTCTCATTTATTCCAATGCTAAGATATTCCAAAAGAGAATCGATTTGGATAGAGAATTAGAAAAGCTTGATACTAGTGTTGAAACTTTGACTGAAGAAAAAGATCTGCTCAAATTCAGATTAGGGGAGACATATAGCCAGGAATACTTGGAAAAAGTGGCTAGAGAGGATTTGGGCATGCAAAAGCCAGGGGAGAAGGTGGTGGTGATAAAGAAGAGCAGCACTGAAACGGAAAATACTGAAAAAACAAATGTCTTGCAAAATATCTTAAATTGGTTTAATTCTTTAATTAAGCCAGAGTAGCTTAACGGTAAAGCAATTCTTTCGTAAAGAAGAGACTGCGAGTTCAATTCTCGCCTCTGGCT
>JBAQMJ010000022.1:0-1797 GCA_049302695.1 Minisyncoccales bacterium
TCTCTCAACGACTGTTTTAGCTGGAGAAACTATATAATCTTTTACCGCTTCTCCCGCCTTATCCTCGGCTATTTGAAAAATATCAGAAGATTTTTGTTTAATTTTTTCTGCAATAGCAGAACCCCTTTCTTTGGCTTTATCAGAAATATTTTCAACCGCATTGGCAGCGACTTCCCCTATTTTATCCTTGTCTATATCATTCTCAGCTGACATCGCTGTAGACATGATCCAAACAAAAGAAATGGCCGATAAAAACAAAAAAAGAAGAACAAAGTGTTTTCTTTTCATGCATTCATTTTATTCTTTTAAAATGGATATGTCAAATAAAAATTATTCAATCACACATAGAATATCTTCTTCTTTTAAAACTAAGTATTCTTTATCCCCTATCTTTATCTCATGAGGAGCATATTTGCTGAACAAAACAACGTCTCCCTTCTTAACATCCATGGGAACAACTTTGCCAGCTGAGTTTTTCTTTCCTGGTCCGACAGAAATCACCCTTCCTTGCTTGGGTCCGTCTTTTTCTGCTGGCTGGAAAAGAAAATCTCCCTTAACTTTTTCTTCCTTTATCTGCTCGATGATAATATTATTGGATAATGGTTTTATTTTCATGATTATTTTTTAATTTTTCTATATTCAAGATAGGAATAAATAAAAAGATAAACAATGGAAGCGGTTAAAGGAATAAACATGAGGGCAAAAGCATATTTCGGAAAGAATGTTCCTAGAAAGATAAACAAGGCTGTTAATTTAAATAATTTCTCTCCCACCCTATGCGTCTTATCCCAAACAGTGTCGTCGGCTAAAGTCCAGGGAAGCTTGATCCCTATCGTATAATTTCTTTTTGCCTTTCCAATTAATGTTCCGCTAAAATAGAACAAAATAGCAAAAGCAGGCATTAATGATGCTGTCATATTAATGCTATATCCGATATTCCAAAGAATGGTCAGGATATACAAATAAAGCATGAAGAGATTGAAAACTAAGATGAAGCTATCGAATTCTTCGTAAAACTTCTCAATGTTCTTCTTTTCTGGATCAATCTTGGGAGTAAAAAAAAGCATGACTGTCAGGACAACCATTAAGAGAGGAATTAGAAACAAAGCCCAAAGCTTGCTCATATATCCATCAACCTCCCCATTGATATTCCAATGCGAAGCCATTTGTTCGGGTAATGGAGTAGGATAAAAGTATATCGCTGTGATAATAGCGAACATGAGAACGATGATAGTAAATATTCTTTTTGTATTCATATGTTTTTTTAATATTATAACATTATATTGACTTTAAATCCAAATCTTGGTAATATACAGGCATGAATAACTTGGTAGAGAAACTGCTCGCCGGTATAGTGGGAATGGGCATTTCCATCTATCTTCTTGATGGAGTGATGTTCGACGGGAGCTTTAAAACGATTCTACTTGTTGGCGCGGTAATGGGCCTTTTAATGGTTTTCATAAGACCATTATTGAATTTAGTCACCCTACCCTTAAGGATAATTACTTTAAACCTTTTCTCCATAGTTATTATGATCTTCCTGGTCTGGCTAGTTGACGCACTGTTCCCTGCCGACATGTTCGAAATATTCGGAATAACTAATCTCATATATACCACACTAATCATCTGGGGAACGGAAAAGATTTCCTCAATGGCATTCAAATAAAATGAACAAGACAATATTAATTATACAATCGATAGTTTCTGTTTTGCTTGTAGTTACCATACTTCTCCAGCAGAGAGGAACCGCTTTAGGCTCAGCTTTCGGAGGAGGCAGCGAAGTATACAGTACAAGAA
>JBAQMJ010000023.1:0-5466 GCA_049302695.1 Minisyncoccales bacterium
GTTCAGCACGTATAAAGTGAATCACAAGAATGCTGAAGATAACAAGGATTTGATGACTCAGTTTGGAAGAGCGATATCAGAAATCGGAACCAAATTAATCACTGCCAATACTCCTCAAGCCAAAGGCAGGATAGAAAGGATGAACCAGACTTTGCAAGACAGGCTGGTTAAAGAATTGTGGCTTCGGGGCATAAAGGACATTGATGCAGCTAACAGGTTCCTCAAAGAAGAATTCGTTCCTGATTTCAACAGAAGGTTTTCTGTCAAAGCGAAGAATAAGGCCGATTTGCACAAAAAGAACAGGCATGATTTAGAAAAAGTGTTTTCGATAAAGGAAGAGAGGGTTGTCGGGAATGACTACGTGATAAGACACAAGAACAGCTATTACCAATTGGATGAAGTCCAGCCGACAACAGTGTACAAGAAAAGCATGGTTGTCGTTGAGACAAGACTCGATCAAAAGGTGAAAATACGGCAGAAAGGGAAAGAGCTCAGCTTCGCTGTTCTTCCTGAAAGGCCGAAGAAGGAATCATCTATTCCTCTTCCGGCATTGACGAGGATAAAATCAGACTGGAGGCCGAGGATGTGTCATCCTTGGAAAGCAGCTTCCTTTAAGAGAAAAGAAGCGATAATTAACGCCAGATAGGACATTTTAAAATTGCTCGGGGGTAGGACATTTTTAAATTGCTTTGACACTCTTTAGGGATAGATTGACTAATCCCTTATTTTAAATTATTATTGTGTTAGATAAAAATTTGATTATGTGCAACGATATATACATTATATGGCATATTGTTAATAAAAAAAGCCGATGCCTTTTCTATAAAAATCGCTCAAAATAATTAAAAAATAGTAAAAATGTTTTAGATGATTACCATCCATGCAATAGTTATCATCTAAAATTTGAAAGATAGATAGAATAATATTTATGATAGAAAGAAATATA
This sequence comes from Minisyncoccales bacterium, assembly GCA_049302695.1. Classification (GTDB taxonomy): domain Bacteria; phylum Patescibacteriota; class Minisyncoccia; order Minisyncoccales; family Minisyncoccaceae; genus UBA2211. Next base: position 947 of record JBAQMJ010000023.1, read on the forward strand.
AAAAATTTAATAGAAAATTTAAAAAATGAATTATTGGCAATTAATGATTTGGGGGAAATGGATGCGATATGGGGGAAATATCTTAGTGATAAAGGATCTATAAAATTATTTTTGAAAAAAATAAAAGAGTTATCGCCTGAAGAAAAAAAGGTAAGTGCTCCTTTGATTCAACGGTACTACAAAGATGCCTTGGATTTATTTAAAAGAAAAGGTTCTTTATTGATGGAAAATAAATCAGCTGGAATCATAAAATCGCTATCAGAAAATATAGATTATTCAGTGCCAAAAATCGGACATCTTCACCCAATATCGCAAACAATTAGAGAAATGAACAATGTTTTTACAAGCATGGGCTTTAGTATTATGGATGGCCCAGAAATAGAAGAAGATGAATATTGCTTCCAAAGATTGAATGTTCCTTTTGATCATCCAGCGAGAGATATGCAAGACACTCTTTATATCAAAGAACCTAATTATTTACTTAGAACGCAGACATCTTCTATTGAGTCAAGAACTTTGGCTAACTATAATCCACCCCTTAAAATTGTTTCTCCGGGCAGGGTTTATAGGAATGAAAGTGTAAATAAAAGTAATCATTTTATTTTTCACCACTACCAAGGAGTCGTAGTTGTAAAAAAAACGAGCCTAAAGGATTTATTCGGAACCCTTGACGTCTTGTTTAAAAAAATGTTTGGTCCAGATGTGGTTGTCCGCTATCGTAATAAATATTATCCTGAAGTTGAGCCCGGTGTCGGACCAGATATGCAATGTTTCAGTTGTCACGGTAAAGGATGTTCTTTGTGTAAAGGTATCGGCTGGATTGAAATGGGAGGTGCGGGAATAATCCATCCGAAAGTAATGGAAAATGCTGGCATCGATCCTAAAAAATGGATGGGATTTGCTTTTGGATTAGGGCTTGATCGTTGGGTAATGGCAAAATATAACATTACGGACATCAGAACTTTACTAGGTGGCAATTTAGGTTATAAATATTACGAAAATGAAAGTATTATATAGTCAAATCAAAGAACTGGTTCCAGGCCTGAAAGCAGGGCCAAAGGACGTGGGTGAAGCTTTAACTTTTATTGGTTTCATGATGGACAGCTTTGCAGAAGTGTCATATAGGGGAACAAAAGATTATCTAATAGGATTGGAAATCAGACAAAATCGTGCTGATTGTCTTTCGGTAATTGGCATAGCAAGAGAAGTCGCAGCTTATTACGATCTTAATTTTTCAGAATTTACTGTCGAGACAGTCATCGGAAAGAATCAACAATTAAACATCTGCATTGATGCAACTGATTATATAAAACGAGTTTTAGCAATTAAGATTGATGGAGTTGTAAATACAGAGTCTCCGGATTGGCTTAAGGAGTATATGGGTTTTTATGGCTTGAATAGCATTAATCTTTTGGTTGATTTATCTAATTATGTTATGTTGCTTACTGGATATCCATCGCACTTGATTGATTACAATAAAATAAACGGCCAATTGTCGTGGTCAATGAATCATGATTTTGATAACATAGATACATTATTAGGATATACTGTCAGGTTACAAAAAAATACTGAATTAATAATAAAGGACGAAAAAAATATTATTGCCTTGGCTGGTATAGTCGGAAGCAGGAATGCTGAAATTGACATAAAAACGAGGTCGATTATTGCCGAAGTTGCTATTTATAATCGTTCTGTGATCAGAAAAAATTCAAGAAGTCTTAATATAACCACAGAGGCCAGCCATCGTTTAGAAAAGGATATTGATCCGACTAGTTCGCTCAACGCAATGCAATTATTGATTTCTTTAATTATCAAGTATGCCAGTGGCAGTATTTCTAGCGAATTATTTGATTATTATCCGAATAAACATATTTCTCCCAAAATAACGTTTGATACGAGTATGCCTAGTAAATTTTCGGGTATTGAAATCTGCGAGAATGATGTATTAAAAATATTAAAAAACTTGAATTTTAGTATTAAAAAAGGGGGTGATTCATTTCTTATCACCCCACCTATTTTTAGGATGGATGTTTCAGTGGCTGAAGATATTATTGAAGAGGTTATAAGGATATATGGATATAACAAAATACCGTCAAACGAAACTCCAATGCTCGAGGTAGTCCAAGACATTACCCCTAAGAATATTGTCTTAGCAGAAAAATTGAGAAACATCCTAATGGTATTAGGTTTTGATGAGATATTGTCTTGGCCATTAACAAGAGAGGGCGATAATGAATTAGCTAATTATGTCAATTGGAATATCGTTTCCACACAAAATTCAGTTAATAATTTTTATCCAAATCTTAGGCAATCTACAATAACTGGACTATTAAATCAACTTAATGAGTACTCTAAAAAAAATGTTGATTTTATAAACATCTTTGAGATTGGAAAGGTCTTTGGCGAAAAAAATGACAAATATAAGGAATGTGAAGCACTCGGAATAATGTCTGTTTCGGATGTAAATACAATGGTAAAATTTAAAAATAAATTAGAATCTTTATTGCGATTAATCGGATTTACTGATGTTAAATATTTTGAAGCCACATTTAAACCGAAAATAGCCAACCGTAATTCATGCTGGGATGTTTATATAGGCGAAAATAACATTGGGATATTATATAAACTTATTCCGCAAGAAACAAAATCTAATGTTTATTTTGCGGAAATCAATATTACGAAGGCAACTAAGCTACTTCTTGATGGGAAAAATGAGTCAGTCGTAGAGATTACGAAAAAATTAATAACCCTAGATGCAAATGTTGAGTTAGATGTAAATGCATCAATTATCGAATATTTGCATGATATTAAGAATAATATCAACAAAAAATACTTATGGAGCATCGTTGTCGCCGATACATATTTGCTTGGTGAAAAAATTAGATATACGATTCGTGTAACATATATGAATTTATCTGATCAAGAATCTAAAAAATACCATCTTAATATTTTAAAGTCTAAATAAATATTTATTAATTTTCCGTTCAGATTGAATATTATTGTTTGAAAATAATCATGCTTGATAACAAACAAAAAGTGTATTTTCAACGAAATTTACTTTTCAGAAAAGAGCATTTTGGCATTCTTGCTTTAATGGGAGATGGAAAAAGATACTTATTAAATAGTCGTTATTTTGATTCTTTAAAATGTTTGCATAAAAAACACCATATTGATAAATGCAGTAATTTTTCTAGTAAAAATGGAAAAGATTTCTTAAGCTTTTTATTGGACAAAAAAATTATTGGACTAAAAAACAAGAATATCAAACCAAGATTTATTGAAAATAGTTTTATTTCTCGAGATTGTATTTCCTTCCCGCGAACTATCTATTGGGAATGTACTCGAAAATGTAATTTTAATTGCATTCATTGCTATTCTTCATCGGGCGACGAACATAGAGATGATGAATTGACATTGAAACAAATAAAGGGCTTAATTAAAGAATTAAGCATTATGGGGGTAGAATTTTTAAGTATCGGTGGTGGGGAGCCCTTCTTATATCCTCATGTCGTTGAAGTGGTTAAATATGCTACAAAAAATTTGGTTTCAGTGGAAGTTTCGACAAATGGTTCTTTGGTTACGAATAATATCATAAACGATCTCAAAAGAGCTGGATTAAAATTCGTTCAGGTTAGTTTGGATGGTGCTACTAATGATACTTATTCAAAAATCCGCAGAGGTGGTAATCTTACGGTGACTGCCAAAAACATTGAAAAGTTATCAAAACACTTCATTGTTTCTACCTGCATGGTGGTTAATAAGTTGAACTATCACGAAATAGAAGATGTCATAGATTTATCAATCAAATTAGGTGTCAAATTTTTTAGAATAATTCCATTCATGGAAGTCGGAAGGGCTATTGATATGAAAAATTTACAACTAGAAAAAAGTGAATTTAGAAAAATCTATCAAATGATAATTGACAAAAGAAAAAAAGTTAATAATAAAATTTTTATTCAATTAAACGAGAATTTAGTAATTCCCAACAAAAAAAATATTGAGTGGATGCCGGATAATCATTATGGCTGTTCGGCAGGAAGGACAACGTGTGGCATAGATTCATGTGGAAATGTATATCCATGTTCATATATGGTTTTTGATAAATTAATATGTGGAAACATAAAAAATACGTCTTTGACAAAGATATGGATAAGCTCACCGGTAATGAAAAGATTAAGAAGTATATCTTCTTTAAATGGTAAATGTTCTACATGCAAACATTTGTATTTATGCAGAGGTGGATGTAGGGCCGCAGCTTATTTAAAAAAGAACAATATGAGGGATAGCGATTATTTATGTTCTATTAAATAAATGAAAGGTAATTTTTATAAATTTAAAAAATATATAAAGTGGAGAAAAGAGAGTAGCTCGCTCTTGCTTTTTCATCCACACGAAAAAAGACTTTTGATATTCGATAAAAAAAATGCCCGAAATGTTTTGGTCGGAGGAATTATTAATCATAATAATAACAACTCTAAGTTTGTCGACTTACTTAAAAAATTAGACGTGATAGATAGTAT
>JBAQMJ010000024.1:0-10421 GCA_049302695.1 Minisyncoccales bacterium
TCGTTGGCTCGTTCTGCAAAAAGCACGCCATCACTGGAACGAATTCCAGCTCTGACTCTTTGTAGGCATAATGGTTTCAGATTCTATTTCATCGCCCTCACCGGGCTACTTTTCACCTTTCCCTCACTGTACTAGTTCACTATCGGTGACCAGATTGTATTTAGCCTTAGCGGGTAGTCCCGCTAGATTCCTGCCGAGTTGTCTTGTATCGACAGTACTCAGGTAAGACAACAAGGAGCACAATTTTATTTTCGCCTACCGGACTATCACCGTCTACGGTCTCGCTTTCCAGCGAAGTTCAACTAATGAAATTGTTTTATCGACTCCCTCTAATTAAATAGACATTGTCTCCCTACAACCACCATTCATGTAAAACACGAATGATTTTGGGCTGCTCCCCTTTCGCTCGCCGCTACTGAGGGAATAACTTTTGTTCTCTTTTTCCTCCGCCTACTAGAATGTTTTACTTCAGCGGGTTCGCATCGGATTTAACTCCGATAATTCCGTTTAAATGGAATTGAGTTACCTCATTCGGAAATCCCCGGTTCATAGGTTGCTAACACCTTCCCGAGGCTTATCGCAGCTACGCCACGTCCTTCTTCGCGTCTGGTCCCAAGGCATCCACCATTTGCCCATAACATAAATAACCTTTGATTAGCAAATAATAACTTTATTCTTATTCACTACTATTAATTTATCAATCTACTTACATGGAAACAAAAAAGACGCTTTCATGCGGCTTTTATCAAACAGCTAACTAAGCTATTCTTTAAAACCGCCTAATTTTCATGTATGTCTTTTGTATATTTATCATGTAAGTAATAATTTAGCAGATTAACAGAGAATGTCAAGTCTTTAAATAACTAAAAGGGTCCTTGATGATTTCTCACCAAGGACCGCAGGAATTATCTTCATGCTTCGCTTACGACACCGAGCTTTATCCCCTTGGCCGCTGAATCCAAGAGGACTTCTCCCTGAAGAATTTTTGCGTTATTCTTCAGGTGGACGAGGTGCGAATGAACAGCCTCGCCATAGTACACCTCCATCGATTCGGGCATCGCTACAATTGTTCGAAGCCGCCCTTTTTCGCTCTTTAGCTGTGATTCATACAGCCATCGAGCCGTCAGCATGATCTGATTCTCATTCACTCTTTCGGCCTTGAGACCGACGATCGAGAGGACATAATTACCACCAATCAATTCTGATTTGATGATGATAATTTTCGACTTATAATAAGTCGAGATTATGTCGAAGACAATCGACTTGGGCCGGTCCTGGTCATTGCCCCAGAAAGAGCAAAGGGGCTTGAAATCCTCGCCACTGTCTCGGCAGATAGTTTGGAGTTCTTGCAGCCTCCCGTTCTCGCTCAGCCTTATGCATTCGTTAATGTTTAAGAATGCGTCCTGGTTGATGAGTGCGTACGGGATTGTCACCCTGCTTTTCATGACAAGACCAATCTTGTCAAAGAACCATTTATCTGGCGTAAAGTACGCAAAGTGTCCAGACTTCATTTCCCTGATTGCGACCCCTTTTCCCTTGAGCAGTGCGACACTGCTGTTAGGAACCGGCATTGCTACTTTGAGCATCGGTTCTTCTGTTTCGACTTTGTTGATCACGATAACACCTAGTTGCGCCCACATGCGTGAGCAGCGCATTTAATACAAACATATTAAAAGCGCTACTCACGAAAGTAAATTCCTTTTAAAGAACTGTTGTAAATAATATACAATAATACATATATTATGTCAACACCATTTAGATTTTTGTATATCTTTATACATCCAATAAGTGTCTAGTCCAAAATAATCTTTCTTTACAAAATTTATATCTCCAAAACCTAATTTTTCATAAAAAGAAATATTCTTTTTGTTTGTTACCGAAAGATTAACTTTGTGGGCTCCTTTTTTCTTTACCAGAGATATAAAACTATTAATCAATTTTGTACCTAATCCCTTGCCTTGGTATTTTTCATCAACCGCCAGCCAATACACTGAAGAAACTCCAGCAAAAGGCGGCACCCCAATTAAATATCCAACAATGTTTTCTTTTTCAAAAGCTAAAAGATATAGAACATATTTTTCTTTCAAAGAATTTTCAATTTTCTTCTTAGTCCATTCTTTTTTCAATAAAAAATCAACAGACTTTTTTGAATATTCTGGAAATTGAGTCTTCACTGAATTTCTGAAAAATTTTAAAAAAGACTCTGCTTCTTTTATTTTCATCTCTCTTATTTCCATATGTTTAATATTAATAAAAACAGCAACTATAAAGTTGCTGTTGATTATTTATCTCGGTGGTTGCAATTCTTCCATCTCAACTAGCACGTCATGGAAGTCATCTAAATTTTCCAATACCATTCCCGCTCCCCTAGCTACCGCAGTCATCGGATCTTCAATAATGTATGTAGGGATATTTGTTTCTTTAATGATCAACTTATCCAATCCTCTCAACTGTGCTCCTCCTCCGGCCAAAGCAATCCCTTTCTTCATGATATCAGCCAATAATTCTGGCGGAGTTAATTCAATAGTATTCTTAATTTCTGAAACAATCTGATTGATTGATTTCTCTAAGGCTTTTTTCACGTCCGATTGAGAAATAATAACTTCTTCGGGAAGACCGGTTACCAGATTTCTTCCCCTCATTGCCATTTCTTTCTTTTCTGCCTTCAATGGCTCTTTCTCAAAATAAACTGCTCCGATTTGAATCTTAATTTTTTCAGCAGTCCTTACCCCGATCAATAATTTGTATTTTTCTTGAGCGAACTGAATAATATCATTATTCAATTTATCCCCAGCAATTCTCAAACTTTTTGAAACAACTATTCCGCCTAAAGAAATAACAGCTACCTCTGTAGTTCCTCCTCCAATATCAACAACAAAGTTTCCCGAAGGATCCTGAACTGGCATTCTAGCTCCTATGGCTGCAGCCATGGGCTCTTCAATTAAGAAAACCTCTCTTCCTCCAGCCGATTTGGTAGCATCCTTTACCGCCTTCTTTTCCACTTCGGTTACTCCAGAAGGAATACCGACAATAACTCTCGGTTTTAAAAATGAAAATTTATCCTGCCTGGCCCTTTCAATTAAAAATCTCAACATCTGTTCAGTCACTTCAAAGTCAGAAATAACTCCATTGACTAGAGGCCTGATAGCAACAATATGGCCAGGAGTTTTTCCCACCATTTTTTCAGCCTCGCGGCCAATAGCTAAAACCTGTCCTGTTTTTTTATTTATCGCCACGACTGACGGTTCTGACAAAATAATTCCACGGCCTCGGACATAGACCAAACAATTAGCTGTTCCTAAATCAATAGCTACATCTTGGGAAAACTTGGAAAAAAATTTGTCTAAATTGAAGTTAAAATTTAATTTCATTTTTCAAAAAATCCTTTAATTCTTTTATCTTTACCAACTCTGTCTTTTCTTCTTTCCTCCTCTTTATCTCAACACTCTCTAATTTCAGGGTTTTGCTGGAAACAACGATTCTTAAAGGCATACCCATCAAATCGCAATCATTAAGCTTCTCGCCAGCTGTCTTGTCGTCCCTGTTGTCATATAATACTTCAATATTAGAGTTTTGTAAAATGGAGTAAATTTCATCAGATTTAGCCTTGATTTCTAGGTCTCTTCCATCTAAAGAAATTAAATGAACAGAAAAAGGAGCGACAGTCTCGGGCCAGATTATTCCTTTAGAATCATTGAAAACTTCAACAATGACACCCATCAATCTGCTGATGCCAATGCCGTAGCACCCCATGACAATATTGCTTTCATTATCATTTTTCAAACCAAAAACTTTAGAATACCTTGATCCCAGTTTGAAAATATTGCCCACCTCAATAGATTTCTCTTCCACAAAGCTTTCGCATCCACATTCACACTTCTTTTCAAAAACTTCTTTATTGTATCCCATTCCGCAATCATTGCAAATATAAATGATATCTTCTCCGGCAGGAGTAGCTATTTGGAATTCATGCGACAGACTTTCGCTGAACTCTCCGCCAGCAGCTCTGGCTAAATACGTCTTTTCTTTAAGTCCGCACCTTTCATATACTTTGAAATAAGCCTGTTTGACTCTTTCATAATATTCATCCAAGTCTTTTTCATCAAGATGAAAAGAGTACATGTCTTTCATTTTAAATTCTCTGCCGCGCAAAATACCGGATTTAGCCCTCGGCTCATTTCTAAACTTAGTATTAATTTGATAAACATATTTGGGCAAGTCTTTGGAAGACAAAAGGTACTTCTTCATTAAAGGAGTAACTATTTCTTCGTGGGTCCAGCCTAATCCCAAGTTCTCATCTTTTATCTTGTACATTTCTTCAACATTCCATCTGCCCGTTTTTTCCCAATTATCCTTAGGAAGCAATATCGGCATCAATAATTCCTGCCCTCCGACATTATTCATCTCCTCTCTGACAATATTTTCAATCTTATCAATCACTCTCAATCCTAAAGGCAAAAAGGTGTATATTCCTGCTCCCACCTTATCAACAAAACCGCCCCTGATTAATAGCTGAGCGTTCAAACTCACCTCATCCTTAGGAGCCTCTTTGAATGTTTTAGTGAATAATTCTGCTTGTTTCATATTATTTAAATATTATGTCTTTAAATTGAATAAAATCTTTGAAAACGATAAACAGAGCTAAAGCAATCAAGAAGAATGCCCCGAATGTTTCTATCCTCATTTGCAATTCCTTGCTAAACACTTTCTTGCTCATGCTCTGCAATCCGATATAAATAATCTTAGCTCCGTCCATGGCTGGAATAGGCAAAAGATTACTTACCCCCAAAGCGATAGAAAGAATGGCTATCAAAGTAATCGTATCGTAGAAACCTTTAGCTAGTGTAACTTTAGTAATAGCGAAGATGCCCACTGGCCCGGTCATTGAATAAGCTAAAGTTGAAGCTGAATTATTAGCAATCGAATAAGAAACCAATTGGCACATCGCCACAACAGAATAATGGGTAATGTTGTAGGCATGCAAGAATCCCACTAGAGCCTTTTCGGGAAGGCTATTATAACTGATAATCGCCATCTCTCTTAAGCCAACTCCTAAAGATCCTTCATTCTCAGCATATTCAACTCGCGGAGTGACCATGACATCCCTCCCGTCCTTCATCTTCAAATCAACTTCCTTCCCCTTGTTGTCTAAAATAGTTTGCTGGAATCCTTCCAGGCTTTCTGTAGCAACCCCATTAACTGCAACCACGACATCGTAGGTTTTCAATCCAGCCGACTCGGCTGGAGAATTGGCAGCTATCTGCCCAATCATTATTTCATTAGTCTGCTGTCCGAAAGGAAATTGATAGCCAGAAAAAATCAAAGACTGTTCTGCTTTAAATCCAGAAAAAGCAATCAGGGCATAAAAAACAAAGGCGGCAAAAATCAAATTGAAAACTACGCCTCCCCCGCAAATCCATAATTTCTTCCAAGCGCTCTTGCTTTCATAGGCTTTAGAATCTTTGTCTTTTTCTTTATCATCTTCATCCATGCCGAATATCCTGGTCATTCCTCCAAAGGGAATCGCTCCGATAAAATAATCTGTCTCCCCTATTTTCTTTTTGTATAGTCGAGGAGGAAATCCTATTCCGAATTCTTCAACTCTGACTCCAGAAGTTTTAGCTGCCACAAAATGTCCCAGCTCGTGGACAAAAACAACTATTCCCATGACGATCAAAAAAACAATCAAATCTATTATAAACATATTATCCTTCTATTTCCGCTTTCTTGCGGTCAATTAAATCATCAACTTTCTTATTGTACTTATCTACTGCTTCCTGCAATTTGTCTTTAGCTTTAAACTTGTCATCTTCTCTTATTAATCCTTCTCTTGTTTTATCTTGAATGTCTGACCAAGCCTCATCTCTGTATTTTCTAATCGTTCTCTTGGCGTCATCATTAATCTGAGAAATAGCCTTAGATAATTCTTTTCTTAATTCTTCGGACATTAAGGGCATATTAATAACAATAACATCTCCCTGAACAACTGGAGACAGTCCAGCGCCCTCTCTCAAAATAGCTTTTTCAATCGCTTCCATGTATGACTTGTCCCATGGCTGTATCGAAAGCTGTCTAGCCGAAGGAACAGAAATAGCAGCCAATTGCTTGATCGGCATCATCTGGCCGAAACATTCAGCCTGGATGCCCTCAACCAAAGCTGGGGTAGCTCTTCCGGTTCTGAAGCTTGAAATCTTTTGAGTGACAAAGTTGACAACCTTGTCCATTTCCGGCTCTTTTTCTTTGATAATTTGTTCGTACATATGTTTATAGGTTTATTAATAAATTTTCTAATGCAAGCTTTTTATTAACATTCGTATTTTCAATTAAATATTTGGTTCTTTCTAATTCATCAATTACTTCCTTCAGCTTTTTTAAAGTGTAATTAAGAGTTCCTTTTCCGTTGAATATTTTCAGCAACAATTCCCTTCTCATAAACCTCTCCCATATATCTAATACACCAATAATGTCGCTTTGATTCTCTTTGAAATCTTTAGCGAAAGAAAATCTCTTGCCCATATCTGATTTGCACAAGAAAGCAATATCCTTAACCGCTTGATTGAATGATTCCATCTTATCAGAATCATTGAAGAATTCCACTGCCTTGCCAATCTGTCCCGATGAAATCATTGCTATCTCCTTGGCCTTTTCAATATCGGCTCCCAAGGAAACTAAATGATCTTCAATTTCCTTCCTAGAAACAATCGAAAATTTGATCTGCTGCAGTCTTGAACGGATAGTCGGCAAGAGCATTTCTGGATAAGAAGTGATAACAATCAGCAAAGTATCTCCTTTCGGCTCTTCCAATGTTTTCAATAAGGCATTCTGGGCATCCTTTCTCATCAAGTGAGCATCGTTGATAATCCCGACTTTCAAAGAATTATTATATGATTTCAAAGATAATCTGTTTTGCAAATCCCTTACCTGCTCAATTTCGATATTGCCTTCCACCGGAGACAAAATCATTAAATCGGGAAAATTGTTTGAATCGATAGTTCGACAAGAATAGCACTGTCCGCAAAGCTTTTCACAAAAGATATTTTTAATAAATTCTATCGCAATTTCTTTCTTGCCTATTTTCTCCGGTCCAGAAAACAAAAGAGCGTGAGGAATGTTTTTGCCCCCAACAAGCTTTTTCAATACTTCTTTTTGTTTTTGGTGGCCGATTGTCATTTTAATCTTTTACCCTTTTAATGTCTGCTCCTAACTTTTGCAATCTCTCTTCTATCTTCTCATAGCCTCTGTCTACTTGATAGATATTTCGTATCGTTGTCTTTCCGTCAGCAATCAATCCAGCTGTAATCAAAGACGCTCCTCCCCTCAAATCGAACGATCCCATGTCTGCTCCGTACAGCTTAGTGATTCCATTGATAGTCGCCCTATGCGGATCAGAGAAGAAAATATCTGCTCCCATCTTAGTCAAGCCTTCCATATATTTCAATCTTCCTTCGTATAAAGGATCGTGGATTAAAGTTACCCCTCTAGTCTGAGTTGCCAAAACTCCCAAGACTGAAAGCAAATCGGATGGTAATCCTGGAAAAGGCAAGCTCTGCATTTTTCTAATCTTAATATTCTTTGAAGGAGAAACAGCAACATCAACTAAGCCTTTTCCTCTTTCAATTATTTTAAATTCAGCGCCGCAATCTTCCAGCTTCTTTAAGGTAAATTCAAGGAAGGGATATTCAACATTTTTAACTAGAATATTTCCTTTGACAGCTAAAGCCATGATAATGAAGGTGCCTGCTTCAATCGGATCATACATCAAGAAATGCTTAAACCCTTTTAATTTCTTTGCTCCCTTGATTATCAAGGTGTGCTGGCCTATTCCTTTGATTGCCACGCCCATCTTTTTCAAAACCTTAGCCAATTCCTGATTTTGATAATCACCGTCGGCAACTTTGATGATAATCTCTTCGTTTAATAAGCTGCTGAATAGTGCCACATTAGCAGTGGCGGTAACAGAAATCTCATCCATAATAACCATATTGTCTTTGAACTGTTTTGGAGCAACCATAGTGATCCTGTCTCTCTTCTCTTTTATCTCCACTCCCATCTGAGAAAAAGCATCCAAATGGGTATCAATCGGTCGAGCTCCGATAACGCATCCGCCTGGCTGAGGCAAAGAAGCTTTACTGAATCTAGATAACAGAGCTCCAAATAAAAGAATCGATCCTCTTAATTTCAAAACCAGCTTGGCATCAATTTTTGAAGGATCCATACTCTTGGCATTGATTTTGACCTTCCTTTCTCCCAGCCATTCAACTTTGACTTTCATACTTTCGAATATCTCAAGAACTCTCAAAATATCTTCGACTAAGGGGATATTATCAATAATGCAATCTTCTTCGGTTAAAAGCGTTGCCATTAAAACAGGAAAGGCTGCGTTTTTTGAGCCCCTCGCTTCTATCTCTCCTGACAATTTTTTACCTCCATGGATTACAAATTTTTCTTCCGCCATATATTACTTCTTAGCCATTATACTTTTCTTGTACAGATCAAGATTATCCAAAACAGCACCGGTTCCTTTAGCGACACAGCTCAAAGGATCGTCAGCAACAAAGCAAGGAACGCCAGTTGATTTAGACAACAAGACTGCAATATTTCTTAAACAAGCACCTCCTCCAGCCACCACCATTCCCTTATCCATAATGTCAGCTGACAATTCGGGAGGAGTCTCTCTTAAAACATTTTTAACACACTGGACAATTTCTGATAAAGGCTCGGAAATAGCTTCGCAGATTTCATTTGAAGAAACCTTAATATTCTTAGGCAAGCCTAAAACCAAATCTCTTCCTCTTATCTCCATGTATTTCGGCTCCTTCTCAGGAATAGCTGTTCCAATCTTCATTTTCACTTCTTCAGCTGTCTGCTCTCCAATAGCCAGGCCATGCTTGTTTTTAATATATTCAGAAACAGCTGCATCCAATTCGTCTCCAGCTACTCTTAATGACTGAGCGTTAACAATTCCACCCAAGCAGATTACCGCAACTTCAGCTGTGCCTCCTCCGATATCAATAATCAAATGGCCAGAAGAAGAGTTGATGGGAATGCCTGCTCCAATAGCTGAAAGAATCGGTTCCTTAGCAATAAATACTTCCTTTGCCCCAGCCAGCATTCCAGCTTCGATAACAGCTCTTTTTTCTGTTGATGTAATTCCTGCCGGAACACCGATTAATAATTCTGGTTTGAAAAACTTGGAAATAAATCCTGTGTTAACGCTAGTGATAAAATGCCTGATCATTGCCTGAGTGCTTCGATAATCAGCAATAACTCCATCTCTCAAAGGTCTAAAAACCTGGATTGATTCTGGAGCTCTTCCAATCATTTCTTTAGCAGCATGTCCCACAGCCAAAATCTTGTTTTCGGCCAAGGAAACAGCTACTACTGAAGGCTCGTTTAAAACCACTCCCTTGTTGGGTATGAATACTAATGAATTTTTTGTTCCTAAGTCTATTCCTATCTTCATATTTTTTCTTTATTCTATCCAAAAAAAAGCGAATTGGCAAGAGACGATTTTTGAGGTATATTATATTATATGACAAAAAGAGTCCGCACCCTATTATTTATATTTCTGGTAATCATCTTTATCTTCGTTGGACCAGGCATTATTTTTTATTCTCAAGGCTACCGCTTTGATTTTTCACAAATGAAATACCTGGAAACCGGGGGAATATATGTAAAGACAAATCCTGGAGAAGCCACAGTTTCAATTGATGGCGACTACACCAACAGAATCTCTGGATTTTCTAGAGATCTTTTGGTACAAAATCTCCTTCCCAAAAGCCATACTATTAAGATAGAAAAAGAAGGCTATTATTCTTGGGAAAAAACTTTAGAGGTAAAAGAAAAGATTGTCAGCGAAGCTAAGTATATTATTCTTTTCCCCAAAGACAATCCTTTTACCTTGATAGAAAGCGATATAAAAAACTTCTACGCTCTTCCCGATGGAAATAATTTTATCTTGCTAACCGTTTCTAATGAATTGTTTTCATACAATGCAGACAAGAATGAATTGAAGAAACTTTTCAACAATAAACAGACTCCCTATAATATTTCGGATATAGTCTTCTCTTCCAGCGGAAAAAGAGCCTATATCAAAACCGAAAGTGGTCTTCACTATTTATTAAACCTAGAAAACCCAGCCCTATCTTTAATCAAAAACTTCAGCAGCAAAACACAGAACATCTTCTTCGACCCCAATGACGATGGCTCATTTTATTACCAATCAAACAACCAAATATTCGAAGTCAATGTAGAAAAAATGACTGGCACCAGCTTATTCAAAAAAGAAAAAGTTGATGCTTTTACCCTAGCCAATGATTCTATTTATTCATTTGAAAAAGGAGAAGTGATAAGAACGAATATTCTTTTGAATACGACAGAAACAATAACTGCTGAACCTTTCAAGGTAAACACCAACAGCC
>JBAQMJ010000025.1:0-2284 GCA_049302695.1 Minisyncoccales bacterium
AAAGGAAGCCAAGGCGGCTACTGTTCTAGTTTTGGCTAAAACTGGATCAAAATATGAAGAGAGGGAAATATCAGGAATTTCTCACTTTTTGGAGCATATGCTTTTCAAGGGAACAGAAAAAAGGAAAGAACCTAAAGATGTGGCCGAAGTTTTAGACAAGGTTGGAGGAGAGTATAATGCCTTTACCGGAGAAGAATATACTGGATATTATGCTAAAGTTGACGAAGCTCATTTCGATGTTGCCTTAGATTGGGTTTCAGATATTTTTTTGAATTCAAAAATTCCCTCAAAGGAGATTGAAAAAGAGAGAGGAGTTATTATTGAGGAAATCAATATGTATGATGATAATCCGATGATGTATATTGATGAACTGTGGAAGACTGTCTTGTATGGAGATCAGCCTGCTGGCTGGGATACAGCTGGAACCAAAGAGACTGTTTCTAAGATTTCAAGAAATCAGATTTTGAAATATATATATTCTCAATATGTGGCTGACAATGTAATTATTTGCATTGCTGGAAAGGTCAATGAAAAGATGGTGATTGAAAAGATAAAGAAATATTTCAGCAGAATAAAGACAGGCAAAGCTAAGGATAAGCCGAAAGTAATTGAAAATCAAACAGAGCCTCAAGTTAAAGTTTCTTTTAAGAAGATGAGTCAAGGCAATCTAGCTTTGGGGGTGAGGGGAGTTAATACTTTTAGTCCAGACAAATATGTTTTTGATGTCATGGCTGTTATTTTGGGAGGAATGATGAGTTCAAGAATGTTTATCGAAATCAGGGAAAAAATGGGAGCGGCCTATTACGTCAGGACATATAACTCATCAGATACTGATACAGGATCACTGGTTACTTTTGCGGGAGTGGATAATAATAAGATAAACAAGGTCATCGAAACAATATTAAAAGAATATAGGAAACTTTGCAAAGTTAAGGTTTCTGATGGAGAACTGAAGAAAGCCAAAGACTATATTAAGGGCAAAATGGTTTTAGGGTTAGAATCTTCCGACGCTCAAGCTTCTTTCTATGGCAGTCAAGAATTATTGAAAAATGAAATATTGACAATTGAGGAAATTTTTAAAAGGGTAGACAAGGTTAAGAGTTCTGATATTATGAGAGTAGCTAAAGATATTTTCAAAAATGAGAAATTGAATTTAGCTGTAATCGGACCGTTTGAAGACGATAAACAATTTAAAGAAATATTAAAATTTAAATAATATGAAAAAAGCAGATGTCACAATGATAGATTTGACATGGAGGTCTCTTTTCAAGGTGGCCGTTGCTTTAGTTCTTTTTTATATTGTTTATCTTCTCCATAGTGTTTTAGTCTGGATTCTTTTGAGTTTAATTATCTCCACACTTCTCAATCCTTTGATTGAAATTTTAGAGAAAAGAAAAGTTCATCGAATTGGAGCAGCTATTATAGTTTATTTTTCTATTCTATTGTCTGTTGTGCTGACGGTCTATATTGTTATTCCGCCGATGATAACCGAGTTGCAAACATTTAGTTCAGGTTTTTCTAAGTATTTTGAAAATATTCCAGGATTTTTAAGCAGCTTGGGATTGAGTTCGTTTGAGAATATCGCCAGCTTATCTTCGGGATTAAATGAAAGCCTGGTTAAGGTTTCTTCAAATATTTTTAATGTTTTTATTTTTTTATTCGATAGTATTTTTGCTGGTATTACTGTGTTTGTCTTATCTTTATTTATGTCTATTGAAGAGAAAGAGATAATAAAAGGTCTGAGATTGGTTTCGCCTAAGGAATTTGAAGAAGAAGTCATTAAAAGATGGAGCAGAAGCAAAGATCAAGTAGTTATGTGGTTCGGTAGCAGGGTTGTATCCTGTATCTGCGTAGCCTTAATGACATTTTTGCTGTGCGTTGTTCTAAAGATTAAATTTGCCCTGTCTTTAGCTTTAATGGCTGGAGTATTGAATATTATTCCCATGATCGGACCGATTATTTCGGGGGCAATTTTATGTCTTTTCGCTTTAGATTCTCTGCCTAAGCTTGCCTTAGCGGTGGTTTCCATGATTATTATCCAACAGATTGAAAGCAATGTTCTAACCCCCATTTTTACCAAAAAAATGGTTGGATTGCCCAATGTTTTGGTTTTATTGTCAATAATTATTGGAGGAATTTTGGGAGGAATTATCGGGGCCATCTTAGCCATTCCTTTAACTGGAATAATATTTGAAGGATTAAAGGATTATTTTAATAGTAGAAAATTGTCTTAAAATGAAAAAAGTTTTTATCTCAACCTCTATACCGTATGTCAACGCAGCTC
>JBAQMJ010000026.1:0-17130 GCA_049302695.1 Minisyncoccales bacterium
CCTCCATAGGCAGTAACAGTTGCCCCAAGCCCGGGACCACCAGCGCCTCCGCCGCCGCCTGAAGTTTGATACACAGAAACACTTCCCCCATTATTACCTTGGCCCGATGTACCGGCACCACCAGTCGCACTACCACTATATATAGCTGCTCCTCCTCCACTACCACCAGAACGTCCAGTAGCACCATCACCATTTCCGCCACCACCGCCAAGAGCAATTATACCGCCAAATCTAGAACTTCCACCATCGCCACCTGCACAACTATTGGCACTAGAAGCACCACCTGCACCGCCAGCTCCAACAGTAATCGTATATGGATTGCCAGGAGTAACTGTTGCGGTGCCAGACAACATTCCGCCGGCGCCACCGCCTCCCCTATTCCATTGATAGCCACCGCCTCCGCCACCGCCGACAATTAAATATTCAACGGAACCAACTCCAGTTGGAGCGGTCCATGAATACGATCCTCCCGACGATCCAGTATATGTATTGATGGTATAGGAACCATAAGTTGTAGCTGTACAAGTTAGTCCACCGCCAGAAACACAATCTGAAGCGGCTAAAACATCTTCAATATTATTCAAAGAATAATTACAAAACAAAAATCCTCCAATCAATAAAAATAAAGTCAGCGCTAGAAACAGTTTTTTATTTTCAAATATTTTAGACATAAGTATTTATTGAGACCATTATCTCAATTTTATAAACTCTAGTCAAGAAAAAATAATCAAAAAAACAAAAAGGCATTTCTGCCTTCTTGTGTTAATTCTTTTTAGGAGTAATAACTTCATCAATCACTCCGTATTCTTTTGCTTCTTCAGCAGTTAAATAGAAATCTCTATCTGTATCTTTAGCGATTTTAGCTAACGGCTGTCCAGTGTGCTTTGATAAAATCTTATTCGTCTCTTCCTTTATCTTCAGAATCTGTTTAGCTGTAATTTCAATCTCCGAAGCTTGCCCCCTAGCTCCTCCCATCACTTGATGGAGAAGTATTTCTGAATTAGGCAGAGCGTATCTTTTTCCTTTAGCTCCAGAAGCCAATATCAATGCTCCCATTGAAGCCGACATTCCGATTGAAACTGTGGAAACATCAGGCTTAATGTGCTGCATTGTATCATAAATAGCAAGGCCGGCGGTGACTGAGCCTCCAGGGCTATTGATATATAATTGAATGTCTTTCTTAGGATCTTTTGAAGCTAGAAAAAGTAATTGAGCCACAACCGTATTGGCTACATGGTCGTCAATCACTCCCGCCAAGAAAATAATCCTTTCCTTTAAAAGGCTGGAATAAATATCGTATGCCCTCTCCCCTGCTTGTGTTTTTTCGATGACTGTTGGAATTATCATTTTTTTAACTAATATACTTTCTAATAACATTTTCGAATTCATCCATGGCCTCGAGCCGATTTACAAGAACGTCATAAATCTTGCTGTTATCTATGTCTTCGTATTCATGGACTAAAGCATTTCTTAATCCGACTATTTTGGTCAAATTATCGGCCATTCCTTCAGGAACTATCCCCTTATTGAATATTATCGATATCGCTTCGTAATTATCCTCTGGTTTATTCATATCCATATCAATAATAATCAAATGAATAACACTGATAATGCTTTACGCACAAAGCTGAAGATATCTTTCAGTACTACCGACAATCTCGAAATCGGAAGAATAGTCCTCAAAGTTGCTTACTTTATCTCTAAGTATTTTTAAATACTGAGAATGCTTTCTCAGACTATCCAGCTTTCTTATTATTTTTTGATAGTTAGTTTTTGTCATATTTTACTTAGAATAGCATCATCATACATTCTTGAAATTGGTAAATAATCAAAATAATTTTCCATAGCTCTAAATTCAAACTCTGTTCTTTTGTCTTTATCTTTATCAACAATAATTACTCCTTCTTTAACTATAAAATATTTCAAAAATAAAGATTTAGCATTATTCAAAATAATTACGTCAGCATCTCTTTTAAACTCAGTCTCTAGATCGACTATCAATTCCAATCTCTTGTCAAAATGATCACCCTTGCCCTTCAAAAATACGGCTACATCAATATCGCTTTTGGAATTATAATTATTATAAGCAATGGAGCCGAACAAATATGCGAAAACAACATCTTTTCTCTTTTTAAAAAAATCTTTGAGTTCCGCGATAATTTGTTCTCTTTCTTTTTCCATACATATTAACACCCGAATAATTGGAATATTTTCTCTCTCTTTAATTCATCTTCGATATGCATTTTCGCATGGTCCATATCGATATTCTTTCTGGCGTTTTCCTTGTCCGGATATTGATTGATTATCTCTTCTATTTTTTCTTCAATCTCCTTGTCTTCTATCTTTATTTTCTCATCTTTTTCTATTTGATGCAAGACCAAGAATCCCCTTACCTTTTCCTCGGCAATCTTTTCAAATTCTTTCCTCACCTCTTCTTCGGTCTTCTTGATTTGGTTAAGGTATTCTTCAAAAGACATATTGATCTCTGATTGTACTCGCGATTTAACATTTTCAAGCATTGATTCAGCTTCTCTTTCAATTAGAATATGAGGAACTTCGAACTTGACTTTTTCTAGTGTTTTTGTTATAGCTTGCTCTCTCTGTTTCTGCTTTTCAGCGATTTCTTTCTCTTGAACCATTCCCTTTTTAATGTCTGCCTTCAAAGCTTCGACATTGGCGAAATTGCCTAAAGTCTTAACCCACTCGTCGTTAATCTCTGGCAGTTCCATTTTCTGAACTGATTCAATCTTAATATGAATAGTTGCTTTCTCTTTTTTGTCTTGAGGGTTTTCTGTCTCAAAATCCTTTTCCTCTCCCCTCTTCATGCCAAGCAAAGCCTCCTCTAATCCGACGATATAGTGGCCCTTGCCCAAGACAATTCTGTCCTTCTTTATCGGGTCATCTTTAATGGTTGAACAGTTAAAGGAAAACTCGACTAAATCCGTATTTTCGGCTGCACTTTCTTTGTTAGAAAACTTAGCTCTTGATTGCTGAAGCCAATTTAAAGTGTCTTCAATTTCCTTGTCTTCAACCTTAATTTCTTCCTTCTTTATACTCTTAGCTATCTCTTTTAGATCAGGCAGTTTTATTTGCGGAAGAACCTCGAATTCAGCGGTAAAAATAAATGCATTCCCCTTGGCAACCTTAACTACTTCTACTTTTGGCTGGGAGACTGCTTCTGCTTTTGTTTCTTTAAGAATCTTAAACCAGTTGTCTCTAATGGCTGCCTCAGAAGCTTCGGACAAGACAGTAGCTGGATTTAGCTTGTCTTCTACCATTTTTTCGGGTGCCTTGCCTTTGCGAAAACCAGGCAATTCAACCCCCTTGGTTATTTCAGAAAGAGCCTGATTGTAATAATTATCAAACTCTTCAGCAGTTACTTCAATCTCAGCCTTTCTTTTTATTTCTGATATTTCTTTTATTTCGTATTTCATAGGTTATTCTTCAGTTTTTTCTTCTTCGTCGATGTGCAATTCCTCTTCTTCTTTTTTAATTTCATTAACCTGGTCTTCGCTCTTAACGTCAATCTTCCAGCCGGTTAATTTGGCAGCCAATCTTACATTCTGCCCGTCCTTGCCAATAGCTAAAGACAATTGATCCTTGGGAACAACAACGATGGCAGTATTCTTGGTTTGAGCGATAACATCAATGATTTTAGCTGGAGATAAAGCATTGGCGATAAATTTGGTTGGCTCGGGATGATATTCAATAATATCAATCTTTTCACCCCCTAATTCAGACATAACGGCGGCAACTCTTACCCCTCTCTGTCCGACCATGGCTCCGATTGGATCAACCCCTTCAGCTGACGATTCAACAGCAATCTTAGTTCTTGAACCAGCTTCCCTGGCAATAGCCTTGATTTCTATTTGATTACCCGATATCTCTGGAACTTCCAATTCGAAGAGCTTAGAAATCAATTTAGGATAGCTTCTAGATAATAGAATGATTGGTCCTTTAGGTGTTGTATCTACACGTAGAACATACAGTTTTAATCTCTGCCCTTCCTTGTAGAATTCCCCTCTTATCTGCTCTTCCTTAGGCAAAACTCCTAATGATTTACCGATATCGAAGTAAATATTGGATCCTTCAATTCTTTGAACAATTCCGGAGACGATTTCCCCTTCTTTTGATTTGTATTCAGCCAAAACTGTTTCTTTTTCTGCTTCCCTAATTTTCTGAAGGACTACCTGTTTAGCGGTTTGAGCAGCGATTCTGCCAAAATCATCCCTGCTTTCCAAAGCAACAACTTCTTCCTCGCCAGCCTTCAACTTCAAGCCTTCTTCTTTGGCCTCTTCTATTAACATGTGCTTTTCTGGATTGTACCTGACTCTTCTTTCTGTATTCTCCCCCTCTTTTTCTATCTCTTCAGTGTTTAATTCGGCTTCAGTCGGTCGATAACTGTCTTTAATCTTAACCTTCACTTCTTCTACTGGTTCTACATTCTCTTCTCCTTCAACTTCAACTCTTTCGGGGATATAGACCATTGTGTCGTCAACAACGCTTCTAACCCTCCAAAAATCAACCTTGCCAGTCTTAGGATTTATCTTAGCTTTAATGACTTGCCCCTTCTTGCCATATTCTTTCTTGTAGGCCGAAGCTAAGGCATGTTCGACTGTGTCTAAAACTCTTTCCGGAGACAAGCCTTTCTCGTCGGAGATTTGAGTCATGGCTGATAGAAATGATTGAAAATCCATATTATTTTTTATTTATTATTTATCTCGAATTGTTATTAAAAAAGCCGGAACTATCCGACCAATCAAAAAACTGCTTATTCTTAATTCTATTTTAGCAAAAGAAAACCAGTTGTCAAGTCAGAAAATATATTATATTATAGAAACATGAAAATTGATTTAAAATCAATTCCTAAAAATGTCTTATCCTGTATTGATGCTTTGCAGAAAAGCGGATTTGAGGCATATATTGTCGGAGGCTGCACTAGGGATTTTTTGAGAGGCGTCTGCCCTGCTGACTGGGATGTAGCCACTAATGCCTTACCCGAAGAAACCCAGAAAGTCTTTGAAAAGTTAAAAATCAAGACTTTCTATGAAAATGACTTTGGAACGGTTGGCGTGGCTTTTCCTGCCAAGAATGAAGAGTTCGACGTGATCGAGATAACTACCTATAGAAATGAAGCTACCTATACTGATGGCCGTCATCCAGACAAGGTTAGCTGGTCAAAAACCATTGAAGAGGATCTAAAAAGAAGAGATTTTACAGTCAATTCTATAGCAATATCCCTAAAAAATGGCTCCGAGACGCAGATTATTGATATGTTTGATGGAAAAAATGACCTCCAGAAGCACATTCTTAGGGCTGTAGGCAATCCGAACGAAAGATTCAAAGAAGATGCTTTGAGAATGATGAGGGCAGTCAGATTAAAGACTACCTTGGGTTCTGATTGGATTATTGAAGAAAAAACCAAGCAAGCTATTAAGGATAATGCCCCATTATTGAAGAAAATATCCCAGGAAAGGATTAGAGATGAGCTGATAAAGATCATTAATAGCGAAAATGCGGCAGCTGGAATCGAATCATTAAGAAATAAGGAGTTATTAACCTATATAATACCGGAGTTGGAGGAAGGCTATGAAGTCAGTCAAAACAAGCATCATGTCTATGATTGCTATAAACATAATCTAGAATGCCTCAATTTCGCAAGCTATAAAGCTTATAAATTCGAGGTTCGCATGGCTGCTTTGTTGCACGATGTCGGAAAACCAAGGACTAAAAGAGGCAATGGCAATGATGCCACCTTCTACAACCATGAAATGGTTGGGGCTCAAATGGCTGAAAAGATACTCAATCGATTAAGATTTCCCAAGAAAGATGTAGAAAAGATAGTTAATTTGGTAAGATATCACCTTTTTTACTACAATGTTGATGAAGTTGGGGAAGCTTCAGTCAGAAGATTAGTTAGAAACGTTGGAGCTGAGAACATGGAAGATCTATTAGAATTAAGAATGGCTGATAGAATTGGCTCTGGATGCCCTAAGGCTGAACCATACAAACTAAGACACTTCAAGTATATGATTGAAAAGGTGTCTAAAGACCCTATTTCTGTCAAAATGCTTAAAATCAATGGGGAAGAAGTAATGAAAACATTGGATATTAAACCTTCGCCTAAGGTAGGCATGATCTTGGATGTATTGTTTGAAGAGGTGTTAAAAGATCCTAAAAACAATACTAAAGCCTATTTAAAGAAGAAATTATCTGAACTGGGGGAATTAAATGAAGCAGAATTAAAGAATCTAGCTCAAAAAGCTAAAGAAGAAAGGAATAAGGTCATTATTAAGGAGGATAAGATGACTAAAGAAAAATACTGGGTTAGCTAAATGTTTCACGTGAAACATGTCTAACGGGTGTTTCACACAAAACATAACCAGAGATGTTTCACGTGAAACATCTCATGGGCCCGTAGTCCAACGGTAGAATACTGCATTCGCATTGCAGAGATATGAGTTCAATTCTCATCGGGTCCACACAATTGATTGATTATTACAAAAAAAGGGAACATGATTGTATAATTTAAAGGAAAATGGGGAAGAATCTACATGTAAAACAGCCAAATGTTTCACGTGAAACACGTTTAGTAGATGTTTCCCACAAAACATGACCAGAGATGTTTCACGTGAAACATTCATGGACCTGTAGTTCAATGGTAGAACGCTACCTTCACACGGTAGTAATATAAGTCCGATTCTTATCAGGTCCACATCTGTCCAGAATCGTGTCCAGATTGTCCCCAATTTGTCCAGAATGTCCACAGTTTGTCCAGAATCGTGTCCAGAATAAAAACCTTTAAAATGTTTCACGTGAAACACATATCGGGATGTCATATAATGGCATTATGCAGGCTTCGGGAGTCTGTAATCCGGGTTCAAATCCCGGCATCCCGACTATTTTTAGTCTTAACTATTCCTTTAACTCTATTTTGGCTATTATTTTTCTTAACTTTACCAAGCAAGGGAATGGTACCTCAATTTATTTAAAATCTTGACATTTTGATTATTTATATTCCAATATTATACTTAACCAAGATTATTAAAACCTAATTGAATATAATTAAATTTTACTGTATAATTTAATCAATAAGCAAATTGCTTAATAAGTAAATTTAGCTAAAATCTAATGGACTTCCTATATATACTAGCAGTCATATATTTTTTCCTTCCAGCATTAATCGCTAATGCTTCTCCTCCTTTGGTCAATACTTTCAATATCTTTAATGGTTTGAATAAGCCAATCGATGGAGGAAAACAGATAAACGGAATGCCTATTTTGGGTAGCCACAAAACCTGGAGGGGAGTAGTTTGCGAAATTATCGTTTGCACTCTTTTAACTCAAATATTCATCATTATCCATGGTTATTACAATCTTTCACTCTATCAAACCATTGGCCTAGACATTAATAGTATAAATGGATGGCTATTGGGATTATTACTATCCATAGGAATAATAGCAGGGGATGTCGGATTCGCCTTCATTAAAAGAAGATTGAGGTTAAGGCCGGGCGTTGCCTTTATTCCTTTCGATCAAACCAACTATGTTATTGGAGCCTTTG
Organism: Minisyncoccales bacterium; assembly: GCA_049302695.1. Classification (GTDB taxonomy): domain Bacteria; phylum Patescibacteriota; class Minisyncoccia; order Minisyncoccales; family Minisyncoccaceae; genus UBA2211. Next base: position 7,565 of record JBAQMJ010000026.1, read on the forward strand.
TCTTTATTCAACCCTTAGTCCATCTTTCTTTAGAATTCTGGACGACCCTCTTCCTCTTGACATTTTTGATACATATTTTATGCAATAGAGTTGGGTATAACTTAGGGTTGCATAAAGCCAAGTGGTAATATAAAATTAAACAGGTTAAAAAAATAACCAATAATTCATATGCAAAACATATTTGACGCATTCATTCAAGAAATAATAGTCCGTGCTCCGGATCTTCTCTGGGCAGTAATTATCATTATCTTCGGCTGGATTGTTGCTGTAAAGATAAAAGATGTTGTTGTTAATTTTTTAAACAAACTCCGCCTGAATCAAATGCTTAAGGCTTTGGGCTGGGAAAGCTTCTTTGATAGATTTGATGCCAAGCTAAATGTTCCTAAATTCTTCGGAATCATCGTTGAGGTATATTTCTTCCTGCTTTTCTTAGTAATGTCCCTCGATGTTCTATCTTTTAAGACTATGAGCGGATTGGTAGGAGGGGTAATTGAATACTATCCCAACATTTTTATTTCCATCATCATCTTCATTTTTACCGTTTTCATTGCCGATTTCAGCAAGAAAATAATCGTTGGCAGTTTAGATAAAGAAAAGATGGTTTATTCTAATTTCTTAGGCGATATCATCTCTTCGGGTGCCTGGATTTTAGCAACCCTAGCCATCTTGTATCAATTACAGATTGTCCAGACACTGATCTTAGTTATTTTTATCGGTGTAGTTGCTTTAATAGTAATCGTCTTGGGAATTTCTTTCGGCTTAGGCGGAAAAGACTTAGCTAAGAAGATGTTAGAAGATATAGAGAAAAAAGTAAGATAAGAAAGAATTTACCATTATCAGTAGATTGTTTTTAATATGGACCAAATATCTCAAAAAGAATTACAAAAAATGCTGCTTTTCTCCTATGAAAGGATTGAAAGGGACAAAGAACAAATAAACAAAATCAATGTTTTTCCGGTACCTGACCAGGACACGGGGAATAATTTAGCCGCTACTTTGAAAGGAGTTAAAGATGCGGTTGAAAATAAAGAATATTCTTCAATTGAAGAATTAAGCAATGACGCTTTGGACGGAGCTTTAACTTTTGCCCAAGGCAATACTGGTATAATCTATACGGGATTTTTAGCTGGATTTTTTCCTGTTATCTCTAAAGAATCTTCAATAGATGCAAAGAAATTGGGCGAGGCTTTCTACAAAGGATACGAAAGAGCTAGAGAATCTATTCAGAATCCCAAAGAGGGGACTATGCTCGATGTCATCAGCGCCTTCTCTTCGGGGATAAAAGAAAAATCCGATGAAGAAACTGATATTGTTAAAATATTCTATCACGCCTTAGAAAAAGCCAATGCTGCGTTATTAGACACTCCCAACAAAATGGAAGTATTAAAGAAGGCGGGAGTTGTCGATGCCGGAGGATTGGGCTTTTTAATGATTCTTGAAACATATTTAGATACATTGAAGGAACAGTCTGAGCCTTTTACCATCAAGTCATATGAAAAAGAAGAAATGAATAGGCCTAAAAGATTCGTTCAGATTCTTTCCAATAGATATGAAGTTGTAGCCTTATTGGAAGACGGAGACTATTCAGAAAAACAAATCAAAGAAAGGTTGCATCATCTAGGAAACTGCCTTGATGTTATTCAAGTAGGGGAAAGAACTAAAATTCATATTCACACCGATGATCCATACGATGTGAGAGATATCATCAGGAAAATGGGAACGATTGAAAATCTGAGAATTGAAGACATGGCCAAGGAGGTCACTGGAGAAAAATCGGTTGAAAATGTTTCTGTCGGAGTCATTGTCGATGAGAGAGCTGGGCTTTCAGCTAAAATTGTTTCCCACTATGGAATTGAAGTTATTCCCTTGAGGATAAGCTGGCCAGAAGGGGAGAGCGTCGCCGGAGAAAACATCTGCCAGAGAATTAAAGAAGCCAAAAAACAAGGGGTTGTTTCTCAGCCCAAAATAGAACCGATTCCTCCTGAATTTTTCATGGAATCATTCAAAAAACAATTGGAAAAGTTTGAAGATATCCTCTGCATCGTCTCTTCTTCCAAGCTTTCTAATAACTATGAAGCAGCAGTCAAGGGAAGAGAAATGCTGAACTATGTTGAAAAAGGACATGTCTTCGTGATTGATTCAAGGAGTGTCAGCGCTGGGCAATCAATTATAGTTCTTGAAGCGTTAGAAATGATAACAGAGCAAAGAAAGATACGGGAAATATTAAAAAGATTAGAAACGACTGCTCTTAGAACCAACCTTTATTGCATTACCGAAAAATCAGACTGGTGGAATAAAGAAAAAAACACTCCTTTCTGGTTTAGAAAAAAAGAAGAAGTGCGATATGCTCTTGGAGAAATGAAAAACGGAAGAATTGTTGCAACAGAAACCTTTAGAAACAATGATTTTGCAACAGCGCTGTTTAATAAAATAGAAAGAGAATCACGAAGAGATATCAGGGAGGGAAAGAGAATTAGAGTAGTCATTTGCCATGGAGACCACTTAGAAATGGCTGAAGGATTAAAGCAAAAATTAAAGACGATAAAAAAGACTGATATTTCTTTCATTAATGTTACCGATCCAGTCACTAGCATCAATGCCTGTCCCCAAAGCTTGCTTGTGGGATGGATAGTTAAATAAAAATACGCTTATGGAAAACCAAAATAAAATAGGACTAGTCTTCGACGAAGTTTGTGACTTGCCTCAAGAGATAGTAGATAGCAATAAAATCGGGATTGTTAGGTTTAAGCTAGACTTTCAAGAGCTGGCGAATATCCCTGGCAATATCTACGAAAAGGTAAGGGAAGGTGAGAGAAGGGGAATAAAGAGCTTAATCAAAACTTCCCAGCCTTCAATTAATGATTTTCTTTCTGCTTTTAAAGAAAAACTTAAAGAGTTTGAAGAAGTTTTGTGCATCACTTTTTCTTCAAAGATATCAGGAACATACAACTCAGCAATGCAGGCTAAAAAATTCCTAGAACAAGGGCTTCAAGATAAGGTCCATGTCTTTGATTCTACCTTCGGCAGCGGATCCGAAGGACTCGTTGGCTTAAAGGCTATTTCTTTAATCAAAGAAAAACTGCATATAGAAGAAGTGATTGATAAGCTTAAAAAAGAACTGCCCAATATTAGATTAATTGCCATGTATAAAAGCCCTAAATGGGTAGAAGCTAGCGGAAGAGTTCCGCGATTCATGCCCACCATGGCAGAAAAGATGGACATAAAGCCGCTCTTCGGATTAAGAGACGGCAAGCTTAACGTCATCGGAATTAAAAGAAATATCAAAAATCTTCCAAGCGCCCTGTTTGAAGAATTTGAAAAGATGACGAAAAAAGTGAGAGAAACTGGGAAAAAGGTAATAGTTGCTATTACTCATGCTGACAACATAGAAGAAGCAAATGAATTAAAAAATTTAGTTTTGGGATTAAATAACACCGAAATAGCTTTTATCAACACAGTGTGCTTTCCAGTCGGAGGCCATATTGGGCCCGACACATTGCTTATTTCTTGGAATCAATAATAATAAAAAATATGAAAAAAACCACAATCATTATCGGAGAGAGTGCTTCCATATCCAATGAGGTTGTCGAAAAGTTTGGGATTATTGTTGTTCCTTTTGTATTGAACTGGCCGGAAGGCGAGAAGCTTTCTGGCAATAATATTTTTGAAAAAATGAGAGCGGCAGAAAAACAGGGGATAAAGACAACTCCTAAAACATCTCAACCATCAATCGGTTTATTTAAAAAAGCTTTCGAAGATGCTTTGGTTAACAGCGAAAGCATCGTTTGCATTACTATTAGTTCGGGAATTTCTGGAACATATAATTCAGCTACTCAAGCTAGAAAAATGTTCAATGAAGAAATACAAAATAAAATCTTCGTTCTCGATACATATAATGCTGATGCTGCCGAAAGCTTGATTGCTATCAGAGCTGGAGAATTGGCTGAGGAGGGAAAGAGTGGAAAAGAAATATTCGAAATCATTGAAAAACTTGTTCCCAAGACCTTCCTATATGGAATGCTGGAAAGCCCTAAATGGCTGGAAGCAGGAGGAAGAATCAACCATGCTTTATCGGTAATCTTAAGCCAGATGCAAAAAATAGGAATGCGGCCGATTCTTTCTGTAAAAAACGGAGTGATTAAACCGTCTAATTTAAAAATGCAGGCTAAAGATACAGCCAATGCCTTATTTAAACAATTAGAAGACACCCTTAAAAAACCTTTGAGCGAAGGGGAGGAATGTCGAGTGGCTATTTCCCATGCTGACAACCTAGAGGAAGCTCAAAAATTAAGAGGACTGATTGAAGAAAAATATCCGCAAATTAGAATTGAATTTATTAGCATAACCAGCATTGTTATCGGCGCTCACGTCGGACCGGGAACATTGATCGGTTGCTCATCAGAAATTAATTAAAACAAAATGAATATAAACTACATTCTTGTTCCAGTAATTTCATATCTCCTTGGATCAATTCCTTTTGCTCTCTTGTATGTCCGCCTGCTTTTGAATAAAGACATGAGGACTTTCGGTTCTAAAAATACTGGAGCCCTTAACACTTTAAGAATTGTTTCCCACGAGAAAGGAAAATTATGGGGAATACTTTCTTTTCTCGTCGTCTTCCTTCTTGATGCTAGCAAGGGAGTGTTGGCTGTACTTCTAGCAACCTATTTAATCCCAGAAAATATAGTATTGGCGATAACCCTAGGCACTTTCTTCGCTATTTTAGGGCATAACTATTCCATTATTCTTAATTTTAAGGGGGGCAGGGGAGCCGCAACCTTCCTAGGGATACTGCTTTATTTAAACTGGCAGGTTTTCCTTGGATGGCTTCTTATTGTTCTTCTATTTATGTTCTTATTTGAAGCTATAGCGGGAAGAAAAATCTCTGGGAAATTCTTTAAAGCGGCTGTTTCCGATCAAATAATCGGAAGACTGATTGGAGAAGCTGTTGCCGTCCTATGGATTTATTTCTTCACCCCCTCTCTTTTCTGGCCTACTCTTCTAGCGACTATTTTAATAATCTATGCTCATAAAGATAGGGTCTTGGATCAAATTAAAGAAATAAAGGATAAGAAATACTTAAATGATTAAAGCTATTCTTCTTTTAATTGTCGCCTATTTATTGGGTTCAATTCCCTTCGGATATTTGATTACCAAATATACAACCAAAAAGAACCTGATGGAAATAGGGTGGAAAAAGAATTCAGGCAGCAATGTTTTTAAAAACGTCGGGCTATGGCAAGGCATCTTCACTTTTATTTTTGATGTAGCTAAAGGATTCCTCGCTGTTTATCTCGCCAGATATTTCGGCTATGGAGAATTGTTTCAAGTTTTCTGCGGAGTCTTGGCTGTGGCTGGACACAATTGGTCTATTTTCCTGGGATTTAAAGGAGGCAGAGGATTAGCCGCTTTAATCGGAGCTCTTTTCGTTATTTCTCCTAAAGTTTTAATTCTATCCTTGATTCCTTGCATATTATTTACTATAATCTGGACAGCTTCAATCGGAACCCTTTTGGCCTTTTTAACTGGAATCATTTTTTCTTTCTCTTTTGATGGATATGCAATGGCTGGGTTATTAATGCTGATTTCCTTGATTCCTGTCATGATTAAAAGGTTGAGCCCGATCAAAGATTTGACGAATAATCCCGGGTACAGGGAATTGATGGAAAACCGCCTTATCTTCGATCAGGATACGATTCCTCCGGTACGGTTGAAGATAAAGAAAAAGTAGAAGGCCCCCGTAGCTCAACGGATAGAGTGCTGGTCTTCGGAACCAGTGGTGCGAGTTCGAATCTTGCCGGGGGCACAGATTGTCTTTTTCAGACAAAAATACCTTGACAGAATCAACAGTCTTCAGGTATTTGAAAGGTATTGATTTTTTCTCAAAAAAAAGCTATACTCCAAACACATAACAAAGTCAATTACATGCTTAGAACAAAAACAAAAAGGATATTATTAGCTTTGATATTGTTTTTTTTATTTTTAAGCTTTGTCCCAGCATTAGCCGAAGAGACTGGATTGGTCCAGTGCGGAAATGAAGGGGGAACAGCTTGTACTTTTAACGACCTTTTCACGACCATAGTTAGGGTAATTGATTATGTTTTTGATTATGTTGTCCCATTTTTAGCTATCTTAGGAATAGTCATGGCTGCGATTACCATGATGACCTCTAATGGAGACCCAGGCAAATTCGCCCAAGGAAAAACAGCTATTATTGCCATTGGAATTGGATTAATAATAGTTTACCTATCTTGGACTATTGTCAAAAGCTTCATCGAATTCCTGGGAGGGCAATCATGGACAACGCAATTTTTTAAGAATTGATGTTTTGCCCCGTTAGCTCAGCTGGTAGAGCAGGAAGCTCTTAACTTCAAGGTCGTGGGTTCGAATCCCTCACGGGGCACCCAAGAAGATATATACACAGTAATAATAAAAATATGTTAACAACAGAAGAAAAGACCGAAATAATCGGCAAAAACAAAATTCACGAAACAGATACTGGTTCAGCATCAGTTCAAATATCTTTGTTGAGTGAAGAAATAGAAAAACTTTTAAGCCACCTGAAGAAGCACAAGAAAGACGTCAGCTCAAAAAGAGGTCTTCTAAAGATGGTTGCAAAAAGAAGAAAGCTTTTGAAATTCCTTGAAAGGACAGACGAGAAGGGATACAAAGAAGCTGTTAAGAAATCGGGATTAAAAGCATAGGCATGGAGAATAAATCTTTTAAACTAAACATTGACGGACAAGAACTGGAGATTGAGTTCAAAAATCTCGCTGAAAGAACAAACAGCTCTATTTTTATAAAACTAGGGGAAACCTGTCTTATGGCTACAGCAGTCATGAGCAAGAATGAAATCGAGGGCATCGATTTTTTTCCTTTAACTGTTGCCTATGAAGAACGTTTCTATGCTGTCGGAAGAATTCTTGGATCAAGATTTTTGAAAAGAGAAGGGAGGCCCAGCGAACAATCTATCTTAACTTCTAGATTAATCGATAGAGCCGTCAGGCCATTGTTCCCTCAAAACTTCAGAAGGGAAGTGCAGGTTATTGTCACTTGCTTGTCTTGGGATAAAAAAAGCGACCTATCCTGCTTAGGATTACTCGCTGCTTCGATCGTCCTTTCAACATCAGACATTCCTTGGGACGGACCAGTTGCTCCAGTCAGAATCGGAATGAGGGATGACAAAATGATTGCTTTCCCGACATTTGAAGAAAGAGAAAAAGGTTCTCTTGATTTGTTATTATCAGGATTGAAATCAGAATCTAAAAAAGAAGTCTTAATCAATATGATTGAGGCTGGAATGAAAGAAGTAACCGAAGAGGAAGTGATGAAGGCTGTTGAACTAGCTAACAAATACCACAAAGATCTTCTTGACTTTGAAGAGAGGATTATAAAAGAGATGGGCAAGGAAAAAATAAAGCCGGCAGTCATGGAAAGAGACGAAGAAGTCGAGAAAGAAGTCCAAGAGCTATTGAAAGGAAGAATTGAAAAACTGATGAAGAAGGATAGCGAAGAAGACTTGCACCAAATCAGAGAAGAACTAGCTGAGACATTAAAAAAACACGAAGACCCAACAAAGACAAAATATGGATTTGCCTGTCTTGAGAGAGAAACTGAAAGAATCGTCCATGAAAATGTAATTGAAAAAGGAACCAGATTTGATGGAAGAAAATATGACCAATTAAGAAACATCACTTGCGATGTTGGCATTCTTCCCAGAGTTCATGGAACAGGATTGTTCTGCCGAGGAGAAACCAAAGTTCTTTCTGTTTTGACATTAGGCTCTCCTGGAGACCAGAAATTATATGAAGAAATGGAATTAGATGGAAAGAAGAGATTCATGCATCACTACAACTTTCCGCCTTCTTGCGTTGGAGAAACAGGACCATTAAGAGGCCCGGGAAGAAGAGAAATCGGACACGGCATGCTTGGAGAAAAAGCGTTGAGATCAATGATTCCTGAAGCAGAAAACTTCCCATACACAGTGAGGGTTGTTTCTGAAGTTCTGTGTTCAAACGGTTCATCATCAATGGCTTCTACTTGTGCTGCTTGCTTAGCTCTAATGGATGGAGGCGTTCCGATCAAAAAACCTGTTTCAGGAATTGCTATGGGTTTGATGATGGAAATGAATGACAGCAAAACAACTGAAGACAAAAAATATTTAATCTTAACCGACGTCCAGGGAGAAGAAGACCATTATGGAGACATGGATTTCAAAGTTACTGGAACTGATTACGGCATTACTGCCTTGCAAATGGACTTGAAAGTCAGGGGAATTACTCAAAAAATAATGAAGGAAGCTTTAGAGCAATCTAAAAAAGCTCGATTGCAGATTTTAGAAAAAATGCTAGCTGTTTTGCCAGCACCAAGAAAAGACCTTTCTCCTAATGCTCCTAGAATATACATTATTAAAATCAGACCTGATCAGATTGGAGATGTTATTGGAACCGGCGGAAAGATTATCAATGAAATTATCGATGAGTGCGATGTCTTAATTGACATTGAAGATACTGGAGAAGTATATATCACTGCTGACAATGAAGCTAAAGCTAAGAAAGCTTTGGACTGGATTAATAATTTAACCAAAGAAGTTGCAGTGGGGGAGATATATCAAGGAAAGGTAAAAAGAATTCTTGAATTCGGAGCCTTCGCTGAGATCCTCCCAGGAAAAGAAGGCATGATTCACATCTCGCAATTAGCCAATGAGAGAGTTAACAAGGTAACTGACGTTGTTAAACTCGGAGATGTTGTTATGGTAAAAGTTATCTCTATTGACGAACAGGGTAGAATTAATCTATCATTAAAAGAGGCGAGGAAATAATTTCGAAATTTTTCGTCTTTCGTTTATTAACTTATTCTCACACCATGGAAGAACTTCTTTTAGACAAAGAAAAAATCAGGACAATGAAAAAGGATATGCAGGAAGCTGAAGGAATCCTGATTTATCCGCGAGAAGAAGAATCAACTGACCTGACTCAATGTTTTGTCGGAAAAAAAGATGAAGAAGGAGAAATAACTTCTGAAGTTTGCGCTCCCGAATCTGTTACAGAAGAATACAAGGAAGAAGAACCCAAAGAAGAATCTTCTGTTGAAGATGAAAAAAAGAAGGCTGAAGACTTGGCCTATGAACTAGCCCTCTCGACCAAAGAGAGCGAAGACAATATTAAAGAAAAAGTTCTCCAAGAAAAAACTCCCGAACCAGAATCTATCAAAAAAGATGAGGCAGTTTTTGCTGAACCAGAACCTGCTCCTGAATTAGAGCCAGAACCACTGACCCCAGAGTTTGGTTTTATCGAACCCTCTCAAGAAACTCCTGCACCTAAAATAGAGCCGGAACCAGAACCAACGCCAACCCCTGAACCAGAATTAAGCTTTGTAGAAGTTCCTCAGGAAGAAACAGAACCAGTTGAAGAGATAAGGATAGAGGAAAAAGTTCCTGAAACGTTGCCAGTAGAAGAAAAACTGCCAAGCGCTGAAGAATTAGGGTTAGAAGAAGCTTCTGAGCCAGAAAAGATTCCTACCGCTGAAGAATTAGGGTTAGAAGAAGCTTCTAATAAGGCCAAGAT
>JBAQMJ010000027.1:0-4391 GCA_049302695.1 Minisyncoccales bacterium
AGCTAAAGAGGAATTGTTTAAAAACTTTAAATACGTACCTCAAGAAATGCTCTCTTTCACATCCTTCGTTTCATGCCAGTTATTGGATTAGAAAATACTGTTCTTTGCCTTGTGGACATTTTAATTAAAACCGTTATAATTATATTAACGACTTAAAATTTTGTCGAAGGGACATGAATATTTTCATCAAATACCTATATTGGCAACTAATACTTACCCCTAAGAAAGTTTTAACTATTACTAGAAACTATCTTGTTTTTGGTTCCGAATTCTTTTCAATAAAAGAAACCTTAAGATCTCTTTTTTCTCCTTGGAGAAGATACCTCTGGGATTACGGACGAGGATTTGATTTAGGCAAATGGGTAGAAGTTTTTCTTTCTAATATTATTACCAGGGCGATAGGTTTCGTCATGCGCCTTTTCTTGATTGCTTTCTTTATCATCTATGAAGCCTTTATTTTAGTCATTGGAACGGTTATGACCGTCGTCTCCATTGTTTACCCGTTCCTAGCCATTTACTTCTTAATATATAGCTTTAAATACCTATGATCAGCCTAGAAAAATCAGATATATATAGAGTGGTTGAAATCGAAGCCCTTTTCTGGTGCTTTAAAGTTTTGGAAAAGATTGCTTTCTTCTTGTCTCTTGCCTTTATTATTTTCTATGGCTACAGCTATTTCCAAAACAATGAACTGAAGCAAATCACTGGAGCGATAATCCTCTTCGTCTCTTTATGGATTTTAATGAAAAACTTCAATTCATTTTTTGAAGAATATTTTAAGCATCCAAAATGCCAAACCACTTTGGAAAAAGCTTTAAGTGATAAGAAATACAATTTAGCTTCTTTCTTAAGCTTGAAATCAGCTAAATATTTAAGCGAAGCGTTTAGGGATGCGAAAAAAATAGGCTCAAGATATCCCAGCCCTTCAACCATGCTCTATAACTTCATTGATGAAAAGAACCAGAGAATCATCTTTATTTTTTCCCGCCTCTTTATCGATTTCAAAGGATTGAAAGAGCAACTGAAAAATAATCCTCAAACAGAACAAACGGTCAAGGAAAACTTTGAAGCGATAATTGAAGAAGCGGGAAAGATGGCTTTGAGAAGAAATGGGGAAGAGATAAAAGAAGGGGACATTATTTCAGCTTTAAGCAAAGTTGAACCTAATCTTCTCCAGATTATCACTGACACCGATTTAGAAGCTGAAGATTTTGAAAAAGTTAATCAATGGCAGGAGAGAGTTTATAAAAAGATCCAGCAGATTAAATGCTGGTGGAGCTATGAGAATCTTTTGAAAGCCGGATCGATTGGAAGAGATTGGACCGCTGGATATACTCCGACCTTAGACAGCTTTTCAATTGATTGGACTAATGAGGTCAAAAGAAGGGGATTCGAAGATATTGTCGGCCATCAAGACCAGGTCCCTATAATTGAGAGAATCCTTTCCAAGAAAGACGCTGGCAATGTTTTGATTATCGGCGAACCAGGAGCAGGAAGAAAAAACATTATTCACGGACTAATCAAAAAGACTTTATTAAATCAGTCTGTTTCCAGATTGAACAACAATCGCTTCATTGAATTAGATATTCTTAATTTGTCATCAAACATTTCTTCCTTTGAACAGATGGAAAGAGTTTTAGACCAATGCTTCAAAGAAGTCGCCTACGCCGGCAACGTTGTTTTGATTATTAATGACTTGCATGATTTCTTAGGCGGAGAACAAAAAGCTGGAGTGGTTGATATTTCCGGAATCATTGGACCATACCTTAACCTGCCTTCCTTCAAAACAATCTGTTTGACTTCTTTAAAGGGGCTCCATCACCACATTGAAAATAAACCCTCTCTATTAGCTCAGTTTGAAAAAGTCGAAGTTGAAGAAATGAGCAAAGAAGAAACTCTGCTGGTTTTGGAGAATAAGGTCTTTGGATTGGAAAACCAGTATGAAAAATTCATTCCTTTTATAACCCTCAAGGAAATCATCAATACTTGTGAAAAATACGTTCACAATTTTCCTTTTCCACAGAAAGCTCAAAATCTTCTTGAAGAAACTGTCATCTATAGCGGAAGATACGTAGATAGCTCGGCTGTTTTGCCAGAGCACGTCGAAAAAATACTTTCAGAAAAAATACAGATACCGGTAGGGAAGATAAGAAGCAAAGAAAAAGAAACTCTTTTGAATCTAGAAGATATTTTGCATAAAAGAGTTATCGGACAATATGAAGCGATCAAAGAAATATCTTCTGCCTTAAGAAGAGCAAGAACCGGGGTGCAAACAAGAAAGGGGCCGATGGGAAGCTTCTTGTTCCTAGGGCCAACTGGTGTTGGTAAAACAGAAACAGCCAAAGCATTGTCTGAAACATACTTTGGTTCCGAAGACAAGATGATCAGAATCGACATGTCTGAGTTCCAGAGAATAGACGACATCCAAAGATTGCTAGGTTCAGAGAATGAAGAAGGAATACTGACTACAGCTGTCAGAGAAAGCCCCTTTGCATTAGTCCTATTGGATGAAATAGAAAAGGCCCATCCCGATGTTTTGAATATCTTCCTTCAGGTCTTGGACGAGGGGTATGTAAACGACAATCTGGGGAGGAAAGTCAGCTTTACCAACACTATCGTCATTGCCACCTCTAATGCTGGCTACCAGACCATTTTAAAGGCAATAGGAGCGAATAAGGAAATGGGAGAGATAAAGAAAGAACTGCTGAACGCTATCTTTGAAAAGGGAACATTCAGGCCTGAATTCATCAATAGGTTTGATGGAGTTGTCGTTTTCAAATCTTTGACTAAAGAAGACTTAATGAGTATTGCTCAATTGAATTTGGATAAATTAAACAACAATTTGAAACAGAAGAAAATGTCTTTAGTTGTTACCGAAGAATTAAAGAATAAAATAGTCGAATTAAGCTATGATCCAGTCTTTGGAGCTAGAGAAATGAAAAGAGTCATCCAAGACAGAATTGAAAACGTTATAGCTAAAGCTTTGCTAAATGATGCTCTACCTAAAGGAGCCAGTATTCAAATTGATCCAGAAACATTTGAAATAAAGATATAAATATCAAAGTGGTATTTGGTGGATAAAATAAAACACTGTGGAAAACTCTCTAAACCCTTTTAAATAAAGGGTTTTTTGATATATTGAAAGTGGTTGACAAGTTTAATGCGGTGGTGTAAAATGGTGGTACAGTGTTAATAAGTGGGGAAAGGTGTGGAAAACACAAAACCCATGTGGATAACCCAAAACCATGATTATCGGACAATACAACTACAATTTGGATCCCAAGAAGAGGTTAACCATACCGACCAAGTTTAGAAGTGTTTTAGCTGACGGCGCAGTCTTAACGAGAGGAATAGACGGCTGTCTTTTTTTATACCCACAAAAACAGTGGGATGCTTTGGCTGAAAAATTGAGCAAGCTTCCTTTATCACAATCAAGCGCTAGAAGCTTTTCAAGAGTCATGCTGGCTGGAGCAATGGATGTAGCTGTTGATAGTTTAGGAAGAATTTTAATACCTGATTATTTAAAAGAATACGCCAAGTTGAGAAAGAGCGTAGTTATCGCTGGATTGTTCGACAGAATTGAAATCTGGGACGAAGAAAGATGGCAGAAATACGGACAGACAACCGATACTCAAGTTGGAGACATCGCTGAAGGATTAAAAGAATTAGGAATATAAAATGCACATACCAGTATTATTAAAAGAAATAACCGAAAATATTCAACCGAATGAGAATTATGTCGATTGTACGATGAACGGCGGAGGGCATACCAAAGAAATATTGAAAAGAAACGGCCCTAAAGGAAAAGTATTAGGAATAGAAATAGATAAAGAGATATTCGATCAAGTTGAACAACACGAAAGATTGATACCAGTCAATGATTCATATGTCAATTTAAAGAAAATTGTTGAAGAGAATGGATTTGAAAATATAAAAGGAGTATTGTTCGATATCGGAATGTCTTCCTATCACGTTGATTCATCGGAAAGGGGATTCAGTTTTCAAAAAGATGAGCCCCTGGTGATGAGCTACAACGGAAGCCTGACCGCTGAAGAAATATTGAATGAATGGAGGGAAGATGAAATTGAAAAGATATTAAAAGAATATGGAGAAGAAGAATTCGCTAGAAAGATCAGTAAAAAGATAGTTGAGAGAAGAAAAGGAGAGAAGATAAAAAGCACCTTGCAATTAGTCAGTATCATCAAAGAAGCGACACCAGGCTGGTACCATCACAGCAAAACACACTTTGCCACCAGAACCTTCCAAGCATTAAGAATCGCAGTCAATGATGAATTAAATAATTTTAAATCCGCCTTGCCTCAAGCTCTTGAAGTTCTGGATAAAGGGGGAAGGTTGATGGCCATCTCCTTCCATTCCTTGGAAGACAGAAT
>JBAQMJ010000028.1:0-3338 GCA_049302695.1 Minisyncoccales bacterium
ATTTAAGGTATACCAGAAAGAGGGAGGAAAATCAAGAGCTTCTTGTTCATTTATTTTTCTATTGACGATACAATTAAGAGTAGTAAAATAAATAATATGCCTATCAATAAACCATTTAAGGATGTAAAAAGTTGCTTCTGCTTTCTTGATGAAACAGGATTACTTAATAATCACGTTGATAAATTTTTCGGATTGGGCATAGTTAAGTGTAGCAAACCGCAAAAGCTATATAAAAGAATAAGGAAGATAAGGGATAGGTATAATTATAGAGAAGAGGTGAAGTGGAGTGGTTTAGATAGAAAAATTAGATTTGATGTTGCTAGAGAGTTGTTCGAGATATTTTTAACAGAGGATGCTAAATTTAATTGCATTATCTTGAATAAAAGTGAGCTTGATTTTAAAAAATATTTTCAAAACAATTTATATAAAGTTTATGCTAATTTTTCAATTGCTTTATTGAAGCTTATTGTGGGCAAGGATCCTCAGGAAGTCGTTATTTTGTTAGCAGATGATTACTTTTCTCCTGATGGAGAAGATTTAGAAGCTGCAATAAAGGCAATTATTAATGATCACTATAAGAAATTCGTAGTTGCTGGAGCGTGTCAAATAGATTCTAAATCTTCAGATATTCTTCAATTGACAGACCTAATACTCGGGTCAATAATGTATGATCTTAAAAAGCAGAATAATTTAGTTAAGAATCAAAATGAATTTAAAAGAAAATTTCTTAATTTTTTATACCAAAAATTAAGTATTAAAAATTCATTTTTTGTAAATAAATTAGGATTTAGAACTAGAAATTATGTTTTAGCTGGTGACAAGCTGAGAGTTACAATATTTGATAGTAAGAGATCTACTGTAAATAAGTTTAAAAAATAAAAAAACAAGCCATGGCCCACAACGGGCGACGCTTGTCTTCACAGATACTATGAATGATAGTATCTATTTAAAGATTATCACATGGTAAATCCTTGTCAAGATGGCTCTTGCCTTTTTATTTTCCATATGATATATATAAAACGTACTAAAAATAAGATAAATACGTTAGTTATTCACTTCGCTTAACGCGAATGTGATTTATTCAGTCTCATACTATGGAAGAAACTAAAACAGAAAAAAAGATAGGATATAATATTTCAATTGACGACATGATTGTCGCCGGTTTGGGTTATGGCCACGACAAATCAAAATTGAATCCTAAAATGAAAGAATATATTGCCAAGCAGAAAGACAGAGTATATTTAATTGATTTAGACAAGACAGCTGAAAAACTAACTGAAGCTTTGGATTATTTAAAATTATTGAAGAGTGAAGGAAAAACAATTGCTTTTGTTGGAACAAAAATTGCAGTTAAAGATTTAGTTAAAGAGATTGCATTGAAATGCAACGCTCCCTATGTTACCGAAAGATGGATTGGAGGAGTTTTCACAAACTTCAAGGAAATCAGAAAGAGAATTAATTATTTTAAAGAATTAGAAGCCAAAACTAAAGAAATGGACTTCGAAAAGAAGTACGTTAAGAAGGAAAGATTGGTAATGGCGAAGGAATTGGAAAGATTAGCTCATAAATTCAACGGTGTTAAAGAAATGGAACAGCTGCCCGCAGCAGTATTCATTGTCGATGTTGAAAAAGACGATTTAGCTCTAAAGGAAGCAAGACAGTGTGGCATCAAGGTTATCGCCATCGCCGACACAAACATTGATCCAACTTTAATAGATTATCCCATTCCTGGGAACGACGACGCCTACACCTCTGTGGAATACGTCCTTTACAAAATTGAGGAAGTACTAGGCGGAAAGAAAGCAGAATAAATCTAAATTATTAAAACACATGATAAACATAGATTTAGTCAAACAATTAAGGGAAGAGACCGGTATTTCTTTGGGTGATTGCAGAAAGGCCCTAGAAGAATCGAACGAAGACCTTAATCAAGCTAAAGAATATTTGAAGAAGAGGGGACAGGCTGTAGCTGCCAAAAAGACAGAAAGGGCAGTTGGTTCTGGTATTATTGAAACATATGTTCACTCCAATAAAAGATTGGGAGTTATGCTCGAAATAAACTGCGAGACTGATTTTGTTGCCCGCGGAGAAGATTTTCAGAACTTAGCTCATGAGATTTGTTTGCAGATTGTTTCAATGAGGCCAACATATGTCAGAGAGGAAGATATTCCCGAAGATGTTTTGAACGTACAAAAATCAGAATACGAAGAACAGGCCAAGAGCATGAATAAGCCAGCTGAAATTGTTGAAGGGATTATTAAAGGAAAATTGGAGAAGTTTAAGAAAGATTCTTGCTTAGTTGATCAGTTATGGATTAAAGATGATACTAAAACAATGCAAGTTTTGATTAACGAGACGATTGCCAAGACCGGAGAGAACATAGTTGTTAAGAGATTTGTTTTGTATGAATTTTGATCTTATCGCTTCAATAATAGCTGCGATTAGTTTTTTAGGATTGATATTTTTGATTTTGAAGAAGGTCCCGGAATTGAAAGAAACGCCCGAGCCGGAATTAAGATTTTTGAAAAAGGATTTAAGGAAGAAGATAAAAGAGAGAAGCCAGGAAGTTTTGAAAGAAAATTCGAATATTTTAGAAGGAGTCTTGCATAAATTGTTAAGTAAGATTAGAATATTGTCATTAAGAGTTGATAAAAGGGTTTCTGACTGGATAACTAAGTTAAGAGTTAGGTCTTTAGAAAGAACAAAAGACTTAGATAGTTACTGGAAGGGAATAAAATCTTCAGTCAAAAGGAAAAAAAACTGAAATTAGGCCGGCATAGCTCAGTGGTAGAGCAACTGTTTTGTAAACAGTAGGTCGGGGGTTCGAATCCGTCTGCCGGCTCATAAAGGATAGTTGACAATAAGCGAAAGAAAGGGTAAGATTCTATTTGTTCTCGTAACTTGATAAATTAATACAGCAATCATTTTAGTAGGATTTTTTAGTGACAATTTTTAAGTAAGTTTTTTAGAGTTGTCCCGCATTTTTTTGAGAGTTTGATCCTAGCTCAGGATGAACGCTGGCGACGTGGATAAGGCATGCAAGTCGAACGTCCGTAGCAATACGGAAGTGGCGAATGGGTTAGTAACACGTAGATACAAACCTTTTACTCAGGCACAACCTGGAGAAATCCAGGCTAATTCCTGATGGTCCCGCAAGGGTAAAGATTTATCGGTAAAAGATTGGTCTGCGTCCTATCAGCTAGTTGGTGAGGTAATGGCTCACCAAGGCAATGACGGGTAGGCGGAGTGAGAGCTTGGCCGCCAACAATGGCACTGAGACACGGGCCATACTCCTACGGGAGGCAGCAGTCGAGAATATTCGACAATGGGCGCAAGCC
>JBAQMJ010000029.1:0-2357 GCA_049302695.1 Minisyncoccales bacterium
GTCCCATATCCCCTGCTAAATTCTGAGCGTGCATCACAACTTTTTGAGCTTTATTTGTGAAATTTATGCCGTCCATCATATTTAAAAATAAATGTCTTATTATTTGTCAATCATACAATGAAAGTGATAAAAAAGCAAATGAAAAAACCCGCCCTTGTTTTTTCAAAAATAGGTACGGGTTTGCTTAAGAGTGGTGATTGTAGCGGAAACAATAATTTCGATTCCTCCAAAAAGCTGGTACCAATAGACGACCCTGCTTTTAGATTTTATTCCCTTCTTAATCGCTACTCTTTTTATTTCGGCTCCTACTCCCTGGATCTCCCCAACTTTC
The DNA here is from genome assembly GCA_049302695.1 of Minisyncoccales bacterium. GTDB lineage: Bacteria > Patescibacteriota > Minisyncoccia > Minisyncoccales > Minisyncoccaceae > UBA2211. The sequence continues at coordinate 332 of JBAQMJ010000029.1, forward strand.
AATGGGGTGGGAATTTTTACCGAGATACTCTCAATTATCTCGCCATCAAACAGCTCTTTTTTAGCTACAGCGACGAAACAATCGACGTTACTCTTCTCAAAAAGATTATTGAGAAGTACTCTTGTCTTGGCCATTCCCGAAAAGGAATTAGCCCCTACCACAGTCTTCATCTTTTAATACCATACAATGTATTATCATTATTGTCAAGCAAATTAAAAACTGGCTCTCAGCCAGCTTAATAATAAAATTCAAACTAAAGAAACTCTTTGAGCTTTTCAATCGCTTCCTTTCTCATGAATTTAGAGGTTTTTTCTTCGTCAGCCAGTTCAGCAAAAGTTTTATCATACCCTTCAGGAATGAAGATTGGATCCCAGCCAAAGCCATTTGTTCCTCTCGGCTCCTCGGCTATCTTCCCTTTTGTTTCTCCAATAAAGGTTTTTAAATTTTCTCCATCGAAATAAGCAATGCAAGTCACTGCCTTTGCCTTTCTATTCTCTTTAATCAAAGAACAGATTTTCTCTAAAGTTAATTTCTTAACAAAGAATTTCACAAGGGCTCCAGGCAATCCATTCAATTCTTCAAAATACAGCCCCGTATCTTCAACAATAACCGGCTCTTTTAATAAATCATAGACCTGCTTAACTTTGTGTTTAGCCACTTCTTCGACTTCAGTTGATTGAATCTCGTCTAAATCTAAATCAGAATGGTTTAATTTAATTCCCAAAATATCCTCAAACTCTTTAAGCTTCTGATGATTGCCAGTAGCAAAAATCATGATTTTTTAGTTAAAAAATTATATCCGAGAAAAACAGCTAAACTAACAATGGCTATTCCCGCTGAAATCATTGCATTCAGCATTGATGAAATTAAAACGAAAAAAGCTGTGACCATGAGAATATTTTCTTCTGTTTTTTGACTTAATTTATTCATATTGAAAATAATAAAACCTCATCCTTTTCTATTTTTTCTCTTAATAGCGGACTTACTGAATTATATGTATAATATCTACTTTGCGATTCAGCTTATCTTCCAGCTCTATCTTAAGCCCAACGAGATCGGCTAATCCTTTTTGTCCGTTAAATTTAACCAACAGATCAATATCGCTCCCCATCTTATCTTCCCCTCTCGCAACCGAACCAAAAACAGACAACTTTTTTACATCGTTTCTTTTTAAAACAGGCGATATTTTCTTTTTCAATTCCTTAATCTTGTCCATATCTAAATTGTATATCAAAGAAAACTTAAGGTCAATAAAGATTACTTATCTTTATCTTTCTTTGTTTTTTCTTCTTTAACTTTTTTATTTTCCTTATACTTCCCTATCTGCCTTTCGTAGGAATTAAGCTTGCCCTTGTTCCTTATCGGATGTCTTACAAACAATGTCATATATTTGAATTAAATATCTCTTCTATCTTTTTATTAAAAACTTTGCAAATTTTAAAAGCTAACTCTAAGGAAGGAACGTACTTGCTCTTTTCAATGGCAATAATAGTCTGGCGAGTCACTCCAGTCTTTTCAGCCAAATCTTCTTGAGTCATATTCTTCTCCGCCCTCAATATTTTTATATTATTCATTATCTCGGCCATATTTCTTTTGATAATAGTAATAAGACAAAGAATAGACAGCCATATTGAATAAAGCGATATAGCTAAAAATTATTCCTAAATTGTATAGATAAGAACCTTCGTTGCTGAAGTTGGGAAACATGAAGACCAAAGAAAGAACCGCTAGAGTAGGAACGGTGATGCTATAGGCTATGAGAGCTGCCTTTCCAGCAATGGTTTTAATCATTTCATCAACCAACACGGCTTTAACATTTTTCTTTATCAAGAATATAGAAATCATTCCTATGCTAATAGCCGAAACAGCGAGCAGAACATTTTCCACGCTCATCGCTATCGAAACTGTCATAGCTATAAACATAGCTATAAAGATTCTGACAATTTTATAATTTTTATATGACATATTATTTATAGATTATTCTTATATTTATAATGTAATCCATACTTTACAATATGTCAAATAT
>JBAQMJ010000030.1:0-7123 GCA_049302695.1 Minisyncoccales bacterium
GGATTATTCCCGTGCGGGTTCAAGTCCCGCCCCGCCCACATAGATGACGCACGGGCGATTAGCTCAATTGGTAGAGCACTTCGTTTACACCGAAGGGGTTAGAGGTTCGAGTCCTCTATCGCCCACCAGATGCCGAGGTAGCCAAGTCGGTCACGGCGAATGTCTGAAAAACATTAGATTCCGGTTCGATTCCGGACCTCGGCACAAGCATTAAAATTAAGTAATAAAGTGCGGGTGTAGTACAATGGTAGTACGTATGCTTGCCAAGCATAATACGGCGGTTCGATTCCGCTCACCCGCTCCATTAAAATTATTTAAAAAGTATGAAAATAACATGGCATGGAGATTCTTGTTTTGAAATAGCGAGTGTTTCCAAAGACAAGGATAATGTCTTGACTGTTGTCGATCCAATTGGAAAGTCCAACAAAGCAGACATCATACTTGAAACCCATCCTTTGAAGAGCGGATTTGAAACGGACGAACAGTTCGTTATTTCTTCATGCGGAGAATATGAAAGAAAAGGAGTCTTCATTCAAGGAATTGAATCTTTTCAACCAGACAAAAAATCTAGAAATATTATCTATGCGATTGAAGTTGAAGATGTGAGAGTCGCTCATTTGGGTTATTTCGGAGAAGGGGAGATATCGGAAGAACAATTGAAAGAAATGGGCAATGTCGATATTTTAATTATTCCAGTCGATGGAGATAAGACGATCAGTTATGCCGAAGCGGCTAAGATTGTTTCCCATATAGAGCCTGCAATTGTTATCCCAATGTGCTATGATAGTAAGAAGAAGGATAAAGGATTAGCTCCTTTCTTGAAAGCGTTGGGACAGAAAGATATTGTTCCGCAAGATAAATTAAGTATTCAAAAGAAAAATATTCCTGTAGGAGAAAAAGCAGAAATAGTAATATTAGAGGAAAAGTAAAATGGCAAAAAAAGAAGTAGAAAAAGAATTTCAAGTTATTGGCAACGTCGAAGATGTAGAGATCAGCAAGGAGATGAAGGATAGCTACATCGACTATGCCATGTCAGTTATCGTCTCTAGAGCTTTACCTGATGTAAGAGATGGATTGAAGCCTGTGCAGAGGAGAATTTTGTATGCCATGTATGACATGGGTGTAAGAAGCGATGCTAAATTCAGAAAATCAGCGGCGGTCACTGGAGATGTTTTAGGAAAATATCATCCGCATGGAGACAGTTCTGTTTACGGGGCTTTAGTCAGAATGGCTCAAGATTTTTCTTTGAGATATCCTTTAATTAAAGGTCAAGGAAATTTCGGTTGTTTCACGGGGGAGACTAAGGTTAAATTAACAGATGGAAGAGATTTGTCGTTCTTGGAATTGATAAAAGAATACAAACAAGGAAAAAAGAATTATACCTTTACCGTTGATGACGAGGGATTGATCAAGATTGCGGAAATAAAGCATCCTCGAAAGACAAAACACGCCGAAATAATGAAGATAGTCCTAGATAATGGCGAAGAGATAAAATGTACCCTCGATCACAAATTTTTATTAAAAAATGGAGAATATAAAGAAGCCAGAGACTTAGAAGGAGGAGAATCTTTAATGCCTTGCTATTCAAGATATTCAACAAAAGAAGATGATCCTAATATGGATGGATATGCCATGCTATTCCAGCCGATATTAAATAAGTGGGACTATGTTCACATTCTATCCGATGAATTTAATATATCTAACGGGATTTATGAAAGAAGAAGAGGAAGGATAAGACATCATGTTGATTTTAATAAGCTTAATAATAATCCAGAGAATATTTTAAGAATGGATTGGAAAGAGCACTGGCAGACTCATTATAATTTTACTTCGGAAAAGCATAGGACCGATAAAAATTATGTCGAGAAGCTTGCCTTAGGCAGAGAAAAATTCTGGAATGATCCTAAGAATAGGGAAGCATATGCTCAGAGAATGGCTCAGAGAAATTTAGAAAATTGGAAAAAGGAAGAATATCGAGATAAAATGATTTTAACCTTAAGCGAGGTTAATAAAAAATATATTGCAGAGCATCCAGAGAAAAGAAAAGAATTAAGTGAAAGAGCAACAGAAACTCTTAAGAGATTATGGAAGATTGCTGAGTATAGGCAACTATTCCATGACAAAATAGTAAAAGCTAACAAGAATAGGGAGACTAATCTTACCGGCAAAAGGAAGTTTGAAAAAATTTGCTGTTACTTAAAAGATCATGGCATATCTTTAAGCAAGGAGAATTACGAAGAAATTAGAAAAACTATATTTGGAGTCAAGAGCTTTACTGGCTGGGATTTAGGAATTAAGAAATATTATAACAACGACATTAATTATTTGCTTTGCAATATTAATGGCAATCACAAGGTTTTTAAAAAAGAATTTTTAAAAGAGTTTGTTGATGTTTACGATTTAACAATCGAAGACAGCCATAATTTTGCTTTAAGTGCAGGAATTTTTGTCCATAACTCAATTGAGGGGGATCCGCCAGCCGCTCAAAGGTATACTGAGTGCAAGATGTCAAAGGCTGGAGAAGAGCTATTGAAAGATATAGATCGAGATACTGTTGAATGGATTGACAACTATGATGCAACTAGAAAAGAGCCAGTTGTTTTGCCGTCTCCTTTGCCTAATTTGCTATTGAATGGCTCTACTGGTATTGCTGTCGGTATGGCTACTAATATTCCTCCTCACAACTTGAAAGAAGTCTGTGAAGCTTTGGTTTATTTGATTGATAATCCTAAAGCGGAGACTGAAGATTTATTCCAATTTGTTAAGGGTCCGGATTTCCCAACCAGGGGAATAATCTATAACAAAAAAGATATTTTGGCAGCCTATTCTCAAGGCAAAGGATCTTTCTTGACTAGAGGAAAGATTGATGTGATTGAAACGGAAAAAAGCTATCAATTGATAGTTACAGAAATTCCTTATCAAGTAGATAAATCAGCTTTGATTATTCAGATGGCTAATCTAGTCCAGACTAAGAGGCTGGAAGGAGTGAAAGATATCCGCGATGAATCAGACAAGGATGGAATGAGAATTGCCCTTGATTTGCACAAGGGAGTTGCTCCTAAGAAAGTGCTGAATATCTTATATAAATATACCGATTTACAAAAAACATATCATTTGAATATGCTGGCTTTGGTTAATGGAATCGAGCCGAGAGTATTATCCTTGAAAGATGTTTTGGAGCTATACTTAGTCCATAAACAGGAGGTGATAGTGAGAAGAACAAAATATGATTTAAGAAAAGCCCAAGAAAGAGCGCATATCTTAGAAGGTCTTTCTAAGGCTTTAGATAATATTGATGCTGTCATCGAAACAATCAAAAAATCTAAAGATAAAGAAGATGCTAGAGATAATTTAGTCAAGAAATTCAAACTAACTCCAATTCAGGCTGATGCTATTTTGGAAATAAAACTGCACCAATTAGCTAAATTGGAAAAGCAAAAGATCGAAGACGAGCTAGCTGAAATATTGAAGCAGATAAAATTGCTGAATAAGATTTTGGAAAGCAAAGCCGAGCAGAAGAAAGTGATGAAGCAGGAAATACAGAACGAAGTTGATCTATATGGAGATGAAAGAAAAACAGTTGTCATGGCTCACAGCCCGGAAACAATTTCCGAAGAAGATTTAGTTCCTCTAGAAGATACGATTGTTACCTTGACTTCCGGCGGATACATTAAGAGAATCAATCCTTCCGAATACAAGAAGCAGAACAGGGGAGGACAGGGTATGCTTGGAATGAAAACCATGGAAGATGACGAGGTCTGTCATTTCTTCTCAGCCAAGACTCATGATTCATTATTTTTCTTCACTGATTCAGGAAAAGTATTCCAGACCAAAGTCTATGAAGTTCCTGAAGGGCAGAGAGCTAATCGAGGCAGGGGACTGATGAACTTCCTTGAGATTTCAACTCAAGACAAGGTTTTGTCAGTTTTGAATTTGGATAAAAAGGACAAAGAAGAGAAAATCAATTCTCTGATTATGATTACCAAGAATGGAGTAATCAAGAAGACTCCCTTGAAGGATTTCGAAAATGTTAGAAGAGGGGGTTTGATTGCCATTAAATTAAAGCCTGGCGATTCTCTATGCGATGTTGAAAAGATTGGCGATGGAGATGAAGTGATTATTGCCACTAAGAACGGACAATCAATTCGTTTTGCTGAAAAGGAGGTCAGGCCGATGGGCAGACCAGCTTCAGGCATTCGCGGAATAAAGATAAAGAAGGGAGATGAGGTCATTGGAATGGAAGTTATTAAAAAAGAAAGATTAAAAGAAAAAGACTATTTATTGGTTTTGACCGATAATGGATTCGGCAAGAGAACCCTATCTTCAGAATACAAGACTCAGGGAAGGGGAGGTTCAGGGGTAAGGATCGCCCACATTAGCTCTAAAACAGGCCAATTGGCTAAAATAGAGGTCATTACTGATAAAGAGGACCTAATTGTCATCTCGCAAAAAGGACAGGTTATTAGGACTAAAATTTCAAGCATTCCTAAATTAGGAAGAGATACTCAGGGTGTGAAAATCATGAAGATGAAAGCGGGCGACAAAGTGGCTTCGGCAACTTTAGCTGAGAAAGAAGAGGCAGAATAATTTACATTTATTAAATTATCTTATACAATATTCTTATATGAACGAAGGATTCTTAAATCCCCAACAAATTCTTAAGAATATTCCCTTGAAAGAAGACATGATTGCCTGTGACTTCGGATCTGGTTCTGGAGGGTGGGTGATTCCTTTAGCCCAAGAACTTAAGGTTGGAGTAGTCTACGCCATTGATATTTTAGAAGAAGCTATTTCTGCTTTGAATAGCAAAGCTTCGGCTCAGCAATTGTTTAATATTAAAACAATAGTTTCTGACATTGAGAAAGGAGTGAAGATAAAAGATGCTTATTTTGATTTGATTTTAATGACAAATCTCTTGTTTCAAATTGATAACAGGGATTTTGTCATGCAAGAAGCTAAGAGAATTTTAAAACAGAATGGAATGATTTTAATTATTGACTGGAAGAAAGATGCTCCAGTCGGTTCTAAAGAGGGGAGGTTATCCCTTGAAGAAGCTGTTTTATTGGGAGATAAAAATGGATTTAAAAAAGAGAAAGAAATTAGTTCAGGTAATTTTCATTGGGGAGTATTATTAAGAAAAATATGAAAAAAATACTTTTAACAATTCTAGCTTTTTTGTTTTTAATTCCTATTTTTTTTGCGGAAGCTACTGGATATTTAGGTTCACCCGCTTGCTCTAGCGAGTCAGCCTGTAAAAGTGCCTATGGAACGTGGAAGGGAAAGAATCTTTCTTGCGACTCTTCATGTGAGTGTGTTGGTACGTTGTTAACTCCTTCAGCGGGTGCTTGCGACTGTATCTCCAATATTTATACTTTTGACAAGACTACAAAAAGTTGTGTTTTGTCTTCAGTAGGTAGTACAACGAGAGCAAGCAATTGTACTAGTATATATTGTGGTGGAGTTCAAGCGTCTTTTAATTCAACAACTGGATGTACTTGTCCTTCAGGATATGAGAGCGATGAAGTTGATAGTTTTAATGATACTTATGGTTATAGTGGCGCAACGAATAGTACTGGAACGAGTACCACGGGGACTGGGACAGGTACGGGGACCAGCACGGGAATTACAACGCCAACCGTGACTAGCACAGGAACGCTTACCAATCCCATTACTTCAACAAGTTTTGAAGCTTTGCTCGAGAGTATAATTGATTGGATTTTGAACATCGCAATGGTCTTGGCTCCCTTGATTATTGTTTGCGGAGGCTTTGTATATATGACTGCAGCGGGGGACACCAGCAAGGTCAGCCAGGGTAAGAATATAGTTCTTTATGCCGTCATCGGATTCGTTGTAGCACTCTTGGCCAAGTCCCTTATTGGCATTTTTAAGGATTTAGTGGTAAAATAGTTTCAAATTAAAAAATAACAAAAAACATGAAAACGCAAACGTTAATTCTTATATGTCTCTGGGTAGCTGTTTTGTTTGTTCCTTTCATTATTTTAGCTGATACCGATACCGATACTGATAGTACGATAGCTAGCAATGATATTACTGAAACAATAGAAAATATTACCAAATGGATTACGAACATATGTTTAGCAGTAGCTATTCTAATGTATGTTCTTGGAGGATATTTCTGGATAATTGACAATGGGAACATGGAAAGTGTTAAGATGGCTAAGAGCATCATAATATCGGCAACGATTGGATTAGCCATCATCTTGATTGCCAACAGTTTAGTGAGCATAGTAAAGACGTTAGTTGTAACTAATGATTAACATAAAGGTCGGATAATAATTAAAAACATGACTATGAAGAAAAAAATATTAGCCTTGATTGCCTGCGTAGTAGTATTGTCATCTATGGGAGCTGGATTTGTTTCTGCAGCAACAGATAATTTAGATGGTTGCAAGCTTACAAAAACAAGCAGGCTACCCGCTACTCTGGACTGTGAGCCAACATCAAGCGGTGGAACAACTTATTGTTATTATGATGATGGAGATTGCGGAATGTGCTGTCTTTTGAATGGAGTTTACAATATTACCGATTGGGTATTCGTTGTTTTGATGGCCATTTCTTCCTTAATGATTATTTGGGGTGCTGTATTATTCACTACTTCTTCGGGAGATCCGGAAAAGACAGGTAAAGCAAGGTCGCTAATCATTTACGCCGCAGTCGGTATTGCTGTAGCTTTGTTCTCAAGAGCAATTCCTCCGGCAATCAAGATGATCATCGGAGCTTAATATGTTTGAATATTGACACCCACTTGTTTTTGGTATACAAAGTGGGTGTTTTATTGCCGAGGTGGCGGAACTGGCAGACGCGTATGCCTTAGGAGCATATACCGTAAGGCGTGAGGGTTCAAATCCCTCCCTCGGCACAGAAAATAATCAGTCGAAAGGCTGATTTTTGTTATAGTATTCGTTGACATTAAAAATAGTATTGATATAATTAAAGCAATGAAAAAAGAAAACAATGAAAATCTAGGTTTGTCCTCTCTCTCTCTCTCTCTCTCTCTCTCTGGTATAATATCTTTTAATAGTTTTTGGTTTGAAAATAAAGAAGCTGGAAGCTCCTTTTTTTGTTTTTGAAAAAATAACATGAAATATATGAAAAAACAGTA
>JBAQMJ010000031.1:0-2518 GCA_049302695.1 Minisyncoccales bacterium
GAGTTAGGAGATGTCATGTGGTATGTAGCCAATCTTTCTACAGAATTAAAAATTAACCTAGAAGATGTTGTTCAAAAGAATCTTGAAAAGCTTCAATCTAGACAGCAGAGGAATGAACTCCATGGAAGCGGAGATAATAGATAATTATAAGAATATGGAAAACAAATCAAGTTTTTTTGTAATCAATATTATCGACAATTACGTTAAAGAGGTGAGCGGAAATTGGTGGATATTATTTTTAACAGGAGTGGTGGCTATTGTTTTAGGGCTTTCCTTTATCATTTATCCAGTGGAAGCTTTAAAGATATTCGCTTATTTTGTTGGAATTATCATTATCATTTTTGGTTTTGGATATATTAAGAATAGTTTCAAGGTAAAGAGAATAGAAAAGAACTATCAGAAGGTTAAGGAAGATATTAAATCGAAATTTGAATAATATGCCTTCTTTGATAAAGGTTATAAAATATGGAGGAGAAAGAGAGCCTTTCTCAGCAAAGAAAGTTTATAATTCAGCGATGAGGGCGGGAGCGTCCTCATCTTTGGCAAAAGAGATTAGTAGAGAGGTGGAAAGTTCTATCTATCAAGACATTCCTACCGCTGAAATATTTAAAAGAATAAAGGGCAGGCTTAAAAAAGAAAATCTTCAATTCGCCTTGAGGTTCAGTTTGAAAGAAGCGATGAAGAAACTTGGTCCAGCTGGATTTATCTTTGAAGATTATGCGAGAAGAGTTCTTTCTCAATATGGAATGAAGGTTGATCCTAGCATGTTTATTAGTGGAAAGTGCTGTAAATATGAAATAGACTTCTTAGCTTCTAAGGAAGACGATGTTTATCTAGGAGAATGTAAATATAGAAATAATCCAGGAGATACTGTTGATATTAATGTTTGCTTAAAGAGCTTTGCTATTTTAGATGACGTAAAAAACGCGGGAAGATTTAAAGATAAGAATGTTAAATTTTTAATTGTCACTAATTCTCGTTTTACCGACGAAGCGATTAAATATTCTAATTGCAAAGAATTGGAATTATTGGGATGGAATTATCCTAATAATGAAGGATTGGAAGATATGGTTGAAGCTAAGGGGCTGTATCCCATAACCATATTGCCTTCTTTTAAAGGATATTTAGCTGAAGCGTTGAGAAAGGAAAGAATAATGCTAGTTAGCGATATTTTTACCTTAAACATTGAAAAATTCGGAAAAAGGGTTAATATACCAAAGAAGCAGTTGGAATCATTGAGGAGAGAAGCGGAAATACTAATGAATAAAAAATAATGTCATTGCATATCGGAATCGTAGGTTTTCCTAATGTGGGAAAGTCGACATTATTCCAGACCATCACCAAGAAGCAAGTGGATATAGCTAATTATCCCTTTTGTACCATCGAACCAAACGTTGGTGTTGTTGCTGTGCCCGATGAAAGAGTGGATAGACTAGCTGAATTAACTCATTCAGCAAAAAAGATATATACCGTGATAGAATTTGTGGACATTGCTGGATTAGTTGAAGGGGCGAGCAAAGGAGAAGGGTTGGGAAATAAATTCTTGGCTAATATCAGAGAGGTGGATGCTATTGTCTACGTTCTTCGTTGTTTTAAGAATGAAAACATTGTTAATACAAGAAAGGATATAGATGTTTTGAAAGATAAGGAGATTCTAGACACTGAAATGATCTTGAAAGATTTAGAGACGGTCGAGAAGAGACTAGCTTCTTTAGAAAGAGAGATAAAATCTGGAGACAAGAAAGCTTTAAAAGAAATGGATGTTTTAAAAAGAGCTTTTGCTTTGTTGAAAGATGGTAAAATGTTATTCGATTTGGTTTGGGATGAGGAAGAAGAAAAGATAATTAAAAGTTATCAATTGCTTTCTTCAAAGCCCCGCTTATATCTATTAAATGGAGAAGAAAAAGATGTTTCTTCAGAAGTGCTAGAGGTATTTAAAAAGAATAATTGGTCATATCTTTTTATGGATGTTTTGACCGAGTCGGAAAGCAGTGACATGACTAAGGAGGAGAGAGAATCTTTTGGCTTATCGTCTGAGCCGAAATTAAATGAACTAATTAAGGAGTCGTACAGCCTTTTAGGACTGATAACATTTTTAACCACTGGTCCAGACGAAACTAGAGCTTGGACGATTCATAAGGGAGACAGGGCTCCGCAAGCCGGGGGAGCTATTCATAGTGATTTCGAAGATACTTTCATCAGGGCAGAAGTTATTAATTGGGAGAAGTTAATTGAATCTGGCGGATTTGCTGGAGCTAGAGAGAAGGGATTAATTAGAACTGAAGGAAAAGAGTATGTTGTTTCTGACGGAGACGTCATTGAAATTAAAAGCGGAAAATAATATGGAATATGATGTTGCTGTAATCGGAGGAGGTCCAGCTGGAATGATGGCAGCTATATTGGCTGCACAATCAGGAGCTAAGACTGTTTTAATTGAAAAGAATTCTAAATTAGGAGTTAAGCTTTTGCTAACTGGAGGAGGAAGATGCAATTTAACTCATATTGAAAAGAATAGAGA
>JBAQMJ010000032.1:0-3645 GCA_049302695.1 Minisyncoccales bacterium
GGTATCTTCATGAAAAACATTCATTGCACAAGGAATCTTGTCGCCCTTTTCTTTAAAAAGCTCAAGCCTTCTTCCACTTCCACGTTTTTGTATTAAATTATAATTGTAAAAATTTTTACTAGCAATAAGTTCTAATCCTTTTATAAAATATTTAAATTTTATTTGATTCTTTTTGGCCATGATTAGCAATAAGCTAGTTCTTGTTGATAGAAACCGAATAAACCCTTTTCTGTAATTTCAATCTTAGTGCTAGCTTCAGATCCGAATAAATCTTCTTCTAATCTTTTTTGTTGCTTTAAAATTATATATTTTTTTACTTCAGTAAGTATTACCTTATCTTCTTTATTCGATAATTCTTTTTTTGCTAAATGTTCAGGATAACCATATTCTTTAAGTCCTTCGACGTAAAGATTTACTAATTTTTTTAATCTTTTGTAGGCTTCTTCTTTAGATTTTGCCTCACATGAAATATCAAAAGGATAACAAAAAGCCCTCCAATTATTATCAGAAGTTTTATAAATAACATCTAGAAGAAACCTTTTTTTACTGGTTCCTGTTTGCATATTTTTATCTATTACTTATTTTCTTTATTATACCTTTAATTTTGATATTGTAAATAGGAAAATTCATCCACAATGGGGCACAAATGCTCTCTGGACACAATCCCCAGTATTGCTCTTCTCCAAAGGTGTCTATTATCTTCTGGTAGTATTCATTAGCTTTAACATAGTCCTTTTCTTCTTCATAGAGCTTGGCACTATAATTATACTATTGTATAATTTTGTGCTGTAAATTCGTACTGCTCAATAAATATCTTTTTAATCGGCACTATTGAATTTAATTCATAGAAAGATAAAATTGCTTCTTTATATTCATCTTCATTAATGCTGCGATAAGAAAGAGGTGGCAACTTATGTGCCAATAATATGGCGTTTGCCATAAAACGACCTGTTCTTTTGTTGCCGTCTCCAAATGGCTGGATATAACTTATTCCAATCAATACTACCAATGCTTTTGCATAGGGATTTTCCATGCGAGATATTAAATTGATAAGAGCGTCCATTGCGTCACTGATTTGATAAACATTATCAAGCGGCCTATAAATTGATCCTGTAATACCAACCATATTTTTCCTTAATCCAGCATCAACTCCCAAGTCTTTGATTAAAAAAGAATGTAAATTTTCTATGTCCTTTCTCGTAACATTTTTAAATATTCCTGAATTTCTATAAATAAAATCAAAAGCACTCTTGTGATTTAAAATCATTTGAGCTTCACCGTCTGTTTTTCCATCCGCTTTTTTATTTTCCAACAATAATCTTTCTGTATCGAGAAGAGTATAGGTATTCCCTTCTATTTTTGAAGATTTCCACGCTAACTCAATAACAAATCTTTCCAATTCTTTTTGCTGTATTGTGGAAGGTAATCCGCTTGTTCTTGATTTATATCTTGCCGTCGCTGATTCTATTTTTTCCAATTCTTCATCATAAAAAATATCATTGGGAATAGAAGAAAATAAATCAAAATTGTATTGTTTCAAACCATATCTCTGGTCTGGTTCAATTGAACAGTATTCGTGAGCATTAACATTGAATATTATTCTTCCAGCATTACCCACACTATAATTCAAATATCTTCCTGATCCGCTTGTATTTAAAATTTCATTATTTACCATTTCAGACAAATCTCTTTTCACTGTGACAAGAGACACCTTTTCGTCTAGTTTAATTAATTCATCTAAAGTAACCGAGGATTGAACTCCCCCCTTCTTTAAAAGAATGCCTATTATCTTCTGCTGTCTTTGGATTAATTTAATCATCTTCGTATCATTTAGGTGGTTCCATCGTATCATAATGATACGGTGGATGCAACAATAACGCAAAGCTTATCTCAAATAATCCTCAATCTGTGAATCAGATCCTCCAAAAGACTTGTATTTAGTGTAGCACTCTTGGGTTTTGGCTTTGTCATTAGAATACATCCAATTACTGCAGATGTAGTAATACATTCCCCAGTATTGTTTCTCTCCAAAGGTGTCGATTATCTTCTGGTAGTATTCATTAGCTTTAACATAGTCCTTTTCTTATAGTAATTTGGATTATTTTTAAAAATCAACAAATTTTATGGTTAGTTTTATGGTTAGTTTTTATATCCAATCGCCATCAAAAATTCTTTAGGCTTTGATGTTGTAGGAATATTTAACTGTCCACAAATATCTGGTATCTTAAATAATTCATCTTCTTTTATTCTACGAGATTCTTTTGATAAAATTGACAAATTTTTATCTTCAGCATATGCAATAACGTAGGTATCTGTAGTAGATTTTCCAGTAGTCTCATCAATCATTTTCCAAATATTGTTAATCTCAACAGCTCTTTCTCTGTGTTTAATTTCAATAGTTTTTTGTAGTCCTTTTCTTTTTTGTTCAGCGCACCAGCTTTTAAGTCCATCGTTTTCATATTTAATTTCATTAGCTATAACATCAAGAAGAATCCATTTGCCTTCTTGAAGAGATTCTTCCATTTTGACCCAAAAAACTTTATTTAAACTTATTGGTATCCACACAGAAAAACCAATTAAAGTGTTGGTATCTAAAATATATACCTTTTCTTCCTGTTGATTATTCATAATTTTTCTGGAGAAAAGAGTAATAATTTAGAAGCCTCGACATACCCAATCTTATTTTCTGAATAATTCTTATGAATAATGCGATTAAATAACGAACCATTCGAATCTTTCATTGTATTCGTATAATTTCCGCCATTTTTAAACTTATCTCTTTCAGCTTTTTCCAAAAGATTTTGCTTCATCTCTTTTTGTATTTCGTCTTCTAGGTTTTGTTCTATCTCGACCTTAATCTTGCCTAATTCTTTTAGGCGATAAAAAATAAAGATCTTACTAACCTTATAAATGCGAGAAAAATAATCAATATCAGATTTTCCGTAAAACTTATTAACAAAATCTGCCCTCGGTAAAAGTAGTTCTGCTGCGACATTATTGCAAAAAACTTCTTCCGAGCCAATCCCTTGAACAGAACTTCTAAAATCAAGACTGTTTGAAATCGCATCGCTTTTTCTAAAAAAATGGGCTAATTCGTGGATGAAAGAGAATATCTGTGCAGACAAAGAATCGCCCCTATTTAAAATAATAAATGGGCAATAATCATCTGAAACAAATAAGCCTCTCATATCATCGGTTTTTATCTTGTGATACGAAACCGTCTTTCCTACAAAAATACCTTTTGATTCAGCTTTTTTAATTAAATAATTTAAGGCATTCTTGCGACTAGCATTCTTTTTAAATTCTTCGATGCTTATATTCAACTTTTCTGAAATTAACTCCGCTAATTTTTGGGGAGATTCTAAATCTTTTCCTGAGCCTTGAAGAACATTTTTAGCAAATCCTTCGTCTTTCACATATTTTTCTAACCATTTCTGTCTAGTTATAACGAGATTAATTAATTTTTTTACCCCATCATCACTTTTTTTGTCGAAACCAATACGATAATCTGGTATAGACTTTTGTCTTTTAATTAATTCATTTGAAAATAGCAAAAATTCGGAAACATTATAAATTTTCGAAATTTTTATTGCCTGTGACCAAGTTGGTAAAAATTCTCCTTTTTCCCATCTAGCGACAATATCT
>JBAQMJ010000033.1:0-1731 GCA_049302695.1 Minisyncoccales bacterium
ATCCTCAGGGGGTTAAGGGTGTCTATAGATTTTTAACTAAACTATGGGAGATATTTTCAGAATGCCAAAATGAGAAAAGCTCTAAAGAGGTTGTTTCTGAAACCCATAAATTAATTAAGAAGGTTTCCGAAGATTTGTCGAAAATGAAGTTTAATACTTGCATAGCCTTTTTTATGGAGTTTATAAACTTCATTTCTGAAAGAAAAGAAGAATTAGGAAAAGAAGAAATTAAAAAAGTTTTAATTTTACTTTCTCCTTTCGCTCCGCATCTTTGCGAGGAAATTTGGCTGCTGATGGGAAATAAAAATAGCATCATGATTGAAAAATGGCCAGAGTTTGATCCAAGTCTAATTAAAGAAGAAAAAGTTTCTTTAATTATCCAAGTTAATGGAAAAGTCAGGGAAAAGATAGAAATCAATGCGGGAACACCGAGAGAGGATGTGGAAGATATGGCCAAGGAAAATGAAAGGGTAAAGAAATGGACAAATGGAAAAGAAATTGTCGAAATATTTTTTGTACCAGATAAATTAATTAATATTGTAATTAAATAATATATGTGCGGAATAGTTGGATACATCGGTAATAAGGACGCTTCGCCTATATTAATGGCTGGATTGAAGCGGCTAGAATACAGAGGCTATGACAGCTACGGTTTTTGTTTTTTAAATGACAATGAGCCTTCTTTGTTTAAAAGAGTAGGCAAGATAGAAAAGACAGAAAGAGAGTTTTTGGAAAAAGATTTTAGTGGAACTGTTGGAATTGGGCACGCACGCTGGGCAACAACTGGATTGGTAACCGAAGAAAATGCTCATCCTCATTGCGATTGCAAGGGTGAGATTTTTGTAGTACACAATGGAATTGTTGAAAACTATAAAGAACTTAGAGAAAAATTAATCAAAGAAGGGCATAAGTTTATTTCTGAAACAGATACTGAAGTTATCGCTCATTTAATTGAAAAATACTATGAAGGTGTTTTAGAGCAGGCAGTTAGCAAGGCTTTAAGAGATGTTAGGGGAACATATGGATTGGCTGTTATTTCAAGCAGAGAGCCAGACAAGCTGATTGCTGCTAGAATGTCATCGCCTTTAATTATCGGAGTCGGAGCAGATGAATTCTTAGTCGCCTCAGATCCTTCAGCGGTGATTACTAGGACCAGGCAGATAATTAATTTGGACGATGGAGAAATGGCAGTTTTAAAGAAAGACGGATTTTGTATTTTAAAAGAAGAAAAAGAATCAGAAAAGAACGTTGAAACAATTGATTGGGACATAGAACAGGCGGAAAAAGGAGGCTACAAACATTTCATGCTTAAGGAAATAATGGAAGAGCCGAATGTTATTGAAGATGCAATGAGGGGGAGAATTTTAGAAGAAGAAGGCTCGGTTAAGTTGGGAGGATTGGAGGCGGTCGAAAAACAATTAAGAGAGATAAATAATATAACATTGATTGGATGCGGAACTGCTAATTATGCCTGCAAGGTAGGAGAGTATATGCTTGAAGAATATGCAGGCATTCCAACTTCAACTGATATTGGTTCAGAGTTCAGGTACAGGAAGCCGATTATAAATAAGAATTCAGCGGCCATATTTGTTTCTCAATCTGGAGAAACCGCCGATACTTTAGCGGCTTTAAGAGAAATGAAGGCTAAAGGAGTTTTAACTCTTGGAATTACCAACGTTGTCGGATCATCTCAATCAAGAGAAACTGATGCTGGAGTCTATACTCGTTCTG
>JBAQMJ010000034.1:0-5555 GCA_049302695.1 Minisyncoccales bacterium
CTATCGATGTCCTCTATCAAAAATCAGAAATATTTGATAAAATAATAAATAAGAATAGAGACATCATCTTAAGAGAAGTCTTAGCTCAAGATTTCGTTCTTTCAGGCGAAGCTTTGAAAGAAATAGAATTGGGAGAAGGTAAGATATTATTAGGGATCAAGAAGATTTAAATATGGAAGAAAATCCACAATTAGAAAATAATAGCTTTATGAAGAGCGACAAGCAGGCCAGAGAAGACGATCCCTTTATTCATGATGAAAATAAAAGGAATGAGCTGGGAGAAAGTCCGTTGTTAAATAATTTAAAATCTAAAATCAGGCCAACCCTATCTAAAACTAAAGAAGAGGAGGCGGTTAAGGGTCCCGATGTATTCAGGGGTGCGTATAAGACAGCCAATGTTAGAATATTAAGTCGTCTTTTAGGAAGCGGAGGAGGATATTACGATTTTAAAAGTCTTTACGGAAAAACTATTGACGGAGTTAGAATAAGTTCTGAAATGGTCAAAGAATTAGTCGATCTAAGAGCCAAAGCTTTATCAAAGTTTTCTTCAGATGTGAGCAAGAAGAGTTTGCAAATATTCGCCAATGGAATTGCTAGGACTCAGCCTCATCTCAAAGACAATGATCCAGGCAAATACGGGGCCAATAAGGTATTCTTAAAAATATTAGGAGATAAGACGGGAGTAACACCTAAACCTTGGTAATACTATGAAAAAAATAATCATTCTTCCATTATTATTAATAATTTTAGCCGTCATTGCTTTTTTATCATGGGACAAAATGTCTTTCAGTAAGGAGGTTTTGAAAGTTGAATTAATCGGTCCAGAAAAAACAACCATTGGAGAAGATGTTGAATATCTTGTTAAATTCAAAAATAACGGAAGTATTCGTTTAGAATCTCCCGAATTGATTTTTACCTATCCAGAAAATTCAATAATTGAAGAAGCTGATGGAAAGATTAAAACGATGACCTCTGAACAGCTGGGCGGAGATATTTATCCTGGAGAAGAAAGATCTTTCAAATTTAACGCTAGATTGCTAGGAAAAGAGAAAGAAACTAAAGTTGCCAAGGTGAGTATTTCTTTCCAACCTAAAGATTTGAAAACTAGAAGCGAAGTTTCAACAACCTCAACAACTATTTTAGGAGATATACCGATCGAACTTTCTTTGGATACTCCTGATAAGGTTGGAACGGGGAAAACTTTAACCTTGAGAGTCAATTATTCTTCAAGTGTTGAATATCCTTTAAAAGATTTAACTTGCTATGTTACATATCCTGATGATTTTGAATTTTTGTATTCTCAACCGAAAGGAATGGATAATACTCAATGGGATATACCGATTTTGAATGAAGCTGGATCGGGAAGGATAGAAATATCCGGAATCTTAACTGGGCAATCTTTAGAACAGAAAGTATTTAGAGCTAAAATAGGAATTTGGCAGGATGGCAATTTTGTTCTTCTGAAGGAGGTGATAAGAGGAGTGGAAATAGTTGCTCCAGCCCTATACATTAGTCAAAAAATCAACAATGACGAGAATTACGCTGCTTTAGTGGGAGATCAATTGCATTACGAGGTAACTTTTAGAAATGTTGGAGAAGATCAGATGAAGGATATGGTTTTGGTTACCAAATTAGATGGCGATGCTTTAGATATTAATTCAATTAAGGTTATTAATGGCAAATGGACTAAGGGTGATAATACTATAGTCTGGGATGGAACTAATGTTCCTGAATTGCAATTACTGGATGTCGGTCAAGCAGCCACAGTTGAATTCTGGGTCAATGTTAAAGATAAATGGAAGATGGACAGCTTGGAGGATAAGAATCCTATTATTAAGAATAAAGTATTGATTGGACAAGCTAGTCAGGAATTTTTAACTAAAGTCAGTTCGGTTATTTCTGCTGAACAAAAGATATATCCTGAGAACAAATATTTTGAAAATTCCGGTCCTTACCCTCTAGAATCAGGACAGAAAACATATTTAACTGTTGAATGGAAGGCCATTAATAATTACAATGATTTGGAAAAGGTAAAAATGGTTACAGCTCTTCCTGAGAGTATTACCTTTGAGGGAAAAACATATCCTGATGGAATGGATATTACTTATGATGAAAACACTAGCGAGGTTGTTTGCAATATCGGCAGTTTGCCAGCTGGCTCAGGAGTAATTAAAGATGCAAAGATTTGCGCTTTCCAGATTTCAGTCAAACCAGAGATAGCTGATGAAATGATTATTCTTTTAGGCTCGGCTCAGCTTTCTGGAGTCGATCAATGGACCAATAATACGTTAACGGCTAAGACCGATATGATCTATGGCCAAATGAGTCAGTGATGGAAAGCCAAGCTTTAAATCTCCAAAAACTCTTCAAAGCTTTATCTGTTTTAGTTGTTTTTTTGGTTTTTTTATCGATCCCGATTATTATTGGATTTAGATTGGATCAACAGGCTAGGGATATGAGAATAAAGATGGACATGGGACAATTGAAGAATTGGGCTGAAGTTTATCGTCTTACAAATAAGAGCTATGAGGGTTTTGAAAACGATCCCGATCTCGCTAGGTTTTTTGATGATATAGAGTCGATGGGGGGAGAGGTTGATATTTTTATCGGAGAAAATAATGATTCATACTGCGCTAGAGTCTTTTTTAGAAAGTGTTCTTATTGCATAGATAATTCTGGATATATGACAGAAGACAGTGGAGTCTGTTCTTCAGAAACCACTCATTGTGATTGACATTTATTTTTAGAGTGATATCTTCTTTTTAGAGGAATTTATATGAGTGATGGTCAAATTAAGATTGTTGCGAATGTCGTCTTTGTTGCAAACAGCATCAAAGATAAGGTTATCAAAAAAATATGCAGAGATGGTCTGCTTGCAGAAGAGTTGTCCTTCTCAGAGAGGGAAGCCTACAGGAGAGACTATCCTAAAATCAAATTTGATCCCGGATACTCCATGATAAGGATTCATCATTCGTCAGACGTGTCCGTCGAATCATTAATGGCTGGTGTGGCCAAGCGAGTAATCTAATTTTACTCGCAATTAACCCAAGCAAGCGTTCAGGTAAGGTTTGTTTAGGACAAGTAATCAGTTTTAAAACTGATTTTTTGTTACATCTTGGCTTGTTTCGTTTTTTCTGTTAATATTTATATATATGGAAAACAATTTTGAAAAAATAGTTTCATTTACTAAAAGGAGGGGATTCGTCTTCCAATCTTCCGATATTTACGGCGGTTTAGGAGGTTTTTATGACTTCGGACCTTTAGGAGTGGAATTAAAAAAGAATATTAAGGATTCATGGTGGAAAGCCATGACCAGAAAGAGAGATAATGTTGTCGGACTAGATAGTTCAATTGTAATGAATCCGAACATTTGGAAAGCTTCTGGACATACTGAAAATTTTTCCGATCCTTTATCAGAATGTAAAAATTGCCACAAGAGATTTAGGTCAGACCATCTAGATGATAAAACTAAGTGTCCTGAGTGCGGGGGAGAATTGACTGAAGCTAGGAATTTTAATTTAATGTTCAGGACTTTTATCGGACCAGTTGAAGACAGTGCTTCAATTGCATATCTTCGCCCCGAAACAGCTCAAGGTATTTTTGTTAACTACAAGAATATTCTCGATACTCAAAGAGTTAAATTGCCATTTGGTATTGCCCAGATTGGCAAGGCTTTTAGAAATGAAATAACTCCTGGTAATTTTATTTTCAGATTAAGAGAATTTGAACAAATGGAAATGGAGTATTTTGTTAAGCCAGGAACTGAAAACGAAATATTCGAAAAGATTGTCGAGGAAAGAATGAATTGGTACGTTAATGATTTGGGAATTAAGAAAGAAAATTTAAGAATAAGGGTACACGAGAAAGAAGAATTAGCTCACTATGCTAAGGGTTGCGTTGATATAGAATATAAGTTTGCCATGGGCTGGTCTGAGATTGAAGGTATTGCCAGTAGAGGAAACTATGATTTGACTCAGCATCAGAAACATTCTGGACAAGATTTGACTTATTACGATGAAGCAACTAAGGAAAGGTATATCCCATACGTTATCGAACCTTCTTGCGGAGTAGAAAGAGTTTTCTTAGCTTGTTTGTGCGATGCCTATACTGAAATCGAAGGAGGCAGATCAACCACCACGGAAACAGTTAAGGAAACAGAATTTTTGTTGAAATTAAATAAAAAGATTGCTCCGCTCAAAGTTGCTGTTTTGCCTTTAGTTAAGAATAAGGAAAATATTACCAATAAGGCGAAAGAAGTATATAATTTACTAAAAGAAGAATTTAATTCACAATACGATGAAGTCGGTGCTATTGGTAGGAGATACAGGAGACATGACGAAATCGGCACTCCCTATGCCGTAACTATTGATTTCGATACGCTGGAAGACAATTCTGTTACCTTAAGAGATAGAGATACAATGGAACAAAAAAGAGTAAAAATAGAAGATTTAATTTCAATATTAAAAAAGGATATATATGAGAATTAAAGTTCCTTATACTTTAAATCTTTTGTCTCCCATTATCGGATGGTCTATTCTTTGTGCAACATTCGCCTATGTTCTTATTCTTGCCATAGCTAAATTTGAAGAGCCGGCAGCGAAGCAGGCTTTTGAGCTAATGGCTCCAGCTTTTGTTGTTATCTTCTGTTTCTTGGCTGTCTTGAGATATAGCGGAGTGGGATTCTGGGCAGGAGATGATGTCCGTTTGATTAATAAGAATGTTGTTGGCAAAGGAATTATCTCGGGATTAACCACTATTGAAATTAAAGAAACCTTTAAGGCTCTGGAATTTATCGCTCGCAGCACGATGATTAATGTTTTAGCCAGCGGGCTTTCAGTCATGGTTTTGGTTGTTTTAACTGTATGGATAAATGTAGCTTCTAATTTTGATTTATTGATCATTATTTTAGGGGGAGCGATTGCCCTGTTTTTTTCTTGCGCCTTCGCTACCTTTTTCTGCCAGCAATCAATGTTTGCAGTGATTAAAGATTGTCGAAGAATGCTTTTAGAAAGAGGAGAAGAAGTCAAATCTCCTAATCTTTCAGGAATTTCTTTCAAATTTTATTTTCTTTTCTTCTTACCTCTCTTTACAGTTTTAATTGTTCTAATTGCTAGCTATCCAGTTAGTTATAATATTATTGTTGTCTCTTTGGTTGGATTGATTATGACTTTCGTCATCGATCGAGTCCTTTTTGTCTATTTAGCCAACGCTTTAAGAGAAATGGAAAGATTTGCCGATGAGCTGCCTAAAGGAGAGAGGGCAGTTTTTGCTACCGGAAGCTTGGATAGGGAAATAGTCAACTTAGCTGACAACCTGAACGATGCTTCGGAGGAAATATATGTTTCTCAAAAAGAATTGAAAAAATCACAGGAAGAAATGAAGAAAAGAGTTGATGAATTGGAAAAGTTTTTTGAGCTGACTATTAATAGAGAAATCAAAATGGTTGAATTAAAAAAAGAATTAAATAAATTAAAAGGAAATGTACAAGAAGACAACGCTTAAAAATGGATTAAGAATAATTACCGTTCCACAAAAGGAAGCCAAGGCGGCTACTG
>JBAQMJ010000035.1:0-5031 GCA_049302695.1 Minisyncoccales bacterium
CTGTCTAGGTTCAGATACATATGATACACCCTAGGTTTGCAAACTAATTATTTCTCTTCTTCGTATCCCATTGTTTTGTATCCTCTTTAGGTATTCATTCGGAGTTAAATAATTGAGAGCGGCATGAGGTCTAACGTCATTCCAAACATCTTCCCATTCCTGTATTTTATCTCTCATCGTTTCTAAAATTGAATATGTATTTCCTTGTTGGTAGAATTCTCTTTCATCAGCTCCGTGAGATATCTCCACGTAGCTGTTTTGTTTAGGGCTTCTGGGATAGGTGTAGTAATGGGGAATATGTGAATCTTTACAACACCTATCAAACTCTTTTTGAAACGGAGCTCCGTTATCAGTCTGGATGTTTTTAATAGTGAAAGGAAATGATTCAAAACATTCTTTAAGGAAAAGTGCTCCGTTTCTACTTGATTGAGTCGGGTAAACTCGGAGAACTCTTCTTTTGCTTAAAACATCAATCGCCGTGAATTGATATAGCTTGTTTCCTATACTATTCACTAAATGCTTCGTATCCATCTGAATCATATCTCCTGGAGAAGTAATGTTGAATCCACGCGGGAATCTAGCTTTCGGCCTTAAAAGCAGATCTTCTTTTCTTTCTTGATATTTTTAAATCAATCAGACTTCTTCTTTTCAGGACTCTGCCAATAGTTGAATCAGAAACATCAATTCCTTCTTTTCTAATCATTGCTCCAATCTTGTATTTAGACCATGCCCTATACTTCTTTCTTAATTCTACTTCTCTTAATTGTTTCAAAAGAAGTTACAGGAGTCCTTAACCTTTTAGGTCTCTTTGACTTCTCGTTCAAGCTTACCATTCCTATCTTTTTCCATCCGTTAATCCACCGATTAACCGTTGTTCTGCCGAGACCGAAATGCCGAGAGGTTAAAGAAGTATTTTTTTGATGGTTTTTCCACCAATCAATGACCCTGAGCTTGTATTTAGCTCTCTCGGTCAAGGAATTGGTTAGGAATGACGAACGGGCGATTCCTGCCGCCATTGGGAGTATATTTCCGTATACTGTCATATGCCTCCCAGAGTATCTTCTTTTCATGTTTTTTAAAAGCCTGACTGTATCATATCATATGAACCAGAACATTACCTTGTAAAAATCCATAGAAGGTATACAATATATAAAAGGTCTGTAAATACTTAATCAATAATATAAACAAAAACATTTTACACGCGGATAACTAACCAATAATTAACTTTATGGAAAAACTGAATAAAAAAAGTTTCGCAGCAACTGCAGGGGTTGTTTGTTTTGTTTTATTTTCACTTTTTTTCACAACCGCCCTTGACGTATTTGCGGCTGGTCCAGCGGCAGTCGATCTTTCATCTGCTGGTAATTTCGTGATTTTAACAAAATCAGGAATTTCAACTACTGGAACAACATCAATTACCGGAGATATCGGAGTCAGTCCGGCTCCTGCGACATATATAACAGGATTTGGATTGACAATGGACTCTTCAAATACTTATTCCACATCGAATAGAGTAAGCGGAAAAGTATATGCTGCCGATTACACGGTTCCCACTCCTGCTACAATGACCACAGCGGTAAGCGACATGCAAACCGCATATACTGATGCTGCTGGAAGAACTTTGCCCACTGCTACTGAATTAGGTTCTGGAAATATTGGAGGAATGACACTTGCTCCCGGACTATATAAATGGAGCACGGGTGTCACAATACCGACAGACGTCACTCTTTCGGGAAGCCAAAATGATGTTTGGATTTTTCAGATAGCTCAAAATCTTGTTATCAGTTCATCCACAAGCGTTATTCTAAGCGGTGGAGCACAAGCTAGCAACATCTTCTGGCAAGTTGCCGGACAGACAACCCTCGGAACAAACTCTGTTTTCAATGGAAACATATTAGATCAAACAGCAATTGTATTGAATACTGGTGCAACATTAAACGGCAGAGCGCTTGCGCAAACCGCCGTTACATTAGATTCAAATACAATCACTAAGCCAGTCGTTTCATCATCTACCGTTCAAACCCAGACAACGACCGCAGGTCCTGGTGTAAGCCAAACGACAACCACAACTCAATCAACCGTTCAGCAATTAGGACCGATAACGATAAGCAAGCCGTTAAACGAAATGACTAAATACGAACTGACAAACACATTGCTTAAACTGATGCTGACCTTAATAATACAGGGTAAATTGACTCATATTTAATAATTAAAAACATATGAAGCAAATTAATAAAAAAATAACATTAATCGTTCTGGCATCTTTCTTTGTTCTCGGTTTATTTAATTTAGTTATAGCTGCCAACACAGTAAGTCTTGGAACAGCTGATAGTTTTGCTATTTTAGCCGGTTCAACGATAACCAATACCGGGCCCAGTGTTGTTATTGGAAATATGGGACTAGATCCAGGAAGCTCAATCACTGGCTTTCCTCCAGCAACTCTTACAGGAACAGAATATATAAACAATGCTACATCGGCACAAGCTCAGCTTGATTTAACCACGGCATATGATAATGCTGCAGGACAGGGCTGTACTCAAGATTTAACCGATCAAGATTTAGGCGGATTGATATTGACCCCTGGAGTTTACTGTTTTAACACATCCGCTCAATTAACAGGAATATTGACGCTTGATGGCCAAAATAATCCTGATGCAGTTTTTATCTTTAAGACCGGCTCCACTCTTACCACGGCCAGTGGAAGTAGTGTTGTCCTCATCAACGACTCTCAAGCCTGCAATGTTTTTTGGCAGGTTGGCAGCTCTGCCACAATCGGAGGAAATACAACCTTTAAAGGAAACATCCTGGCTTTAACTTCCATTACTTTTAATACCGGTGCAAGCCTGCAAGGCAGGGCATTAGCACGCAATGGCGCAGTTACCTTAGACACCAATAATATTACCAAGGCGACATGCACCATTCTTCCTTCGGCGACAGCGTATATAAGCGGCCCTGGAATTGATTATGAAGTCGTTGCCCCCACTAGAATCGTTCCTTTAATCGGAATTTTAAAGATTCCCAGTCCATTAGCTTTAGCTAAAGGACCTGGTTCAGTTACCTATAACTATACGATTTGGAATGTCGGAGGACTGCAAGCATTGACCAATGTTACATTGATTGATGATAAATGCACTTCGATTTCCATTCTTTCGGGTGATGTTAATAGCAATAATAAGCTTGATCCTGAAGAAAGATGGAAATATTCATGTACGTCAAATCTTTCAAGCACTACCACCAATACTGCCATAGCTACCGGCTACAGTGACGATGAATATCATCAAGCTGCCATCGCTACGGCTATAGCCACGGTTGTTGTCAGTTCACCATTGCCTTCGCCTCTTATCAATATAGTGAAAATACCAAGTCGCTTAACAGCGTTTCCATACGGAGGAGGCGATGTCACTTATACTTACACTGTAACCAATCCAGGAGTAATCGCAATACACGATATCTTTGTTACCGATGATAAATGTGCTCCAGTTTCTTATATCTCTGGCGATAACAACGGCGATAAATTACTTGATACTAGCGAAGTTTGGGTTTACACCTGTAAAACAAAAGTTTCAACCTCAACCACTAATATCGCTACAGTCGAAGGCAAGGCAAACGGCTTTACCACGATTGGCCATGCTTTTGCCACTGTACTCGTGTCAGCACCGATTCTTCCTCAAACAGGAGCAGTTGTTATCAACTACAATGTTCTCTGGGGTATTATCATCGCAGTAGCAATAATATTAGTCTTAGTTGTACTCTTTAAAAAACGCAAAGCTTAGGCCTGTCCGCTGGCAACGGGTTTTAACTATTTAAAACTTATGCAATCAAAAAACTTAGTAAAATGGTTATTGCTCGTTGTTGTCTTTGCGGCAATCATATTAGCTTTTGTTTTATTTAAGCAAGGCTACTTCTCTAACAGCCTTCGATATGGACAAGTAGCAATTGACCACAAATTGATTGAACAGATTATCGTTCCCGAAAAACAAACTGTTTCGGGAATTCCGGTTCATCTTAAAATACCCGATATTAATGTTGATGCCGATATTGAGTCCGTTGGTTTAACAACAAAAGGAGCAGTCGACACTCCTAAAAGTTTTACCAATGTAGCCTGGTTTAATCTGGGACCTCGGCCCGGCGAAGAGGGAAGTTCGGTTATCGACGGTCATTCTGGATGGAAAAAAGGAATACAGTCGGTATTTGATAATTTGTATAAGATAAAAAGAGGGGATAAGATATTTATTACCGATGAAAGGGGGGAAATCATCACTTTTATCGTTACCGATTTCAGGACATACAGTTTAAGCGATGATGCTACAAATATCTTCACCTCGAATGATGGGAAAGCACACCTTAATCTCATCACTTGCGTGGGGAATTGGAATGTAGGACAGAAAAGCCCCAATGATCGGTTCGTTGTGTTTGCAGATAAAGAATAATAAATAATAAAAATATGGAAAATAAAACAACAGGAGTAGCTAAATTAGCTTTTTTAGGTGCTAGTCTTGCCGGAATAGCGGCAACCGCCTATTTCTTTTTCGGACCGAAAGGAAAGAAAAATCAAAAACATGTTAAAGCTTGGGCCATTAAGATGAAAGGTGATGTTATAGAAAAGCTTGAAACAGCCCGCGATATTACCGAACCAGCCTACCATGAAATTATTGAGTCTGTAGCTAGAGAGTACAAGAAAGGAAAGAGGGCTGGCCAGATAGAGATAGATGAATTAGCCAAGGATTTGAAGAAGCATTGGAAAACGATTAGCAAATCGGCTCAATTAGTAAAGAAAGATGTGCTAAAGGGTGTAAAGAAAAACAGTATTAAAATTTCTAAACCATAGTGCGCATGAAATGCATAGATACTAATTTGTATAGCTCAAAAGGCAGTATTTTCTAATCCAATAACTGGCATGAAAAGAAGGATGTGAAAGAGAGTATTTCTTGAGGTACGTATTTAAAGTTTTTAAACAATTCCTCTTTAGCTTTCTTCATTCTTCTGGCGAACTCATTGTCACTCATATTGTACGCAATCGAATCTAATATT
>JBAQMJ010000036.1:0-26668 GCA_049302695.1 Minisyncoccales bacterium
TCGGGTTATTCTGACGAAGGAGTGTTTTCTTTTAATTTAGGAAAGTTGGTTCTAATAGATGATAAAAAATTAATATTATTTGATTTAAGTGACCTAAGTAATCCTCAAAAAACTATCGATATTAAAAACATCTTAGATAGCGATTACGAGTGGGTTGAATCAATGGCATGGTCTCCCGACGATAAACAAATAGCAATAGGAACTAGTACAAAAATTTATACAGTTGACATTGAATCTGGTAATATCTTATTAAGATTTTCTGACGAAACCATTAATTCTGGATATACATATTGGGATCAATATAAACTCACTTATTCTTTAGGAGGTAGGTATATTTTATTTGACGATTTTGACAACACTCATCAAGAAGATACATTGCTAAAACAAGAAAATAATATAGATAGGCTGACATCGATTGACGTAAATACAAATACTTTATCTGTTTTGCAAGACTTTATCGGAGGATTCAGTATTTTAATGGGTGGATATTAAAAATTTATAAAGAATTGTTTAGTTATTTAAATCAATAATCATGAAATTATCAATATAAAAATATGGATAATCAAAATATAGAGAAAAACTCGACTAATAAATACATAATATCGTTTTTAATTCTAATTGAAATTTTTCTTATTTTTAGTAGGCTCACTGGATTATTTATTATAATGCCATATGACTTGATGAGTTTTTTAATTCCTGTTATTTATTTAGCTTTTTTGTTTTATTATTATAATTTAGCAAAAAAAGGATTTAATTTTGGCTCTATAGGAAAAATAATTAATATTTTTGCAGGCATTATTTTAGTTTTTACCGTCTTGACTTTTTCATATATTGTTTGGGGAAAGAATGAATTTCATCTAGGGTTGTGGATTCTTGGGTTAATTCCTATTCTTGGAGGTATTTTTTTGGTGATTATAGTATTACTATTCTTTAGCCTTACAATGTTTATAATCAATAAATTAATTAAAAAATAATAAGTGAAAAATTTGTAGAAATAATCTATATTTTATTTATATAATAAAAAGGTTCCAAGTTCGTTCCATTTCCCGAGCAAATCTAAGGCCGACTTTTGTCGGTTTTTTTGTTTTATGATACAATATAGTTAATATTAATAATTTAATAAATATGCATAAAAATAAGATTATTATCATTGTTTTACTATTTTTATCATTAGCTGTATTGGGTTACATATTTTTATTAAATAAACAATCTTATAGGGTTCTTTATTTGGAGCCGCATTCGAGAGTTTACGGGGAAGAACATTATCTAACTGGAAGCGTTTTTAATCAATACAGCGAATTTTTTATTTATGATTCACGAACGGGAAAGAAAACGTTAATTTTTACCGATAATGATAAAGAATATTATTATTCTTTCGAAGAAAGTTTTAATGGTTTAGGAGTAAATAATAATAATTTTTATTTTAGAGCCAGGAATAGGAATGATTGGAAAGTATTAAATATGAAGTTTAATATAGAAAATAAAAAGTTAACTATCTATAATACTAACGATATGGGTGGTTGGCAAAACAATACCAATACTATATACGAAACTGATGAAATAAATAATAAAGATGTTATAAGTTATATTCCAAAGGATAGTATTATTGTAAGCAAGTCTCCTGACGGTAAAAAAGTTTTATATTATAACGACGGTATTTTTGCCACCAGTGATAATTATGAAAATTCGGTACGATTAGATAATCAAGAAATAATGAATTGCACCAGTAGTGCTGAATGGTTGCCAGACAGTAAAAGAATTTTAATTCATGGGGGAGCTAAGGGATGTAACGGCAATGGAGATTTTATAATTGATTTTGACGGTAAAAATCTTAAAAGATTAGAGTTCACTCTTTCATCTATCCCGAAACAGCCAAATTCTTCTAATGGAAATTTTTTTGCTATCATCCATACTAATGAAAATAGAATAGCTCTTATTGATTCGGCAACCCTGACGATTAAAAAAGATATTATTTCTAGTTACGATGCTTACATATCTTCCGATGGAAGGAAAATATTCTATGAAGATAAAGATAAAAACGTATTTTTATTAGATGTTTATAGTGGAAAACAAGAAAGGATAACAGAGAACGGAATACCTATTGGATTTATAGATTAACATCGGAACAATAATTCAAAAAGGTTCCAAGTTCGTTCCACTTGCCGAACAGACAAGATTTTTATCAAGGGACCGACAATAGTGTCGGTTTTTTACTTGACTTGGTTTGTATAGTATATTAATATATGTTCATATACTATGAAATCCAATTGTTGTAAAAATAAAAAACTAATCAAGGAAACGGAGCAAACCGTTAAGTTGTTAAAAGTGATTGCTGAGGAAAACCGCCTTAGGATTCTTTGTATTTTAAAAGACGGAGAAAAGTGTGTTTGCAACATCATCGAAAGCATTGGATTATCGCAAAGCCTTGTTTCCCATCACCTTAAGAAGTTAAAGGACGCTGGACTAGTGAAAGATAATAAAAAAGGATTCTGGGTGCATTATTCTCTTACCGAAAAAGGAGAAAGAATAGCGAATATAAAATTTAATTAAAAAATATGAACAATAAAATAGAAAAAATAGAAGTTTTTGGTTCTGGGTGTTGCTCTTGCAAGGAAATGCTTGATTCGACTAAAAAGGCAGTGGTTGAAATAGGATTAGATATCGAAGTTGGATATATCGATGATATTCAAAAAGCAATAGAACTAGGAGTAATGTCTTTTCCCGTGTTAGCTGTTAACGGAAAGCCAATTATTGCTGGAATGATTCCCAGTATCGAAAAAATAAAAGAGACTATAATAAATTATCAAAAGGGAATAGCTGACACAAAAGAAGAATCTTCCGGCTGTTCTTGCGGAGGTAATTGCTAATTAAATATATGAACATATTTTATCCCATAAAACTATTTGCTGATTTATTAACATCTAGATTAGATTCTTCAACTCAGCTTTATTCGGCAGCTAATTTTTTTATCTATGATTCGCTCGTAATTTTAACACTTTTAATTGTTATAATTTTCATCGTTTCTTTCATTAGAACCTATTTTGCTCCTGAGAAAGTAAGGTTATATTTAGCAAAGAAAAATAAGTACTTAGGAAATGTTTTGGCTTCACTATTAGGAATCATTACGCCTTTCTGCTCTTGCTCCGCCGTGCCATTATTTCTAGGATTTGTTGAGGCTGGAGTACCATTGGGCGCAACCTTTTCGTTTCTGGTAGCATCTCCAATGATTAATGAGGTGGCTTTAGTTATGTTATTGGGTATGTTTGGGTTTAAAATAGCAGCTATCTATATCATTAGTGGACTATTGATTGCTATTTTTTCAGGAATAATCATTGAAAGATTAAAGCTAGAAAGCTTACTCGCCGATTTCGTTTTAAAAAATAAGATAAATGCTAATAATTTTGAAATAAGAGATAAAAATTTTAAGGAGAGAATAAGTTATGCTAGAAGCTATACTTTAGATATGGTCAAAAAAGTCTGGCTATACGTTTTAATCGGTATCGGTATCGGGGCTTGGATCCATGGCTATATACCAGCTGATTTCTTGGCCAAGTACGCTGGTAGCAATAATTGGTTTGCCGTTCCATTAGCAACCTTAATCGGAATACCTCTTTATTCTAATGCTGCGGGCATAATTCCTTTAATCGGAGCCTTAACTGAAAAAGGAGTAGCGATGGGAACCGCTTTATCTTTTATGATGGCGGTAACAGCATTATCCTTGCCTGAGTTCATAATCTTGAAAAAGGTAATGAAAACCAAGTTGATTGTTATTTATGCTTCAATTGTCGGATTAGGCATTATCTTCACTGGATATTTATTTAACTTAATATTGAGATAGGCACTATGAAAAAATATATAATAGCAATTGTTATTTTTATCGTCCTTGTTTTTGGATTTATTCTGTTTGGCTATGGTCAAAAAAAGGAGCAAATAAATACTAATTATAGTGTCATAGATATCAAATTACCAAAGGCAGACAAGATAGAAGTATTTTTATTTCATGCCACTCAAAGATGCACTTCTTGCATTAATATCGGCAAGTTCGCCAAACAAACAATTGATAATAACTTTAGTGAAGAATTAAGTTCGGGAAAGATAGTCTTTAGAGAAATAAATATTGATTTACCAGAAAACTATCAACTAGCTGAAAAATTCCAAGCTTCTGGATCAGCTCTTTTCGTTAATACGATAAGGGGTGGAAAAGATTATATCGAACAAGATTTAAAAGTTTGGAGATTGGTCGGCGACGAAGGAGAATTTGAATCTTATTTTAAAGAAAAAATAGCAAATATTTTAAAAAGCTAATTCATGATAGATTTTATTAATTATCTAATTGATATCTATCAGATTCCATTTTTAACAGCTTTCTTGTTGGGTATTTTAACCTCTATTAGTCCTTGTCCTTTGGCAACAAACATCACCGCCATTGCTTATATCTCTAAAGATATAAAAGATAGTAAAAGATCATTATTAAATGGAATATTTTATACTATCGGTAGAGGATTGAGTTATACAATTATAGCCAGTTTAATATATTTTGGCTTTTCAATTTTTCAACTTTCTAAATTCTTCCAAGGATGGGGAGACAAAGCATTGGGACCAATTCTTATCCTTATTGCTCTTTTTATGTTTGGAATATTTAAGATTAATTTTAAAATCGGGGGAAATAAAATAGAAAAAATAAAATTATGGTTATCTGATAAAGGATATATTGGTTCATTGTTGTTAGGAATGTTATTTGCTTTAGCTTTCTGCCCATACAGCGGAGTTTTATTCTTTGGTGCTCTTGTTCCTTTGATTATAAAGTCTTCAAGTGGTCTAGTTATGCCAATATTATTCGCTTTGGGAACAGGTCTGCCAGTTATTATCTTTTCTTTTTTTGTTTCTTTTGGTGCTCAAAAAATTGGCAATATCTTCAAAGTAATACAAAAAATCGAGCTACTTATGAGATATCTCGTAGCAAGCATATTTTTAATATCTGGATTGTATTATCTAAAATATTTATTATAATGATGCGTGATATTGACTTTTAAAGAAATATCGACAAGAATTAACTCAAAAGAGCTCTTTGATGTAGGAACCAGCAAATATTGATCAGGAGGTGATCTGAATGAATGTTTGCAATAGACTAAGAGAGCCGGAGATTACCTGTATCGTAATTATTGTGGCAGGTGCCATTCTTTACGCCATGAATGCATGTCTCTTCGGATTCCTAATGATTGTTGCTGGAATAGTTTTGCTCTTTACCAACTAACCAGCCCTCTACATAAAATTTGTAGAGCTTTTTTTATAAACAAAAAACTCGGCCTTATCAGCCGAGCTTCTTTTTTTATCTCACCGAGTAGGTTATCGTTACCGTTGAGGTTACTTTGTTTTGTCCAGTTTGTATTGTCGGGGAAATAGACGATTCAAGAGACAATCCAGTTGCACTCATACTTTTATATGATTGATCATATGAATATACAGGATAGGTTCCTTCCGAGAAGTTAACTATTTTAACTAGATGGACTCCTAAGGATTTCTCTAAATTCTTAGCCTTTTCTCTGGCATCCTTGATGGCCAATTCCTTGGCTTCTTCTTTTACCTTTTCATCATCATCGACAGTAAAAGATAGGCTGCTGATATTATTGGCTCCTAAATCAGTGGCATTAGAGATAATGTCTCCAACCTTAGCCAAGTCTCTAATCTTCACTTCAATAGTCTGGGTAACCTCATATCCATCAAGAATTCTTTTTCCTGTCTTATCTTCCCATGAATAAACAGGGGAGATATTGAAAGAAGTTGTCTTGATATCCTTTTCTTCAACATTGTTACCCTTTAAATATTCGATGATTTTATTCATCTTTTCGCTGCTTTCAGTTGTTGCCGTTGAAACCTCAATGCTTTTTGACACAACTGACATATCTACTAAACCGATGTCTGGAGTTACATAGACTTCTCCAGTTCCAGTCACACTGATAACATCATTGTCATTTGATCCAGCTTTTTCATTAATGCTGGCCAAGAAGAAAAAGATGACGACGATCATTAATACGTATACCAATATTTGAAAGAATTTATTTTCTATTATTTTCATGTTTGTATTTATTTATAATTAATCACTTCTGAATTAACAAGAACGTTCCTACTGTTGAAATAAAAAACTGTTCTTGTGTTATCGTCGACCATCTCTAAAATGTTTGCCCCTGAACCATCTGTAACGGAGCTAATATTCTTATTATTTGATAAAATGGAATAAAAAGTATTCTCATCGGAAACTTCTTTCTGTCCGTCAGAAAATACAGGAGAATTAAAGGAGAAGGTAATCAATACTAGCGATAAGGCTAAAGAGGGAACAAAGGTTTTCCAATCCCAAACCTCCCTTTCTTCATTGAAATAATCGTTCTTAAGCAAAGCTGACTTTAAGTCATCTTTATGTCCATCCAGCTTAATTTCTATATTCGCTTTTTTGAATAATTCTTCAAAAGTCATATTTTTCTAAAAATTTAAAAGCGTCTTGCTTGAGTATCTTCTCTAAATCTTCCCTGGCTCTTTTAGAATAAACTCTTACCGTCGATTCGTTCTTCTTCAATACTTCTGATATTTCTTCATAGGAAAGATCTTCAAAATATCTCAAGTTTATAATCTCCTGATAGACTGGCTTCAATCGCCTGATGGCTTTATTCAAAATCATCAGATATTGATCGTTGTCCATCTTCTTTTCCATTTCCTCAGCCGCCTTATTGTCATCGCCCAAATCAAACGTCAGTCCTGATTTGTATTTATTTTGAGATCTAAAATACTGATTGATTTCATTAATAGCTATTCTGAATATCCAAGCGGTAAAACTGAAAGGTCCGCTCCTCCATTCAAATTTATCTAAATTCTTTAAAACCTTTAAAAAAACATTAGAGGTTATATCTTTTGAATAATCAACGTCTAAGGTTCTTCTGAAGACATAATTTAGAACTTTATCGTAATACAAGTCGAAGAGCTCGGCAAAGGCCTCCCTATCTTTATTCTGCGATCTTGAAACTAGCTCTTTTATCTTATCATTGTCCATACACCTATTATAATACATAAATCGATTTTTTGTTACATCTCCCTTGTTGATAAAAAGGAAAAAATGCACTAATATGCCTAGTGTAAGCGAGATTCGTATAGTGGCAGTATATCTGCTTCCCAAGCAGAGGGCGCCAGTTCGATTCTGGTATCTCGCTCATATGAAATTTCATCTCAAAACATACGGCTGTAAAATGAATCAGGCTGATTCCGAATTAATGAGAGGAATCCTTTTGGATAATTACGAAGAATCTCCTGAAAAGGAAGCTGATTTGGTTATTTTAAATACTTGCGGAGTGGTTGAAAAAACCGAAAGGAAAATATTAAAGGAAGCTTTGGCTTTAAAGAAAAAAGATAAAAAAGTGATCATTGCCGGCTGTCTTCCCTTGATCTCTTTTGAAGAGTGCAGGGAGGTAGCTGACGGACTTTTAGGTCCATCCAACATTTCTTCAATTGATCTCTTGGTTGAAAAAGTATTAAAAAACAAAAAAGAATTCTTTATCGAAAAAGAAAATATTGATAAAGCAGAACTATACTCTAACAAAGAAAGAGCAAGCAGGGAAACCTGTTCGGCCATTGTTTCAGTAGCTGAAGGCTGCATCGGTTCTTGCTCGTATTGCGCCACCAGATTTGCCAGAAAAAAACTCAATTCTTTTAACAAAGAAAATATTATTAAAGAAATAGAAGAAGCTGTTTCTTCTGGATTTAAAGAAATACAACTAACCTCGCAAGACTTGTCTGTCTATGGCATGGAAAAAGGAAGGCAAATGCTTCCAGAATTAATGAATGAAATTTCTCAAACAAAAGGTAATTTTAAAATTAAATTAGGAATGATGAATCCAGGCCAGGCAAGAAAGATAATGAATGAGCTATTGTCCGCATATGAATCAGATAAAATATACAAATTCATCCATCTTCCTTTACAGTCTGGAGACAATGAATTATTGAAAAAAATGAACAGGGGGTACACAGTCTCTGACTTTGCTGATGTGGTTAAAGCTTTTAGGAAAAAGTTTAAAGAAACTATCATCGCAACCGATATAATCGTCGGGCATCCTTTGGAGACCGAAGAATCTTTCAAGAAGACGGTTGAATTGATTAAAAAGATTCAGCCAGAGATAGTCCATATCTTCAAGTTTTCTAAAAGAAAGGGGACTCCTGATTTCAATCTGAAAGATATGCCCGACAGGATTAAAAAAGACCGTTCCAGAATTCTTTCCGAATTATTTGAAAAATACAATCTGGCCAAGAATAAAAAATACAAAGGCAAAAACCTTAACGTTTTAATTATTGAAAAAAGAAAGGGAAAGTATTTAGCCAGAACCGATTCGGGCAGGGCAGTAGTTTTAGAAAACGGGAGCATTGGCTTAAAAGCTAAAGTCAAAATCATTGATTATAGATGGAATTATTTGATTGGATGCCCTGTCAAGAATTAAATAAACTTGACAAGTGTCAAATGATTGATATAATTTAAATAAGAAATCTTATTTAAATAATATGCATTTAATCCAAGAAAAAATAATAAACTTAGCTGATAACCGCAATCTATCAGATTTAACATTGCGAAAAATCGGAGAACTCATAGGCGAGCCAGAAAGCCCTCAGAAAATAAAGCACCATATAAACCAGCTGATTAGCAAGGGATTGTTAACTATAGAATCTGATGGAAAAATTAGAAAAGTGAAGGGGGGGATTGGAAAATCTGGATTAATCTCTCTGCCCATACTAGGTTCGGCAAATTGTGGCCAGGCACTGATATTCGCTGATGAAAAAATAGAGGGATATTTAAAACTTTCCCGTGGACTATTTAAAAAAAGCCCGATTAACAATATAAAAAATATCTTTGTTTTAAAAGCTGTCGGTAATTCCTTAAATAGAGCGACAATCAATGGCAAGAATATTGAAGATGGAGACTATGTGATTATCGATAAAAAAGAAACTGTTAGAAATGGAGATTATGTCGTTTCCATCATAGACGGAGCGGCAAATATTAAAAAAATATATATTGATAAAAAGAATGATCAAATAATTCTTTTGTCTGAATCAACTCAAGATTTTCCTCCGATATATATAAGCGAAAAAGATGGAAACAGCTATCTGGTTTGCGGCAAAGTGGTCGATGTTATTAAAAAACCCGACGAAATGGCCCTAATGAGAGAAGCCTCTTCTTCGGATATTCTTAAAAATCTAGGCAGTATATCTAAAGAAGAAGTTGAATATTATGAAAACCTATGACTATTGAACACGGTAGTTTGTTCTTAGTTGATTTTAATCACGGTTCTGGACACGAATATCAAGGAAAAAGACCAGCAATCGTAATTCAATCAAACAAACAGCTTAATAAAAGCAATCTTGTCACTATCTTGCCTTTAACCTCTAATTTAGACAACAAAATTGCTGACGATATTGTTATTGAAGCAAACGAAAAGAACCGCCTTAAATTCGATTCGGTAATCAAAGTCTGCAATATTGCTTCTTTTGATCGTTCCCGTTTTATTAATAAAATAGGAATAGCGAACAAAGATATTTTAAATAAAATAAAAAAATACTTATTGAAACACTTTGATTTATTTTAATTAAAAATGTAAATAATTTCATGACCATAATAGGTCTACTTTTTACATAAAAAACGGTTATTGTCTTGATTTTTAAAATATGATATTCTGTATGTATTGAATAATAAACAATCTATGACAAATCAAAACAAAAACATTATTTGCGTGATTGCAATCGGCATCGCTTTCGTCTGCGGATTCTATTCTCATGAAGTAATGTTCCAGCAATACTACAAGATGGCCTATTCTATAGAAGGAATAGATTTTTCTATTTTGAAACAAGCCTGGGACCAGGTATCAGCTAACTATGTAGATCCCGAGAAGATAGATAAAGAAAAAATGACCTATGGAGCGGTAGCTGGAATGATTGATGCCATCGGTGATCCATATACTCAATTCTTTGATCCAGAAGAAGCTAAAAAACTGCAAGAAGACATTTCTGGAAGCTTTGAAGGCATCGGCTTGCAATTAGGAGTGAAGAATAACTTGATTACCGCTATTGCTCCGATTAAAGGAACCCCGGCTGAAAGGGCTGGACTAAAGCCAGGAGATGTCATCGTTGCTGTTGATGAAAAACCGACAGCCGATCTCTCAACTGACGAAGTGGTAGATATGATCAGAGGAGACAAAGGAACTAAGGTTGTTTTAACGATAAGCAGAGATGGCGAGACTAAAGATGTTGAAATAGTAAGGGATATTATCGTTGTTCCTCCCATGGAATACGAAATAATAACAACCGAAGATGGAAAAAAGATTGCCAAAATATCTCTTTTCCAATTCTCAGATACTGTCTATCAAGATTTTAAAAAAGCAGCTTTTGACATATTGAATCAAAATGTTTCTGGAATCGTTTTGGATATGAGAAATAATCCAGGAGGATTAGTCAATGAAGCTACCGACATTGCTGGATGGTTCATTAATTCAGGAGAGGTGATTCTGTCCGAACAAGAAAAAGACGGGACCAAGACTGAATTCAAATCAAATGGACCAGCCAATCTCTCTTCTATACCCTTAGTAGTTTTGATTAACGAAGGAAGCGCTTCAGCTTCAGAAATTTTAGCAGGAGCATTGAAAGATGACAGGGGGATATTGATGATTGGAGAAACTTCTTTTGGAAAAGGAACTGTTCAGAAAATTCTTGATTTTGAAGATGGTTCAAGCTTGAAGGTAACTATTGCTAAATGGTATACTCCCAGCGGGGTAAGGATACAGGACACTGGAATAGAGCCTGATATCAAAGTTGAATATACTGACGAAGACTACAAGCAAGGCAGCGACCCGCAAATGGAAAGGGCCTTGCAAGAAATTGAAAAACAACTAAAATAAAGCTATGAAAGTTATACTATTAAGAGATGTTCCCAATACAGGGAAAAAGCACGATATCAAGGAAGTTTCTCCC
Organism: Minisyncoccales bacterium; assembly: GCA_049302695.1. Taxonomy (GTDB): domain Bacteria; phylum Patescibacteriota; class Minisyncoccia; order Minisyncoccales; family Minisyncoccaceae; genus UBA2211. Next base: position 10,996 of record JBAQMJ010000036.1, read on the forward strand.
GGCTTTGCCAGAAACTTTTTATTCGCTAAAGGATTAGCTATCGTTGCCGATGCTGAATCTTTAAAGAATCTTGAAGCTAAAAAGAAAGCTGACAATCAAAAAGCTGAACAAGAATTGAAAGAGACCGAAAAGATTGTTGCCAAGCTGAATGGAAGCGAAGTGGAAATCAAGGTCAAGGCAGGAGACGAAGGACAGCTCTTCGAATCAATCAACAAGCAAAAGATTGCCGAACACTTGAAGACAATGGGATTGAATATTTCAAAAGACCAGATTGATTTGGAGGCTCCTATCAAAGAAACAGGAGAATTCCCAGTCAAGCTAAGATTTGGACACAATTTGGAGGCGGATATAAGAATAATAATTTCAAAAGAAGAGAAGTAGATTTCTCTTCTTTTAATTAAACGATATGGCATATTACATTTTTGTTGCAGGCGGAGTAATGAGCAGTGTGGGCAAGGGAGCAGCCACTGCTTCAATAGGAAAGATTCTTCAAGGCAAGGGATTTAAGGTCTCGGCAGTAAAAATCGACCCGTATATCAATGTCGATGCCGGAACCATGAACCCCATTGAACACGGAGAAACTTTCGTGACTAATGATGGGACCGAATGCGATCAAGATGTAGGCAACTACGAAAGATTCTTAAATATCGATTTATCAACCGATAACTACATGACTACTGGAAGAATCTACCAGGCAGTCATCCAAAAAGAAAGAAATCTTGAATTCAACGGAAGGTGCGTTGAAGTAGTTCCCGACATTCCCAATGAAGTTATTTCTAGAATTGAAAAAGTGTCCAAGAAAGACAAAGCTGATTTTGTGATGATTGAGATAGGAGGAACAGTGGGGGAATACCAGAACCTTTTATTCTTAGAAGCAGCCAGAATGATGAAACTAAAACATCCAGGAAAGGTTCTTTTCGTTTTGGTTACCTATCTGCCAACCATTAAGATCATCGGCGAGATGAAAACCAAGCCGACTCAGACTTCGTCTAGATTATTAAACGAAGCTGGCATTCAGCCTGATTTCATTTTAGGCAGAGCTTCGGTTCCTTTGGATGAACCAAGAAAAAGAAAAATATCTATTTTCTGCAATCTTGATCCCAAGGATGTTATCTCCGCTCCTGATGTTAATTCAATCTATGAAATTCCTTTTAATTATGAAAAAGAAGGATTGGGGGATAGAATATTGAAGAAGCTGAAATTGAGAGCCAAGACCAGAGACATGAAGGAGTGGGATAAGATGGTTCAAACAATCAAGAAAGAAAAGAAGGCTGTCAAAATCGGCATTGTCGGGAAGTATTTTGAATCTGGAGAGTTCTCTTTAACTGATTCATACATTTCCGTTATTGAGGCTGTCAAACATGCTGCCTGGGCTAATAACAGGCACCCTGACATCCACTGGCTTTCTGCTCAGAAATTTGAAACAGGAGACAAGGCTGAATTGAATAAATTAAAAGAATACGATGGCATTATCGTTCCTGGAGGATTTGGCACTAGGGGAACAGAAGGAAAGATAAAGGTAATTGAATATTGCAGAAAGAACAAGATTCCTTTCTTAGGCCTATGCTTAGGCTTGCAGTTGGCTGTAATTGAATTTTCTCGAAACATTTGCGGAATCAAAGATGCGACTTCTCGAGAATTTGACGCTAAGGCTAAAAATCCTGTTATCGATTTAATGGAAGAACAGAAAGAATTAATGATGAAGAAAAACTATGGAGGAACAATGAGGCTGGGTTCTTGGGATTGTGATATTAAAAAAGGAACAATTGCTGCTAAGGCATATAAAACTGATAAGATTTCGGAAAGACATAGGCACCGATATGAAGTTAATAATCAATACAGAGACTTGCTTGTTTCTAAAGGATTGACTGTTGCTGGAATTAATACCAAGAAAGATCTAGTTGAAATAATAGAATTAAAAGAACATCCTTTCTTTGTGGCCGTTCAGTTCCACCCAGAGCTTAAATCAAAACCCTTAACTCCACATCCTTTATTTAAAGAGTTTGTAAGGGTGGCAGGGAAATAACTAATCTAGATTATAAAAAACATGAATAAATATCAAAAAGGGTTTGCTCCTGTTATGGTAATTGGTTTAGTGATAATAATTTTATTGATAATCGGAGGAGTTATTTATTTTTTATTAAATAATAATTTCCAACAACAAAACCAAGGGCAAGGCAAAGAAATTGAATCATCAGCCATTTGGAATGGTTTAACGGCATGCGGGGAAAACTGGCCAGAAAAATGGACCGACTGTGATATTGATTGCTTTTATGACAACATGAAACTATGTGAAGCTTCTACGGATGCTATAGTATTTTCTAGGCTTTTTTCAGAAAAAGCATATTTGGAAAAATTTGAAGAAATGGGAAAAGTTGATTTGGGATGGGTAACTTTTCCTACTAGGGCAAACACTAATCAGGAAGTTTATTTGTTGAATGGATCTCCCTCTCTTGTTTCTACGGTAATTTCTGAAGAGCCTATATCTGATGAAATGAATGACCCACTCTATTCCGAAATGAAAAATAAATATAACGATGCAAATCTTTGGAAATATAATCCCAAGTTTATTAAAAAGGAATTATTGCAAAATAACAGCGAAAGATATATATTTCAATACAGATTTAATAATGGGTGTCATGCTTGTGGGACTGAGTATTTGGCGAATATTGCCTTTGACTTTGATGCAGATGGAAAATTTTTAAAAACAACATTTTTGCAGATTATAAAAGGAGAGCTTGATACGTCATATGCTCAACAGTATCAAAAAAACAATGAAGAAAATAAAGATTGGAATATTTATAAAAATGAAGAATATGGATTTGAATTTAAATATCCCAAAAATTATTTATTAGGATATGAATCTAAGAAATTCATTGAGTTCAAAAGGAATGATAATCCCCAGAGTTGCGATATTGATATTGCTATAGTTAGCGAAACAGAATTTTTAAATGAAAAAACATTAAAACTTGAATCTACTTCTAATTTATCGTTTATAGATTTTATTACAAATGAGTTGAAAAAGAATGGTTCAGACAGCCCTATGGGATCAACATATTTTAGAAATAATATTGAGATAGAACCATTTAAAAATAATCAGGGTATTCAGGGGTATAGTATTCTTATGACTCGAGTTCAAGAGAGATACAAAACATCAGAAGCGATGGGAACAATCAAAGAAGAGGTTATGCCATTTTATGCTTTCGATATTTCTCAACAAACCAATAATAAAGCTAGAGGTATTATTTTTAGAATCTCTCTGGATGGCAACATTAATACTAATTCAGAAATACTCAAACAAATAGCCAATACTTTTAAATTTTTATAGTAAAAAGGTTCCAAGTTCGTTCCACCTACAGGGGAAAAAAAACCAGAGACCTTAATCTCTGGTTTTTCTATCTCTTGATTAATTATTCAACGTTCACTATCTTGGCCAATCTCTGAGAACCATCAAACTTCTTCTTTCTGGTTGTTCCGAAAGATACAGCTCCTGCCTTTACAGCATAAAGAGTATTGTCTGAACCCATCCTTACATTGTTTCCAGCAATGAATTTAGAACCTCTTTGGCGTATGATAATAGAACCAATTTTAGCTTTTTGGCCTGCAAATAATTTGACTCCTAAATATTTTGGGTTGGAATCTCTTCCCAAGCGGCTTGTACCCGCGGCTTTGGTTGTTGCCATTTTGACTCTTTGCTGGTTTTAATCTAATATAATAGGTATAAATCAGCATTTATTATTAACACACAGATGTTAACAAAAATATTGAATTTTGTCAAAGAAAACGAAGAAAAAATAGTATTAACTATTTGTATAATCTTAATCTCTTTTTTGTGTTTCTTTTTAGGGTACATTTTCGCTAGAACACAAGAAAAACAACCATTGAAGATAATCGAAGGAAGCTTAATTCAAACACAAAATGAACATTCCTAATCATATAGCGGTAATTCCTGATGGCAATAGAAGGTGGGCTAAAAAGAAAGGTTTAGCCGCTTTTGCTGGCCACAAAATAGCTTTTATTGGACATCAAAAAGGAGCTGGTTCTGCTGAAGAAATAATCGAAAAAGCAATCCAAATGAAAATCCCTTATTTGACTATCTGGGGTTCTTCTTTGGATAATATAACCAAAAGATCAAAAAACGAAGTTAATTGTCTTTTCAAAATATTTAAAAAAGAATTTGAAAAAATTGCTGAAGACAAAAACATCCACCAAAAGAAGGTCAGGATAAAAGTAATAGGGAAGTGGAAAGAATATTTCCCCCAAGACCTTAAAGATGCAATTGAAAATGCTATTCAAAGAACAAAAAACTACGACAAATATTTTCTTACCTTTTTAATGGCCTATAACGGAACCGATGAAATGATTGATTGTATAAAAGAGATACAGAAAAAGAAAGGGATGATTAATGAAAAAACAATCATGGACAATCTTTGGACTAAAGATCTGCCTTCTATTGATTTAGTTATTCGAACTGGAAGCGAAAATGATCCACACAATTCAGCTGGCTTTATGATGTGGCACACCGCCTATTCTCAATTATTTTTCACCTCAAAATATTTTCCTGAGTTTAAAGGAAAACAATTAGAAGAAGCGATAAAAAACTACTCGGAAAGGAAGAGAAGAAAGGGAGCTTGAATTTTATCCCTTAATGGGATATACATATAACCAAGGTGTTGAACCTTGAAAAAAATTCACCATGCAGCCATTGGCAAATGTATTAAATGTGGAACATTCCTGAGTATAGATGATATGACCACAAAATGTTGTCCGACTTGCGGACACTCAGTGACTCGAGAAGAAACATTTGGCTTTAAGGAGAGAGCCAGGGGAATCTGGGAAAAAATATCTTGGATAGACCCGAGCGGCAATTGGACTGAAAACAAACCCATAAGAGGATTTACTATCGGAGGATACTATGTAACTGACGAATAATTCCTCTTTTTTGTTTATTGCAAAAACTTGACAAAATAAATATATAGTTTTATAATATAAACATAATCTTACAGCCCTTTTAATCTTTAAACTTTCAAACCTTTCTGAGGTGTTTTAGATGCAGAAGTATAAAACCGGAAACACGCCCCTGATAATGATTCAGGGAAGCTTTTCCAACGGGAAAGCGGTGCCGAAATCGTTGAACATGATCTCTCCGGAGACCGAATCACAGTCGCAAATACGCCGATACCGAGAGGTAAAGGGGTATATGGTCGATATGCGGGATAACTGTTCGACCTCAAATCTCTTGAACGAGCTCAAGGAATCTGGGTACGAACTGGTGGACGCATTCTGCCAGGAAAGAGTAAACCCAAAGGACCCGACAAAGAGAAGCAGGTACTGGATGGTCCGATACGTCTTCGCAAACCATGAGAATGCTGAACCCTCCACAGAGTTCGTTGAAAGAAGGAGTGTTGTCGAAGATGATCTCCAAAAACTCCTTTCAGAATCGTTCTGGAGGATTCGGGTATTCCTGAACCCATTCTTCAAGAACAACGAACAGGTTTCGGACTGCCACACAGTCAGCATCAACCTGGAAGCCAGAAAGCCCCGATTCCAAAAAGACGGCCAGCTGGTCGTCCAGTGGAAGAAAGACAACCAAGGTAACCGGGTAGGTGAAGCAGCGCAACCGCTGCAACCCGATATCTTCTTCCACATCAGCAATGAGAATGTTTCGTTCATGGAGGCATAAAGTGTACGCCACGGACTTTGAAAAAAAGCTGAATCTCCTCATAAGGGACATTCGAAATGGACTATCTCAAATTGAGGCAGAGAACGGACTCGAGGAAGTGTTAAAATACGCAATCTTCGAGAGAGAGAAAAAAATGGCTCGAGAAAAATTCGCTGAAGCCATTGGCTCTAAATGTATTGCGGTGTGAATAACCCTTAATCATTTTTCATTTAAAATGAGTGCTGATTAAGGGTTCTTATTTTTTAACAAATATAACTAGGGAATAGTACTTGACAGGGCACAAACCCTGATATATTATTAAATCATAAACGTCGTACAATGTAGGTTAAGCGACGTTATAGGGGGCTTCAAATGCTGTGTTACACACATATCGCTGTTTTACACCTTTTAAACCTAAAAACGCGACCTTTTAAAATGCGTTTATAGAAATGATTTGATATCTAATTCATCTTACATTCTTCCCTAAAATATTTTTATAAATAATTTTCAAAAATGAAAAATAAAATGTTTAACAATTAATCAATGTTCTACAGAAAGCCTCTAATTTACGTTCCTACAATAATAATGACTCTTAGACTATGCAAAAATCCAACAAACCAATTATAAAACAGATTCCTGACTTCTTAGACTATTGTGAAATAGAAAAAGGTCTTTCTGATAACACTCAGAAAAACTACAGCCGCTATTTGAATAAATTTGTTATCTGGCTCAAAGCTAAGAATAAAGAAAATATGTTGCCGCACGATTTGACTCCTGAAGACATTTGGGACTACAGATTATTCTTGGCCAGATTTAAAGATTCCAGAGGAACTCCGCTAAGCAAGCTGACTCAGAACTATTATTTGATCGCCCTACGATCTCTTTTAAGCTTTTTCACTGATAAGGATATCATCTCTTTGCCGGCCAATAAGATACAATTGCCCAAGGATGCAAAAAAAGAAAATACTATAAAATTTCTAACTTTAGATCAAGTAGAAAAACTGCTTCTTGCTCCCAACGTTTTAAAAACCGACGGACTAAGAGACCGAGCTATTTTAGAATCTCTTTTTTCAACTGGCCTCAGAATAGCTGAGCTAGTTGCTCTTAATCGAGAGCAGTTTAAGGCCTTGAGTGATAAGAAAGATTTGGAATTGGGCATTATCGGCAAAGGCAAGCATTCCAGGACTGTATACTTCTCAGAACGAGCCTTGGATTGGGTCAAAAAATACCTTAAAACACGCGATGACGATGATAAAGCTCTCTTTATTCACTATCGAGCTAAAAACGCCTCAGAGGGACGTTTAACGCCTAGATCGATAGAAAGATTGGTTAAGAAGTATGCCACTTTAGCTAATATTCCTTTCTTTACCACTCCGCACACTTTAAGGCACAGCTACGCCACTGACTTGCTTGAACAAGGAGTTGATTTAAGGACTATTCAGGAATTCTTGGGACACAAGAATATTGCCACAACTCAGATATATACTCATGTGACGAATAAGAGATTAAGAGATGTTCACAGGCAATTCCATTCGGGAAAAAACATGAAAAATTAGATCACCTCTCCCCTTTAAATATGTTCTGGTATATATGTCGCACAATATTAAGGTACTTGTAAATTTAGAAATGAATTGATATATTAAAACCAGTACATTGGTACTAGGAGGATTGGGACACTTATGAGTTGTTCAATCGTTCTTATCTGTTGAGCAGGTGATGACCCTATTGCTCGTCGAGAAAAATGCCCCGCTTTAATGAGACTGGTCCACTTAAGGTGCATTTTATCCCTCGATATGGCCTTAGCTGCGGAGAGTGCGCTCTCTTGAAACAAAAATATGGAGGAAAATATGGATTGTTCTAAGCGCTAAAACAATCTGGTTCGTTGCACAACGTCCGCAGAGAAAATAAATCCCTGCGGACGTAAAATCTTCTTGCCAAAATAATACCGAATCACTTTAGAACAGACCCGCTTTAGGCGGTTTTTATCAACTTCAAAAACTCATTAGCCTTAAGAGAAGCTCCTCCGACTAAAGCCCCGTTCATTCTAGCTTCAGCGACAAAAGAATGAATATTATTTGAATCAACACTGCCTCCGTATAATATTCTTATCTTTTCACAATTCTCTTTTCCAAACTTATTAGACAGGAATTCACGGATAAAAACTCTCACTTCCCCAATATCAGAAACATTAGCCGACTCCCCCGTTCCAATGGCCCAAACCGGTTCATAAGCTAAAACTATTTTACTAGAGTTATCTTTGCTGACTCCCAAAAGACATTTTTCTAATTGTTCAGTTAAAACATTAAAAGTTTTTCCATTTTGCCTCTCTTCCCTGCTTTCACCAATACAAAGAATCGGCGTTATCGATGAATCTAAAGCTCTCAATAATTTCAAATTAATTTCTTCGCTAGTTTCTTTAAATGTATTTCTCCTTTCTGAATGTCCGACAATTACATACTTAACTCCGATTTCTTCAAGCATTTTGATTGATATTTCTCCAGTGAAAGGACCCTTGTCTCCAGAAAAACAATTTTGCGCTCCAAAAGGCAAATCTGATCTCTGAATCAAGAAAGGAAGAAAAACAAAAGGAGGGCAAATAACTACTTCCGCGCTATTGAATCCATTGATTCCTTCTTCTATTCTCTCAACTAATTCCTCCCCTTCTTTTAGGGTTAAAGGATTACACTTCCAGTTGGCAACAATTAATGGTTTCATATATTTTTTTATTTTTGTTTTCTTAAAAATTCAGCTGCTTCTTCCGGAAGAATGGTTGACACTTCCATTTCCGACCCTAGTTCAAAACCGGCCCAAGTTTGTATTCTTGGAACCAAGACAATATACCAATGAAAAAAAGAGTAATCTTTATCAAAAGGAGCTGTACGGAGATAAAAATTATATGATGGATTGTTTAATCCAGTAAATAACTTGGAAGTTAGTTTCTTTATAACTTCAGCTAGGCTCTTTTTTTCTTTCTCCATTATTGACTCAAACTTAGGAGAATACCTCTTGGGAACAACAACTACTTCAAAGGCAAACTTGGGAGCGAAAGGAACATAACAAAGGAAATCGTTATTTTCAAAAACAATCCTCTTTTTATCTTTTTTTTCTGTTCTATTAATCAAGCACTGCAAGCATTCAGCATTTTCTTCATAATGCCTTTCTGAATTCTCCAAAGTTATTTTAAACTCTTTATCAATCAAAGGAATTCCTAAAATTTGAGAATGCGGATGGGGCTGGGTTGCTCCGGCTGATTTTCCTCGATTATGGAAAACAATAGCGGCTTTCACAAAGTCGTGTTTTTTAAATTCATTGATTCTGTCTTCATATGTATCAATTATCTCCTCTATTTCGCTTAAGGATAATTGAGGAAAATCCTTGTTATGGTCTCTGAAAACTATGACTTCATGAAAACCTCCTGCTTTGATTTTTTTGTATGGACCATTCTTTTCTTCTTCCTTTTTTTTAGAAGGAACAAGCATGGGATATTTATTAGGAATAACTACAGTAGTCCAGTCTTTTAAATCCTTAACGTCTTTTTTATTCCTATGAGAATAAACAAGAACTGGCTTCTCTTGTTGTTCAATCTTACAAAAAGGACAATCTCCGATTTGAGCCGGATCTCCTTTTGCTTTAAATCTGTCTGCCCTCTTGGGTGCTATAATTACCCAATCGTCATTCAAAGCGTCATATCTAAATTCAGCATCTTTTTTTCTCATACAATCATTCTATCACTTCATATTATTTTTTACAAAAAAAAGGAGTGATGTTTAATCACTTTGCGGACCATATAACTGGAACGCTGTCGGCCTTGTGTCGGCGGTATAGGGACCGCGAGGACTTTTCCCTGGTCCCAGGAAATGCTGGAAGTGGGGAACAACTTGGTTATGTGTCGGTGCCATGTCTCTCTCCTCTACAGGAGAGAAAGCTTCTTTTAATGCGTCTTGCTCGAGCATGTGTTCGCCTTCTATTCCATTTCGCACCATATTGGTAGCGACCGAACCTCAAATTCTAAAGTAGCTACGACTTGAGGAACGGATAAAATGTAGAAAAGATTCTGCACTTTATTCGTTCCTTATATAAATATTATACGGAAATAAAATAAAAAAGCAAATAAAAAAAGAGAAGGGGGAAAAACTTTTATGATGCTGACGGCCACCCCTTCTTGGCCATTAGATTTTCCAGAGAGATAAGTCTCTCTGCGTCCCGCTCACAAACTGCGCGAGCGGTGTTCACTGGTGCTGCCTCGCACCGGTCTGTCCTTTGGGGCGCGAGCCCCATCTCAAAGAACGCCTTAGCATCCATGCCTATATTATAAACCATCTATTTATTCTGTCAAGACCTGCACTCCATCGGCCGTGACAGCCACCATATCTTCAAAATGAGCGCTCAGTGATTTATCTTCTGTAATATAAGTTATTCCTTTGCCTTTTTTAATCTTGTGGCTGCCCATCGAAAGCATGGGCTCTATGCAAAAGACCATCCCCTCTTCCATAATATCTCCCCAATTCTTTCTGCCGTAATTCAAAACATCAGGATCTTCATGCAGATCTGCTCCAATCCCATGGCCGCATAAATCACGAATGGCATCAAACCCCTGAGACTCAGCAAACTTCTGTATTTCAGCTCCCAATTCGCCAAACGTATTTCCCGGCTTAACCTTGGTAATACCCCTCTTTAAAGCCTTTTTACTGGCTTTAATGAGCCTTTGAACTTCGGGGTCAGCATCCCCAACTACATATGTTCTAGCCATATCAGTATGAAAACCATTCTTCAAGTTAGGAAACTTTTTCTCATCAATATTTTCTACAAATTTATTCAATGGAAAAAAGATTCCCAAATCAATGGTAACCACATCTCCATTCTTTAAAGCTCTCTCGCCAGGAATCCCATGGACTATTTCTTCATTAATTGAAAAACAGAGACAAGACGGAAAACCGTCCTGTCCTTTAAAATTACTTCTGCCTCCAGTTTCTTCAATCATCTTCTCGGCCATTTTTTCCATTTCTAATCCATTTACTCCAACGGCAACTTTCTCGCCTAATGCATCAACAACCGACTTCAAGATTTTTCCGCCCTTAGCCATCACCTCTATCTCTTCTTTTGTTTTTATTGTAATCATTTTTCTATTTCTTTGACAATATCATTAAATACGCCCTCAATTGATTGCTCTCCATTTATAATAATCAACCTATTATTGCTCTTATAGAAATCAATTACCTGTCCAACTTCAGTCTTAAACCACCCTAGTCTTTTCTTAATTCCTTCAATTGAATCATCTGGACGAACAATTAACTCTCCTCCACACTTAGCGCAAACACTGATATCTTCTTCGGTCGGAACGATAAGAATATTTCCGCACTTAGGACAAATCTTTCTTTTTCCGATTCTTTTAATAGCCTCTTCGTCAGAAATATCAACTAGCAAAACCATGACATTCTTATCCCACTCAAACCATTCCAAGGATTCATCCATTAAATAAGCTTCTTTAATCTTCCTTGGCGAACCATCAAGAACAATCCCATTCAAAGAACCTTTCTTTTTTAATTCTTCAAATCTCTTTAACCAAAGATTGAAAATAACTGGAGTTGGAATTATGCCTCCATTATCGATAACCTCAGCAATCTTTTTACCCATGAAATCATCTGTCTTTTTTCTTTCTCTCAATAGATCACCGCTGCCGACATAATCCAATCCGTACTTCTCTTTTAATAAATTAACCTGGGTTCCTTTTCCTGAGCCAGATTTACCGAGCAGTATTAAAATCAAAGGAGAGTTATTCATATATTTATTCTTATTTCTTATACCTTATTATACCGCGAAAACAAAAAAAATAGAAGGTAGGTCATCCCTACCTTCTACCCTTCAAAATTAAGAATCGTATTCTCTCATTTCCAATTGGGCCTTAATCTGTTTCATTGTTTCCAAAGCTACAGAGACCACAATCAATAATGATGTTCCTCCAATCATGAAACTGAACTGCTGGACTCCAGTCACTCCCTGGACAATTGAAGGCAAGATAGCGACAAAGCCTAAGAAAGTTGCTCCGATAATCAAGACTCTGTTTAAAATTCCTTGCAAGTATTGAGCGGTATTTTCTCCTGGCCTAATGCCTGGAACAAATCCTCCCATCTTCTGTAAATTGGTTGCAACGTCTTTAGGATTGAATGTAACAGCAGTGTAGAAAAAGGTGAAAGCAAAAACTAAGATAAAATATAGAATTCCATATATCCAAGCATTGTTCAAGATATCAGCAACCCAGGTCCATCCGAATCCAGTCGCAATCATCGAAGGAATAGTCAATAAGGCTATTGCAAAGATGATCGGGATAACTCCAGCTGGGTTAATATTCAAAGGCAAATAAGTTGAAGCTCCTCCGTACATTTTATTGCCTCTGACTCTCTTAGCGTAAGAAACGGGGATATTCCTTCTTCCTTCTGTAATCATAACCACTCCAGCGATAATTATCAAAGAAGAAATAAAGAATAAAATATATGAGAACAATTGGCTCTGATCAAAAGCTAAGAACATCTGCTGGATACTGCTTGGAAAAGCAGCAACGATGCCAGCGAAAATCAATAAAGAGACTCCATTGCCGATTCCTTTTTCTGAAACTAATTCTCCTAGCCACATCATCACAGTTGAACCGGCAGTAATTGCCAATACAGCAGCGATAATAGTCGGTAAATCAAAAGTTGAAATTACATTCTGAGCTTTCAAGAAGAATAACATACTGTATCCCTGGATCATTGCCAAAGGAACTGAAGCTATTCTGCAGTACTGATTGAATTTCTGTCTGCCTGCTTCTCCTTCTTCCTTATACATCTTCTCGAATGCTGGGAAAATCATCGTCAATAATTGGAAGACGATGGTGGCTGTAATATATGGTCCAAGGCCAAGCATGGCGATTGAAAGATTATCCATTGCTCCGCCAGTAAAAAGGTTCATCATTCCTAAGAATTGATTGCCAGCGAAGAACTGCTTAATCTTCAATGCATCGATTCCCGGTACGGGAATGTTGGCCATCAATCTAAAAATAGCGAAAATTCCCAAGACAAAGAGTATTTTGTATCTTAGATCTTTGGCCTTAAGAATTTGCGTAAATTTCTTGAACATAGGTTATTTTTTAACTTTTGCTGCTTTTTCTTTTTTGACAACCGGCTTAGCTGCTTTAACTTTAACAGTTCCGCCAGCTTTTTCAATCTTTTCTTTAGCAACCTTAGAGATAGTGCAGTTTTCAATAGTCAAAGCTTTCTTGATTTCTCCAACGCTTAGAATCTTTACCAAAGGAGATTTTCCATCAACATTTCTAACAATTCTCTTAGCGACTAAAGCTTCAGGAGTAATAACTGCGCCAGCTTCAAATTCCTTTTCTAAAACATCCAAATTAACAACTGAAACAGTTGATAGGACGTTGAAGTTATATCCTCTTAGCTTAGGATACTTCTTAACCCATTCTCTGATCAAAGGCTTAAATTTGGCACCAGCTCTTCCTTTCTGTCCTTTGCCTCCGCCTCCACAGTAGGTTCCTTTCTTTCCGCCTCTGCCTACTCTCTTCTTTCTCTTGGCAGTGCTATTCTTTTGTAGTTCGTGTAATTGCATCATATTATTGCTTCTTCAATTTAGACAAAGCCTTCATGGTTGCTCTGGCGTTGTTCAATTTGTTTCTAGTTCTTGATAATGTCTTTGAAGAAATGTCTTGAATGCCGGCTAAAGAACAAATAATTCTCACTGTTCCCCCAGCAACCAAACCTTTGCCTTTTATCTGAGGTTTCAAGATGACTCTTGAAGGTCCGAACTTAGCATCAACCTCAAAAGGAATTGTTCCTTCGTGAACAGGAATCTCTCTAACGTTTTTCTTGGCTACTCTAGTCGCCTTTTCAATCGCTTGTGAAACATCAAGACCCTTGGCAGCTCCGATTCCTACCTTGCCAGTTTTGTTTCCAACAACGATAACAGCTCTGAATCTCATCGTCTTTCCTCCTCCAGTAACTTTGGTCACTCTGGCCAAATCTAAAAGCTTTGAATCAAATTCATCTTTCACTTCGTTCTTTTTTTCAAACCTTGTGTTTCTTTCTCTTTTCATATTTTAGAATTTTAATCCGCCTTCTCTTGCACCTTCGGCTAAAGCCTTGACTCTGCCATGGTATTGGTATCCTCCTCTATCAAAAACAACTTCGGAGATTTTCTTTTCAATAGCTTTTTCAGCAATCATCTTCCCAATCTTTTTAGCTGAATCAGTTTTCTTGTCTTTTCCCTTAATATCAACATCGTTGACAGCCAAAATTGTCTTGCCTTTAACATCGTCAATCAACTGAGCATAGATATGAGTAGCTGAACGGAAAACGCAAAGCCTGGGTTTTGATTCGCTGCCCAAAACTTTTGCTCTCACTCTCTTGTGTCTTATTATTCTTTTTGCTTTTTTTTCTAACATATTCGTATTATGCACCAGCTGCGGCCTTCTTGCCAAGCTTCTTCTTAATAATTTCTCCAACGTATCTAATTCCTTTTCCTTTATATGGTTCAGGCTTCTTTACCTTCCTAATTTCAGCTGAGACTTGCCCAACTAATCCTTTATCAATTCCAGAAACAGTGATAACGTTCTTTTCAACTTTAAATTCAATTCCTTCAGGAGCGGAAATATCAACTGTGTGAGACAAGCCGACTGATAGAATCAATTTCTTTGCTTCAACAGCTGCCTTAAAACCGACTCCGTTGATTTCCATTTTCTTTTCAAATCCTTTAGTCACTCCATCAACCATGTTTGAGACCAAAGTTCTAGTCAAACCCCAAAGAGCTTTTGATTTCAAATCAAGCTTCTTGGGAGTGAAATGAATTTCATTCTCTTTCTTTTCAATTGCAATTTCGGGAGCAATAGTCATTTTTAAAGATCCTTTCGGTCCCTTAACACTGACTTCCAATCCATTGATTGCAACTTCAACTCCTGCTGGTATTAAAATTTCTTTTTTTCCTATTCTTGACATATTACCAAATTTCACAAATTACTTCTCCACCAATCTTTGCCTTTCTAGCTTCTTTGTTGGTCATCAAACCTTTAGAAGTAGAAACAACTGCAATTCCGTGTCCCGACTTGACCGGCTTCAATTCATTGTGGGTTGAATAAATCCTCTGTCCCTGCTTAGAAACCTTCTTAATCTTTGTAATTACTGGCTCTCCTTCTGTATTGTATTTCAAATCAACGATAATCTTTCTTAAAGAAAGCCTTCCTTTCTTATCCAAGTTTTCGATAAGGCCTTCCTTCTTCAAAAGTTCCAAAATCGAATACTTGAAATTAGAGTAAGGATAAAGAGCTATCTGTTTCTTCTTGACAGCTAAGGCGTTATTTATAGAACTGATCATGTCTGCTATTGGGTCCATTTCTTTAATATATTACCAACTACTTTTCTTTACACCGGGCAATTCACCGCGGTTGGCCATTTCTCTGAAACAAATTCTGCATAGGCCGAACTTTCTAATGTATCCTCTCTTCCTTCCGCATTTAAAACACCTTCTCACCACTCTGGTTGAGAATTTGGGTTGCTTTGCTGATTTTGCTATTTGTGATGATATTGCCATAATTCAACTTGTTGACTTTAACTTTTCTTGAAGGGAAAGTCAAGCAATTTAAACAACTCTAATCCTTTTTCTTTCGACTTTGCAGTGGTTACAATTGTGATTTCCATTCCAATAATAATAGGAGATTTCTCTGGTGATATTTCCGGGAAAGCGATATGCTCTTTAATTCCAACGTTCAAATTTCCATTACTATCAACGTTTTTCAAAGAAAGACCCAAGAAATCTCTTGAACGAGGCAAGACGATATTAACAAACTTTTCCATAAAATCGTACATCTTTTTTCCTCTCAAGGTGACCTTAGCTCCGATAATAAATCCTTCTCTTAATTTGAAAGAAGAAATTGATTTTCTAGCTGCGGTTAAAACAGGTCTCTGTCCGCAAATTGCAGAAATATTTGTAATAATGTAATCGTTGAACTTTCTCTGTTCGTCTTTAGTC
>JBAQMJ010000037.1:0-4288 GCA_049302695.1 Minisyncoccales bacterium
CTCTCCATATCTGCTAATAATTTTTTAAAGGAATTGTATGTTCCAATAACAGAAAGATTGCAAGAAACTTTCTTTACTGGGCCTTGTAGTTGGCTAAAATAGTTAGTATTTACGACTTCCTGCTGAGCATCTGACGTATCTTTGCTAATTTGTACTTCGCTACTAGTGCTAGTTGTTTGAGAAACTATTTTTACAGAAACAGCTGGAGACGATGTAATCTTGGAAAGAGTCATGCCGCTTCCAGTAACCAATGTTTTGAAAAATTCATTTAATTTAACTGTAAAAAATGGAGAAGAAATAAAATTAATTTCTATTCTTTCCTTTTTTGAGGACCAGCCTGCTGCTTCCAAGGCCAAGACTTGCGATTCAACTGTAGTATAATAATTATTTCTATCATCTATCTTATCTTTCAATTGCTGAATTTGAATATCTTGCACCCCTACTTCTTTATAGGCTGGTACTGCTAAAAAATAGATTACGCCTAAAGATAGCAATAGGATAAGTCCTGAAATTATTAAAATTGTTGATATTTTTTTATCCATATTATTCCAAAACTGCCTGATTAATGATTAAATCTAAATCAAAAGTAACTGCTCCCGACTCGGAAAGAGCAACATTGGAAATTTGATATCCATCAATGGTATCCTCTTGATCAAGAATTGCTATCTGTTGCATTACATTTTGAAATCCACTAGTCGTTCCGCTCATACTTATTTTCCTTGAAGCAATATCAAAATTAAAACCAGAGTAAGACACCTTAGGATGAACCCACTCTTGGAAAACTACAAAAAAAGCTGATGCCTTGGGATTATTTTGGAAAAGAACCTTAAAATCATTGATTTCTTTTCCAGCCAAAGCTAATTCAGCTTCTTTTGATGCAATATCTTCCTGTCCTAAATTAGACAATTCTGAATTAAGATTAGATAATTCTACCTTCTTCTGACTAAGAACTATTTGCGAATAATAAAAATAGAATCCAAAAGAAGCCAATAAAATTAATATTGAAAAAACAAGGGCAATGTTTTCTTTGCCAGAGCCTCCCTTTTTTACCGACTCTATTTCAATAGCCATAAATATTTTTTATTCTTGAATATATTATACTTCCTTATTCAAACTTTCTCAAGGCCTCGCCTAGAGCAATAGCATATATTGAATTGATCTCCCCTATTTTTTTGTCTAAAATCGGGGGATAAATAATGTCAACAAATGGATTAGCTATATTAACTTCCTTTTTTTGACTTTCATCTTGATTTAAGCTTTCGATAAAGTACTCCAATATTCCAGGCATTAATGATGTTCCTCCGGCAATGATTATTTTTTCCACCCTCTTCCCTCCCTTGCTTTCAAAGTCTTTAATAACTTTTCTTGTCCTCTCGGAAATAACTGAAAGAATGGGAATTAAAATATGAGAAATATTTCCTTCTTCGTTAATCAATAATCCCTGCTTCTTTTTTATCTCCTCAGCTTCTCCCGTTGAAATATTCAAAGTTTCAGAAAGACTAAAAGTTAAATCTTTACCAGCCATATCAAAACTGAAACTCATCTTCATAAAGCCATCCTCGATGATATTTATATTCGTTGACTGAAAGCCTATTTCCAATAAACAAGAAGTTGTATTGTCTTTCCTCATAACTGCCCTTTTAAGAGCCATGGCTTCAGCCTCAAGAGCGGTTAATTCCAATCCTGCTTGTTCAGCAATAGTCTTGTACTGTTCAACGATAATCTTCGGGACGGCCATAACCAATATCTTGCTATTTTCTTTAGGGGACGGCTCCTTGCTCATCAATTGCCAATCTAAAACCAATTCTGACAAAGGAAGAGGAATGTATTTTCTAGCTTCGAATCCGATAGCGTTGGCTATCTCTTTTTTGCTCATCGGAGGAAGTTCAAAGGTTGTAAAAAAAGTAGCAAAATCAGGAAGAGAAAAAACAACCTTTTTTGTTTTGATTCCCGTTTCTTCAATTATCGCCTTAAGGGCCGCTGAAATATTATCAACTGACGGATTAAGATTCTTCTTGTCGAAAGATCTGAAAAATTCCTTGCAAGCGACATCAAGATTGACTTCTCCGTAATTTTCTAAAGTTATCTTTCCTTTATTTTCAGATATCTCAACAGCTCGGATAACCTTAGTTCCGATATCAACGCCTAAGCTTTTCTTATTTTTTTTCTTAACAAAAAGCATATTGTAAATATTATAGCATTTTTTAATACAATGACAAATGCTATACTAGTATAATAACATTTTTAAAAAAGCAATGGAATATCTAAAGCGTCTTTGCGACTTATTTTTTCCTAAAAAGTGCATCAATTGCAGAAGAGAAGGAAGCTTTCTTTGTGAAGATTGCCTTTCTTTAATTCCAATCAATCCTTTTGAATATTGCCTATGTGAAAAATTAGAAAAAAGAAGCAAGTGTGAAAACTGTAAAAACAGAAGTCTTGATAGAATACTTTCAACTACCTCTTTTAATAATAAAATAATCAAAGAGGCAATCCATAAATTCAAATACGGATATTTAGAGAGATTAAGCATTCCCCTCTCCTTCCTTGTTTTAAGCCACTTGAATGCCATCGATTGCCAAATCGACAAAAGTTTTGTTATCATCCCCGTTCCGATGCACATTAAAAAGAAAAGGAGGAGAGGATTCAATCAATCAGAAGAGGTTGCGAAAATAATCTCTGAATCAACTGGAATCAATCTTTCAATAGCTTTAGTTAAAATTAAAGAAACCAAACCGCAGATGGAACTTAATAGAAAAGAAAGGGTTGATAATATTGTTGGTTGTTTCGAAGTTAAAAACAAAAAAGAAATAGAAAACAAAGTCATTCTTCTTTTAGACGATGTCTATACTACTGGCGCGACAATGAACGAATGCGCTAGAGTTTTAAAAGAAAACGGAGCAAAAGAAGTCTGGGGTTTAACCATCGCTAGAGAGATAGAGTTGGGTTGACCAAAACCCTTATTTTGTATATTATGACAACATGTTTGGAGAGGTGCCAGAGTGGTCGAATGGGGCACCCTGCTAAGGTGTTAGTTGCGCAAGCGACTCGAGGGTTCGAATCCCTCCCTCTCCGCCACTATTTACAAATCTCTATCAAAGGATGGTCTAAGCAGACTATTTCTTTTAATTGATCTATCTCCTTCTGCTGTTCTTGAATACCTTTAATCGCAACAGTACTCAAAATACCATAATTTATAGAATAGGGTTGACCTTCCCCATCCAAAGACACTGCCTCTGGAATGATATTTATAGTATCTTCGGCAATCAATCCAAGACTTTCCCTACCATCATAATAATCTGCCTTATATTTAAAATATACTGGCTCCAATAAATTAATCTTTTCTAATGCATTTGTTAGTGGTCTAACATTTTCTTTAAACCTTAAAGATGAAGTCTGGTCGCCAACAATAGTTTCGGTGGAACCATTAAACATTCTTAAAACATTTCCGTGAGAATGAATTTGCCATCGTACACTTGTAGCTTCGTCGGTCAAAATAAAACCCGAACCATTTATGTCACTATTGGGAACTGTAAGTGACTCTATTGCTCCACTTACCGCTAATTTAACAGCTGGAGTCGTTGTTCCGATGCCGACATTACCAGTGTTCTGGGCTATAGCCACATCTGTTCTTGCATATGCAGTACATCCCCCTATTTCGGTACCATCAGTATGATCTTTAAATCCAATAATAAAATTATTACCAAAACGACAACCAGCATGACCATTTGTTAAAAACCAAGAGCTATCAACGTGACCATTTCCTACGAATCGATTACGAAGAGATAAATATACTCCATTCCATCCATTACCATCTAAACTTAACATGGGGGTAGTCGATCCATGATAGGAGATATTTCCTCCAATATGCAATAATGGGGAAGAAATATTTTCAACTGATGCAATATCAAGCTTTGCTCCCGGTATTGTCGTTCCAATACCAACAGAGCCAGAACTTGTTATCCTCATTTTTTCTGTAGGATTATTGCTCAATGCCGCATCTCCATCTGTTGCAAAAATTAAGTTTCCGTTAAAACCAGTTGATCCTACAGAATATATTGCAGCATGGGACCATTGGTTGGCAACTCCAGAAAGAGTATCTACGAAAAGAAGACCTTTTGCTGGACTCCCAACGCCATCTTCTGCATTGCTTGCAATTGTAAACAATCCTAAAGGATTCGTCGTCCCAATGCCGACGTTGCCATTATTTTTTATTGTCATTGCACTTAATGTTGGATCAGCTCCTGAATTTCCATATAAAATCTCAAGGATGCCTGCCCCACTATAATCA